>QOPI01000009.1:0-28007 GCA_003331645.1 SAR86 cluster bacterium | reverse complement strand
TAGATGGTTTTATTAAAACTAAAAATATAATAGCAGTCAGCACACATCATGGAGAAGATGAAATAATACTTAGAGCTTTTATAGAAGTATTGACACATTTTCCAAATATAAAATTAATTATTGTGCCTAGACATCCAGAAAGAGCAGCAGCAATATATAAACTTGCTGATAAGAAAAATATTTCTGCTTGTATAGAATCTGAAGGCATTGATACAAAATCCTCTATTTTAATAATAAACTCTATTGGCAAAACATCTGTTTTGTATAAAAGTACAGAGGCAGCATTCGTTGGCGGAAGTTTAGTTGAAAGAGGCGGACATAACATTATTGAAGCAGCTTTTTTTGCATGCCCTATTATTATTGGCCCACATATGTTTAATTTTGAATCTATAGCTGAAGAATTTATAAATAATGCTTCATGTAGAGTTGTTCATGACTCAAAAAGTTTAGCTAATGAGTTTATACATTTATTAGCTAACAAGGATGAGGCTCTAAATATGATTGAAGCAGCATCTAAGATTCTTGATAGAAATAGTGGAGCATCAGATCGACAGCTCTCTGTTATAATGGATTTTCTAGAAGGAGCAAACGAGTGAAATTAGTATCAGCAATAATCAAGCCATTTAAATTAGAAGAAGTAAGGACAGCATTAGATAAAATTGGTGTTTCTGGAATGACTATTTCAGAAGTAAAAGGTTTTGGAAGGCAAAAGGGACACACTGAGCTATATAGAGGAGCAGAGTATGTGATTGACTTTTTGCCTAAAATTAAAATAGAAATTGCTATTACTGATGACATTCTTGATAAAGTAACTGAGGCTATTGCCACAGCAGCATCAAGCGGCAAGATTGGAGATGGAAAAATTTTTATAAGCCCTTTAGAGCAAGCGATAAGAATAAGAACAGGCGAAACAGACGAAGAAGCTATTTAATTAAAGAAGAGTCTTAAAATAAACAATTCTAAAAAACCAGTTATTTTTTTAATAGGGCCAACAGCATCTGGCAAGACAGATTTAGCCATAAGTATATATTCTGAGATTCCAATTGAGATTATTAGTGTTGACTCCGTAATGGTTTATAAAGGGTTTGATGTTGGATCAGCTAAACCTAAAAAAGAAACATTAAAGAAATATCCTCACAAACTTGTAGATATTATTACTGCTGAAAATATATATACAGCATCTAATTTTATTTTTGATGCAAAAGAATTAATAGACAAAGCCCATCATGAAAAAAAAATTCCATTACTTGTTGGGGGCTCAATGATGTACTTTCAAAGCCTACTAAAAGGCTTAGATAAATTACCTGAAAGAAATGAGCAATATAGAGAGCAATTAAAAATCATTCAATCTCAAAAAGGCATATTAGAATTATTTAAAGAGTTAGAGCTTAAAGATCCAGAGTATGCTAGTTCTATTCAAAAAAATGATTCTCAAAGAATAATCAGAGCCTTAGAAATTATTCAAGAGACAAGCAGAACAGCTTCATCGCAATTAGGAAAAGCAGATAATAAGCTTTTAAAAGACAGTCATGTTTTACAACTAGGGATTTTTCCAATAGAAAGGAGCATACTCCATAAAAGAATTGATAAGAGATTAAAAGAATTATTAAATGATGGATTGATAGATGAAACTAAGAAGATATTAGATACATATGAAATTAAACAGGATCACCCAGCATTAAAAGCAATCAATTATAAGCAAGCTATAAAATATATAAATAATGACTACAACGAAGATGAACTTTATTTAAAAGCTCTTTTTGCAACTAGACAATTTGCAAAACGTCAGATTACCTGGATGCGTTCATGGGCCGATTTGGAGTTATTTGACTTAAATCAGGAGAAAAAAATAATAAAATACCTAAAAAATTCAAAAGAAATCAAAAGTTTTGTTTAATTATTAAATTTAATACCTAAATAGACTTTATAATATAAAAAAAACATAGGAATATAAAAGTGAACTGGGATAACCAAAACAATAAAGATCCTTGGGGTAACAATAATGATGCTCCGGATTTTGATGAATTAATAAAAAAGTTTTCTGCATTTTTTGGCGGTGGCAATAGTCAGTCAAACGGATCATCTTCAGGTGGCGGATTTAAGATGCCCATGAGAAATATGTTTGGATACGGTTTTTTTGCACTTGCAGTAATATATGCATCTCTTTCTGTATATCAATTAGATTCTTCAGAGCAGGCTGTAATATTAAGATTTGGAAAATATTATGAGACAACTGATGAAGGTCTTAATTTTATGCTTGCTGGAATCGATGAAAGATATGTTGAGAATGTGACTTTAACTAGAAGATACTCTCAATCAGCTAATATGTTAACTAAGGATGAAAACATAGTTGATGTAACTGTTTCTGCGCAATATAGGATTGCAAACCTTAAAGATTTTGTCCTTAATGTTAAAGACCCTGAATCAAGTTTAAGACAGGCAACAGAAAGCGCATTGAGACATGTGGTGGGTGATAATACTTTAGATCAAACCCTAACAGTTGGCAGACAGGATATAGCGATGCGTGTTGGTGAAAGGCTTCAAAATTATTTAGATATATACAAGACTGGGTTAAATGTTCAGCAAGTTAATATAGAGAAAACTGATCCGCCTGCAGCAGTTAAAGATGCATTTGATGATGTTGTGGCAGCTCGAGAGGATAAAGAAAGGCTTCAAAATGAGGCTGAAAGGTATGCATTATCTATTGTTCCTGAAGCTAGAGGTCAAGCGCAAGCAAGGATTCAAGATGCTGAAGGTTATAAAAAACAAGTCGTAGCAAATGCAGAAGGAGAGGTTGTAAGATTTGATAAGCTTCTAGAAGAATATAGAAAAGCACCCGAAGTCACTAGAGATCGTTTGTATATAGATGCTATGCAGTCTGTATTATCAAATTCAACCAAAATTATGATCGATGTAGAAGGGGGTAATAATCTTTTATACCTGCCACTTGATAAAATTATGGAACAAAATAAAAAAGAGGAAGAAGAATAATGAATAGATCTACAACTATAACTGTTTTAGCTGCATTAATTTTAGGACTCATAATAAATAGTGTTTTTATTGTTAATGATAAAGAACATGCAATTGTTTTCCAATTTGGAGAGGCGATAAACCCAAATGTTGATAAGGGATTAAATTTTAAAATTCCAATTATTCAAAATGTTAAAAAGTATGATGCACGTCTTCAGACACTTGATGAAGAACCCGATAGAATTCTTACTGTTGAAAGTAAATACTTGCTTGTGGATTCATTTGTTAAATACAAAATTACCGATGTTTTAACTTTTTATAGAGCAAATAATGGAAGTTTTAATAGTCTTAATAGTTTATTAGCTCAGAGAACTGAGTTTGAATTAAAAAATCAATTTGGTAAAAGAACAGTCACTGAGCTTGTTTCAGGAGAAAGAGATGAGCTAATGAATACCATGAGATCTGGATTAAATGATGTTGTGTCTGATTTAGGAATCGAGATTATTGATTTTAGAGTTAAGCGAATAGATCTTCCATCTAATTTAAGTAATGCTGTATATGAAAGAATGAGAACTGAAAGAAATCGTTTAGCAGAGGAGTTAAGATCTGAAGGTAAAGAGATTGCTAGAGAGATCAGAGCTATTGCGGATAAAGATAAAGTCGTAATATTAGCTGAAGCTTATAAAACTGCTGAACAAATTCGTGGTGAAGGTGATGCTGAGGCGACAGGAATCTACGCTAACTCATTTTCACAAGACCCTGAATTTTATGAATTTACCAGAAGTATGAAAGCTTATAGCGAAACTTTTCAAGAAAAGTCAGATGTTATGTTAATAGACTCAGATTCTGACTTTTTTAAATATTTAAATCAATCTAAAGAAAATTAAGGCTTAAGCTATGTCATTAAATACCCTTGTTCTTGGACTGCAATGGGGTGATGAAGGCAAAGGAAAGATCGTTGATGCTTTAAGTGAGCAAATTCATGCTGTTTGTAGATTTCAAGGCGGTCATAATGCTGGACATACAATTAAAGTAAATGACCAACAGACAGTTCTTCATTTGTGTCCATCTGGCGCTCTCCATCCAAATGTTCAGTGTGTAATTGGAAATGGTGTAGTTCTCTCCTTAGAAGCCTTGGCTAAAGAATTAAAAGGTTTAGAAGATCTTGGTGTTACTTTTGAGAATAGAATGCATATAAGCAATGCTTGCTCTTTAATATTACCAAGCCATATTGGTATAGATAAAGCTAGAGATAAAAAAGAATCTATTGGTACAACAGGAAGAGGTATTGGACCTGCTTATGAAGACAAGGTTGCAAGAAGAGCTGTACGCTTTGGTGATCTTGGCGATAGTAAAGTCTTAAAAGAAAAAGTTACAACACTAGTAAATTACCATAACAAAGTTTTAGAAAATTTATATAATGTAGAACCTTATAGTATTGAAAAGATATTGCTCGAATTAGATAGCTTTAAGTACTTATACGATAACTATTCAAGTGATGTCCAAGATGTTGTCTATAAGTGGAGCAAAGAGGGGCATTCAATATTATTTGAAGGAGCTCAGGGATCTCTTCTTGATATAGATCATGGAACTTACCCATATGTTACTTCATCAAATACTACTGCAGGCGGCGTATCAACTGGTATAGGAGTTGGCCCAAAATTTATTGATAAAATTGTTGGTATTTCTAAGGCGTATACAACCAGAGTTGGAGAAGGGCCTTTCCTAACAGAATTATTTGATGATAATGCAGAGATGCTGGCAAAAAGAGGTCATGAGTTTGGAGCAACGACAGGTAGGCCTAGAAGGTGTGGATGGCTTGATCTTGTTGCTTTAAAAAAAGCAATATTTCTTAATTCTGTAACTGATTTATGTCTTACCAAATTAGATGTTTTAGATAGTTTTAATTCAATTGATGCATGTATAGAATATGATAATAGCGGAAACCCTGTTTATAAAACTTTTCCTGGATGGATGTCGAAAACAGAGGGCATTAATGATTTTAATAACCTGCCTGAAAATGCAAAAAGTTATATAAGTTTTATTGAAGATTTTATAGGTTGCTCGGCATCTATTATTTCTACTGGACCATCAAGAGAGCAAACTATTTATCTAGACTAATATTCAATTTTGATAATTTATCTAGATAAGCATTTATAAACTTATAAGAGTCAGGGCTTGAAAACTTTCTTGAAAGCCTAATACATTCATCAATAGCTATTTCTTTTGGTAGTTCTTTATTTTCTAGTTCATAAATTCCATAGAATAGTATTGATTTATCAATTAGTTCCATCTCTGAATCTTTAAGACCTAAATCACTATTTAAAATAGAGGAGAAGACATCCTTTCTTTTATTAATTACCGATAGAACTTTTATAAAATTAACAAAATCTACTTTTTTTCCTGAATGCTCATCTTCAAATTGTTTAATAATAGAGTCGACACTTTCATTATTAAAAAGAAGTTGGAAAATAGCTTGAACTATATATTCTCTAGTTCTTACAGCAACTTTATGCTTAGCTAGATTTTTCATTAATTAGGCTTAAAAGAGCTTTTGAATTATTAGCAGTATTTTTTTCAAGCCTTTCTATGAGCTGTTGCTCATTCTCTACACATAAAACATTGTTAATAAAAGCAACATCTACAAATTCCATACTCAAATCACCAATACATCGAAAAGTTTCATTTGTGACTAAATCATAATGAGATGTATCACCTCTCACGACAATACCCAAAAACAAAACCCCTGAATATTCTGCTGAATTTTTTAAAATTTTACTTTTTGCTAAGGCTGCTAGCTCAAGAGATCCTGGAGCTTTAATAGAATCAATACTAAAACCCATTTCTTGAATAATTTTAGAAGATATATCAATCATTTTTTTAACATATTCGCTATACCAAGAGGTATGTACTAATAAAATTTTATTCATTTATAAATCCAGTAATTTCTATGTTAAATCCAGATACGGCATTGTACTTTGTCGGGGTACCTAATACCGTAATCTTTTTTAATTTAAGCGCTCTTAGTATCTGCGATCCTACTCCAATAACTCTTCTATTTCTCTTAGGCTCCACCTCTTTATTATCTAGTAAATTCATCCAATAACTTTTTGCATCCCTATGATTGATTAGTACAAATAGGCCGGCATCTTCTTTTGATATTCTTTCAAGTGATTGGCGAATTGACCAATTTTTCCCTAGCTCTTCAATTCCTAGAGTGTCTTGAAGTATGCTTTGTGTTTGCACCCTTACTAGAGGAGATTCAACTTTCATTAGATCTCCTTTGGTTAAAGAAAAATGATATTCGTCATTAACCTTATCTCTCCATACAATAAGATTAAACTTACCAAACTCATTTACAATATTCTTTTCATGAACAGCCTCAACAGTAGAATCTGATGAAAGCCTATAATCAATTAAGTCAGCTATAGTTCCAACTTTGAGACCATGATCATTGCCAAATTTTATAAGGTCATCTCTTCGAGCCATTGTGCCGTCATCATTCATAATTTCACATATAACGCCTGCTGATTGAAGTCCTGCAAGTTTTGCAAGATCACAAGCCGCTTCAGTATGTCCTGCTCTGCTAAGAACACCTCCTTCCATAGCTTTAAGAGGGAAGATATGACCTGGTTGAACAATATCTGACGGTTTTGAATTCTTATTTACTGCAGTTTGTATAGTGTGAGATCTATCTGCAGCAGAAATACCAGTTGTTATTCCTTCTGCAGCTTCTATGGAGACCGTAAAAGCAGTTCTATTTGCAGCTCTATTTTTGTGAGTCATCATTGGAAGATCATATTTATCACATAGACTTTGACTCATTGGCAAACATATTAGTCCTTTTCCTTTAGACGCCATAAAGTTAATAATATCTGGAGTGACAAGATCTGCAGCGCAGACCAAATCACCTTCATTTTCTCTTTCTTCATCATCTAAGATAATGACCATCTTGCCATTTTTTATATCTTCTATGATTTCAATAATATTGTCTTTCAGCATTTTTTATATATATTTTTAACGTCTGATTTTATTTTACATGTCGATTCTAATTTAAAACCAAGATTTTCAATAGTGGTATTTTTTGAAAACCAGTTAACTCCATTTTTTCCAAGCGGCTCAGATGATTTATATTCAATTAACTCATCAACAAGACCAGTCTTTAAAAAAGCATTAACCAATCTTGGACCAGCTTCTACAAGAACTGAACAGTGATCCAACTCATAGATAGAATTTATTACTTTAGCAATATTTGTTTCCTTAATTATCGTAACCTCTGCATTCTTGAAGAAGTTACTTTCCATATCAAAATTATTCTTTTTTGAAAGCAGTATTTTTTTAGGTTGATTAACTTCAAAATTTACTCTTGCATTCATCCGTGGATTATCATCAATAACAGTATTTCCTCCTGTAAGAATTGCATCATATAAAGCTCTGACATTTTGCACATCGTTTCTAGATTCTGCGCATGTTATCCAAGTACTACTGCCATCCTTATTATGAGACTTGCCATCTAAAGAGCTGGCAATTTTTACAGTTACATATGGTTTCATTTTTTCATGTTTAAAGAAAAAGAATTTATTTTGTTCTTTTACAAGCTCCTGGCATAAACCCACTTCTACTTTCACATCATTTTTTATTAATAAATCTATACCTTTTCCTGCCACCAATGGGTTTGGATCAAGAGCCCCAATAATTACTTTCTTAATTCCTATTTGTGCTATAGCTTCTGCGCAAGGACCAGTTTTACCAAAATGACTACACGGCTCTAAAGTGCAAACTAATGTTAAATCTTCAAATGAATTAAAAGATTTACCTAATAGCTTTCTTGCATTATTGATTGCATTTATTTCTGCATGATTTTCTCCAAACCTCTCATGAGATCCTTCAGAGATAATACCTGTTTTTGATACAAGTAGAGCTCCAACAACCGGATTTGGTTTTGCGGTATATTTGAATGCTTCAGCTAATGATATAGCCCTTAGCATATACTCCTCAAAGCTCATTTTTTAGCTGGTTTTCTTTTTTTTGACGAGGATTTGCTTAATGAGTTTATTTCTTCAGAAAAGTCTTTAATATCTTGAAAATCTCTATAGACAGAAGCAAATCTTACATAAGCTACTTGATCTATATCTTTTAATACTTTCATCATGATCTCACCAACTGCGTATGATTTAATTTCTCTCACACCACTTGTTCTTATTTCATTTAAAATCTTTCCAAAGGCAGTATCTATTTCCTCAGTTGATAAAGGTCTTTTTTCAAGAGCCCTTAACATGCCTCGCTTTAACTTAGAGCCATTGAATGGTTGTCTCTCCCCATTATTTTTGATTACCCTGGGCAGCGCTAGATCAGCTGTCTCAAAAGTCGTAAATCTTGAATGACAAACTTCACATTCTCTTCTTCGTCTTATTTGAGAACCATCAGCAACCAATCTTGAATCAACAACTTTAGTATCTTCTGCTTGGCAAAATGGACAAAACATAATTATTTATTATATACAGGAAATTCCTTACACATATTAATTACATTATTTTTAACGTCATTAATAATTTTTTTATCACCATTACATAGAACAACATCACAAATCCAATTACTTATTATCCGAATTTCTTTTTCTTTAAAGCCTCTTGTTGTAACTGCTGGAGTTCCCAATCTAACTCCTGAGGTCACAAATGGAGATTGAGGATCATTTGGAACCGCATTTTTATTAACAGTAATATTTGCTAACCCTAATGCTGCCTCTGAATCTTTTCCCGTAATACCTTTATTCCTTAAATCCATTAAGATTATATGGTTATCAGTTTTGCCAGTAACAATATCGATGCCTCTTGATAAAATGACTTCACACATAGTTTTTGCATTATCTAAAACTTGTTGGCTATAAATCTTAAACTCAGGCTCTAATGCTTCTTTAAAACATATAGCCTTAGCTGCAATAACATGCATCAGCGGGCCGCCCTGAGAACCAGGAAAAACAGCTGAATTTAATTTTTTTTCTAATTCAGGATTGCTTTTAGCTAAAATTATTCCTGATCTTGGTCCTCGAAGTGTTTTATGGGTAGTTGAAGTTACAACATCAGCATATGGAATAGGGGAAGGGTATACTCCAGCAGCAACAAGTCCAGATATATGAGCCATATCAACTAATAAATAAGCTTTCACCTCATCTGCAATTTCCCTAAATATAGACCAATCAATTACGCCAGAAAAAGCAGAAAACCCGGCTATTATTAATTTTGGCTTATGCTTATGCGCTAAATCTCTTACTTGATCATAATCAATATCATGAGTTTCAGGATGAAGGCCGTATTGGATTCCCTCATAATTCTTTCCTGAGAAATTTACTTTTGCTCCATGAGTTAAATGACCTCCATGATCAAGACTCATTCCAAGAATTTTTTCATTAGGTTTAAGTAATGCTAGAAAAGCAGCAGCATTAGCAGATGATCCTGAATGGGGCTGCACATTAGCGTAATCAGCTTTAAATAACTCTTTAGCTCTTTGTATAGCTAATTCTTCAGCTATATCTACATACTCACATCCTCCATAATATCTTTTAGATGGATAACCTTCAGCATATTTATTTGTAAGGATAGAACCCTGAGCTTCAAGAATTCTATTGCTTGCATAATTCTCGGATGCTATAAGTTCTAAATGATCTTCTTGTCTTAATGATTCATTATGAAAAGCATTCCACAAATCTTCATCATATTTCTCAATAGAATCATTATTATTAAATATAGAGTCTCCTCTTGATGACATTTTTTCTCCGATTGAATATGAAAAATTATACTAACTGAACTAAGGTTTTTTATGAATAAATGGCTTAGCTCTATCAGGAAAACATGATACACATATTTCACACTGAATACCAAAACATTCTCTTGCCTGACAATATTCTCGACCCCAAAAAATTATCTGTAAATGTAATTTATTCCATTCTTCTATTGGAAATAATTTTTTTAAATCCTTTTCAGTTTGTAAAACATTCTTGCCCTTTGTAAGCCCCCATCTTTGAGCTAGTCTATGAATATGAGTATCTACTGGAAAAGCTGGGATACCAAAACCCTGAGAAATAACCACAGACGCTGTTTTATGACCAACTCCAGGCAATTTCTCTAATTCTTCAATATCTTTAGGGACTTCTCCATTAAATTTAGAAACCAAGATTTTAGAGAGTTCTAGTATAGCTTTTGATTTTTTAGGGCCAAGGCCACAAGGCTTAATTATGTCATATATTTTTTGTTGTGGAATTTTTGACATTTTTTCAGGCGATGCTGCCATTTTAAAAAGTTTTGGCGTAATTTTATTTACTCTCTCATCAGTACATTGAGCTGAAAGCAGCACTGCTATAAGAAGGGTGTAAACTGAATTGTGATCTAATGGAACAGGAGTTTCTGGATAGTGCTTATCTAAAATTTTTGAGACAAGCTTGCTTCTTTCTATTTTTAACATACTTAAAATCTATCATATTGAATTAACCCTGTAATACAATAACCTTTATATGTTTTTAAATTCAAAAAAAATACAACTTTATCTACATAGGTTACAAGAAAGTTTTCTTGAAGAGAACGAAGAAAATAAAAAGATGCTAGATATTTATTTGAGGTATGTTGAAGGAGATGCGTCAGATGAGGATATAGATTATGCAAATAATCAACTTAAACAAAATCTTAAAAGTTTAGGTCTAGGAGTTTTAGTTGTATTGCCATTTAGCCCAATAACTATTCCATATATTTTAAAGAAAACCCAAGAATTCAATATAGATATCATTCCTAATTGGTATAAGGCTTTAAGTCGTGATGAGGATAGTCTAAAATAGCACAGAATTTTTTTTTTGGAGAAAACATGAAAAACGCGGTAATAGTAGATAGCGTAAGAACTGGATTAGCTAAGTCTCACAGAGGTGGGTTTAATATGACCAGACCAGATGACATGCTGTCACATATTATAAATAATCTTTTAGAAAGAAACCCTAATCTTGCCCCTGAGGTTGTCGAAGATGTAATTATGGGTTGCGGTAGTCCTGAAGGAGCTCAAGGACACAATCTCGGAAGGAATGCAGCTGTATTATCAAATTTGCCAATTACCGTTGGTGGAACAACCGTCAATAGATATTGTTCTTCAGGGATGCAGACTATTTCAATGGCAGCATCACAAGTCATGGCAGGTTGTTATGATGCTGTAATTGCAGGTGGTGCTGAAACTATTTCTATGATGGGTGCTCAAAATATGGATAATTTTGTGAACAATAGATTGGCTGCAGAATATCCTGGAATATATCATCCAATGGGTATAACCGCTGAAACAGTTGCCAATAGATACAATATCTCAAGAGAAGCTCAAGATGAATATGCTTTAGAGAGTCAAATGAGAACAGCAGCAGCTCAAGAGGCAGGCCTTTTCAAGGATGAAATAGTTCCTATGGAAACTAAGATGATGCTCATGAATAAGGAAACTGGTGAATCTAAAGAGGTAGAAGTAACTGTTGAGAAAGATGAATGTAATAGACCTACAACCACATTAGAAGGTCTTGCATCTCTAAAGCCTGTTTTTGATCCAGAAAATGGATCAGTAACTGCTGGAAACTCATCTCAATTATCAGATGGCGCCGCTGTATCATTAATTATGTCTGAAGATAAAGCGCTTGAGTTAGGTTTAAAACCAATAGCATATTTTAGAGGCTTTACAACTATGGGATGTGAACCGGATGAAATGGGTATTGGGCCTGTTTTTTCTGTACCAAAATTGCTAAAGCAAAATGGATTATCTGTTGAAGATATAGATTTATGGGAACTTAACGAAGCTTTTGCAGTTCAGGTTGTATATTGTAGAGATACATTAGGCATACCAATGGAAAAATTAAATGTAAATGGTGGGTCAATTTCAATTGGACATCCATTTGGAATGACTGGAGCAAGATGCGTTGGTCATATAACTAGAGAACTTCAAAGATCAGACAAACAATTCGGTGTTGTGACCATGTGTGTTGGAGGCGGTATGGGGGCTTCAGGGTTATTTGAAAGATACCCTAGCTAGTTCTTGTCTTCAGAATTTGAACTGATTGAACTTTTTCAGCATATAGGCGCTGAATTTTATAAACAGAATGGCATAATCACAGGTCCAGGTGATGATTGTGCTATTTTTGATTTAGATACTCCCATTGTTACATCAGTTGATTCATCAGTCATCGATGTCCATTTTCCTTCTAACGCTTCGCCTCAAGATATTGGATATAGAGCAGTTGCTGTAGCTCTAAGCGATATTGCTGCGATGGGCTGCAAACCTATAGCATTTAGTTTATCAGTCTCCTCTCAAATTAGTGATGAAATTTGGTATAAGAAATTAGCAGAAGGTGTTGAGGATATAGCTAATAAGTTTGAAATATCCCTAATCGGAGGAGATTTAACAAATGGCCCTCTTAATTTAAATGCAATTGTTTATGGAACTCCTTACTCTGAGAAAATATTAATGAGAGATTCAGCTCAAGTTGGAGATCTTATTTGCATTAGTAGCCCAACAGGAAGAGCAAAGAAGGGGTTAGTTGATTGGAGTAATATGGAATCTAATTCTAAATATATACAAGATTATTTAAGGCCACTGCCAAAGATCGAGCTAGGTAAAAAGATTGTTAATTTTGCTTCAGCCTGTATAGATACATCTGATGGGCTTTTAGCTGATCTTAAAAAATTACTTAAGGCTTCAAAACAAGGTGCAGTCATAAACTTAGATGATATTCCAATAACAATAGATATTAATGATATCAATGCGGGTGATGACTACGATTTATGTTTTACTGTTCCCAAAAGTAAATTCGATAAAACATTTTATAAGATTGGTGAGGTAACAGAAGGCCTTGAAATTAAGTTAACTTCAAATAAAGGTTATGATATTGATATAAATGGATATGAACACTTTTAAAAATAATGAATAATTTCCCAGATCTTAAGAATCCATTTCATTTTATAGCAACCTTAGGTGCTATCGGTAAATTACCATTTGCACCTGGTACATGGGGTTCATTATTTGCTTGTGTGCTGTTTATTATGCTTGCTCATATTGTTATTAATATTGAGATATTTATTGCTATAACTATAATTTTTTCAATCTGGATATGTGAAAAAGCCTCAATTGATTTAATTGAGAAAGATCATAAATCTATAGTTATAGATGAGTTAGCAGGAATGTGGATTGCCCTATATCCAGCAATTTTTTATGATACTCGCGATGAGAGAGTTGTATTCGTGATACTAGCTTTTTTACTTTTTAGATTTTTTGATATTCTTAAGCCATATCCAATTTCATATGTTGATAAAAATATTAAAGGCGGTATAGGTATAGTTTTAGATGATATTATAGCTGGATTCTTTGCTGGACTTACATCAGTTGGCGTAATGATTCTTCTATTTGCATAGATGTTAATCCAACCTCTTTAATCATTTCATCCCTAGAAGCATGCTCGATAAATTTATCAGGTATACCTAGTAATTTAGATTTAATAAGAATATTTTCCTCTGAACAAAATTCTTGAATACTACTTCCTGCGCCACCTGCAACAGAGCCATCTTCAAGAGAAATAAATAACTTAGCATTAGTTAAATACTTTCTTAAAATATCTTTATCTAGTGGTTTTACAAATCTCATATCTATTAGAGTTAAATTTAAATTTTCTGAGACTTTTCGCGCTTCATGAAGTAATGATCCAAAATTTAAAAAGATCACGTCAGCAGAGCCCTCTCTGATTAATCTAGCTTTGCCTATTTCAATCTCAGTCAAACTGCCATCAACTTTAATATTAGGACCAGATCCTCTTGGATATCTAACTGAAGCAGGGCCTTTATGATTATATGCAGTTGATAGCATTATTCTAGTTTCATTCTCATCTGCTGGCGTCATAATAACCATATTTGGAATACATCTAAGATAGACAAGATCATAATTTCCAGAATGAGTTGGACCATCTTCACCAACTAATCCAGCCCTATCTAGAGCAAAAGTTACATCAAGCTGTTGAACTGCTACATCATGAATCAGTTGATCATAGGCTCTTTGAAGAAAAGTTGAATATATTGCAACAATAGGTTTTTTGCCTTCGCAGGCTAATCCAGCAGCCAAAGTAACCGAATGCTGTTCAGCAATTGCTACATCATAATATCTATCTGGAAACTGCTTACTAAACTCAACTAAACCCGAACCTTCTCGCATTGCAGGAGTAATAGCAATTAAATTATCATCCTGTTTAGCAGCATCAACAATCCAGTTGCTAAATATATCTTGATACTTAGGAGATTTATTTAATTTTGTATCTTTTGGTTTAATTTTACTTATTGCATGAAAACCAATCCTGTCATCTTCAGCCTGATTTAAACCAGCTCCTTTTTTGGTGATAATATGCAAAAATTGCGGACCTTCAAAATCTTTTAAATTTCCAATTACTTCAAGAAGTTCATCTATATTATGTCCATCAATAGGACCAATATAATTTAATCCAAGTTCTTCAAATATCATTCCAGGAGCAACCATTGCCTTCATTTGTGTCTCAACTTTTCTTGCAAGGTGATGTGCTTGAGGAAGATTCTTTAGAAAACTAGATCCGCTTTTTCTGATCCCTTTATATAATTTAGAGGCCCAGATTCTAGAAAAGTAATTTGATAGTCCACCAACATTCTCTGAGATCGACATATCATTATCATTTAGAATAATGAGTAAATTTGGTTTTTCATGCCCAGTATGACTTAATCCTTCAAAAGCCATTCCAGCAGTCATAGCTCCATCACCGATAACTGCAATAGTTTTTTTATTTTCTGCATTATCTTTATTTGCTAATGCCATACCTAGAGCAGCGCTAATTGATGTGCTTGAATGCCCAACACCAAACGCATCATAGATACTTTCATTACGAGATGGAAAGGGCGCCAATCCATCTTTTTGTCTAATATTACTGATTTTATCCTTTCTTCCAGTAAGAATTTTATGAGGATATGCTTGATGCCCTACATCCCATACCAAATTATCTTCAGGAGTATTAAAAAGATAATGCAAGACAATTGTTAGCTCAACAACCCCAAGACCACTTCCTAAATGACCTCCAGATAATCCAACCGTATAAAGTAAATATTCTCTTAATTCGTCAGCCAACTGCTTAAGCTCATGTGATGAAAAAGATCTAAAATCATTAGGATAATTTACCTCATCTAGTAAAGGCGTATTAGGTTTTTCATTAGGTATTTTAGTAAAAATTTTCAATTTAACTTTTCCTATTTACCATAAATTTTGCAAGAGATTTCAAAGGCTCGATCTTATCACGGACTCTCAATTCATCTATGAGATTTATCGATTCATCTAAGAGCTTATTTGCTATCTTTGCAGATTCATCAATACCAACTATCTTTACATACGTTTGTTTATTATTTTTTTGATCCGACTTAGCTCGTTTTCCTAATTCTGATGTTTCTCCAGTTTCATCAAGGATGTCATCAAAAATTTGAAATGCTAAACCAATTTTAGAGCCAAATTCCAAAAGCATATTTATTTCTGCTTTATTAAGACTAGATTCAATCTGCCCCATTTCAACAGCTGCTTTAATAAGCTTTCCAGTTTTAAGAGTATGTATTTTCTTCATTGATTTTATATCTATATTTTCTTTAGACTTTTCTGATTCAATATCAAGATGTTGCCCAAGAACCATGCCTTTTGCCCCTGATGCATTTGCAAGTATATTAACTGCTTTTATTTTAGATGCATCATTCATATCTTTGTCTGTTGAGATTATTTCAAAAGCTAAGTCATGTAATGCATCTCCAGCAAGAATAGCATTAGCTTCTCCAAATTTTATATGGCTTGATTCTTTGCCTCTTCTTATATCATCATCATCCATACAAGGAAGATCATCATGTATTAATGAATATGTATGTATTAACTCAATTGCTGTAGCTAAAGTTATGAGGCTATTTTTTGTTAAATTATTGTTTAATTCTCCTGATGCTAGAACCAAAGCCGGCCTAATTGTTTTACTGTCACTAAGCACAGAATATCTCATAGCTTGATCAATTAAAGAATCAGCACTAATTTCAGCCAATATTTTTTTATGAATAAGTTCTCGTGTTCGAGTTAAGAACTGCTCAGACACTTTACTTATCTTCTAAATCAGTAACAGTTCCGTCTTCAAGTAATTTTTTTACTTTTAACTCGGCATCATTAAGTTGTTTCTGGCAATCTTTCACTAATCTTATTCCTTCTTCAAATGATTGCACTGAGTCTTCAAGACTTATGTCGTTATTTTCAAGTTTTGAAACGATGCTTTCAAGTTTTTTTAAAGAGGATTCAAAATCTATTTGATCTTTTGTATTTGCCATATTTAATTGTAACTTAGTATTGTTAAAAATTTTATTAGACTATAACTTTTTTGCTAAATCTTTCTTTATACTTTTCCTGTATTTTATATGGCAAGGCAAGTGCAGCAGGAGTAAATATAAGAGTCAAGAAAGTACTGAATCCTAAACCGAAAACAATTGATAGAGCTAGATTTTGCCACCAATCTACAACTCTAGTACCAATAGATAAATCTCTTCCCACTAGATCTAAACTAAGGCCCATAGCAAGAGGCAACAATCCAAAAATTGTAGTTGCTGAAGTTAGTAAGATAGGTCTTAATCTTTGTTGACATGTTTCCCTAACAAGTTCAAATCTATCTTTTTCAGGTGATTCAAACTTAAGCCTATTAAATGTATCAATTAGTACAATATTATTATTAACAACGATGCCAGCTAGAGTCACTATTGATATACCCGTCATCGTTGAACTAAAGGGCCTATTGGAAATTAAAAGACCTAATAAAACTCCAACAAAAGACATAAATACTGCAGAAAGAATTAATAAAGACTGATAAAAGCTATTAAATTGTGTAAGCAGCAGAATCAGCATTATGAAAATAGCTGTAATTCCTGCCATAACCATAAATTGATTTACCTCTTCAGTCTCTTCTTGCATTCCAGTGAACTCCATGACGACACCTTGTTTGCTAAAGTTTTGAGCATCTATCCATTTCTGCATCTCAGCCACCTTGGCCGCAACTGCAGACTCATCTATTGTTGAAGCACCTATTTCTTGAACATATTGAGCATTTCTTCTGTTGACAGTAGCTCTATTTTCCTTAGGTGAAAGTTTGATAAAAGAACTAACAGGAACTAAACCATTTCTAGTAGTGACATTTAGGTTATTAATTCCAGTAATAGTTCTATCTTCGGCTGGAAATCTAACTCTTATTTCTACCTCATCTTTTGAATCATCTGGTCTGAATTCTCCTACTTTAAATCCAGAGGTAAGCATTTGCACAAGAGCTCCTACATCGCCAACATTTACACCTAATTGAGCAGCTTTTTGTTTATCAACCTCAACATTCCATTCAACTCCTGGATATGGTTGGCTTGAAAATATTCCTGTTAAGCCTTTTACCTCATTCCTCATGAACTCTTCAGCAATAAGCGAAGCAGCAATTACATCAGCTTCAATATCACCAGAGATATTCAATTCAATTGGACTATCAAAAGAAGGTCCACCCAGATCAGCAACCGCTTCTACAATTATTCCAGGAATATCTTGAGTAACTTCTGTAACAAGTTGCATAATCTCAAGGCCACTGATGTCCCTTTCTGATGGCGGCACTACTTCTACATAACCACTTCCAATTTTATCACCCCCTGACTCCCACCATGGCGAGCCAGATCTTAGAAAAACGCTTTCTAATTCATCAATTTGGAGGAGTCTTTCTTCAACGGTTTCAATTATTTTTTTTGACTCTAAAGCTGAGAAGTTTCCTCTTCCTCTGATTGTTAATTCTGCTTTAACTGGGTCTACTATGGCAAAATAAACAGTACCTTTACCATAAAAAGAATAGGTTGTAACAATAGTAAAGAGTATGGCCAAAGTTAAAATAATTGTCTCTCCTGGATTCTTTACAAAGATCTTGGTTAACTTTCCATAATATTCAGATAATTTATCAAATAATGGTTCTCCTGTTTTATCGCTATCTTTTCCAAGCTTTAAACTTGAAGAACTTTGTCCAAAATAAGACCCTAGGACAGGTATCAACACTAAAGAATAAAACAAAGATGAAGCGAGGACTATACTAACTGTGATTGGTAAATAACGCATAAATTGACCTGTATAACCCGGCCAGAATATTAAAGGTATAAAGGCAGCTATAGTTGTTCCTACAGATGCTAAAACAGGAGTAAACATTCTTTTTGATGCAAGTCTATAACCTTCAAGCCTTGAAAGACCTTCGCTAATTTTTCTATCAGCATATTCTGTAACAACTATTGAGCCATCTATAAGCATTCCCATTCCTAGTAATAAGCCCATCATTACAAGAAAGTTCACTTCATATCCCAGGAGGTATAAAGTTAAGTAGGTCATTAAGAAACAAAAGGGTATAGAAAGACCGACAAGCATTGAAACTCTAAAACCCATGCTTGCAACTACAAGAATCATAATCAAAACAACAGCTGAAATGATATTGCCATTTAATTCAGAAACCATCATATTAGCCCAGACAGTATCGTCATTGGTTTTAACTACTGTTAAATTTTTAGGCAATATCTTATTAAATTCTTCTAGCTCTATTTCAATTTTATTTGCAGCATCAATCGCATTTGCTCCTTCTTTTAACATCACCTCCATTGCAACTGCATCAGCTCCATTTACTCTTGCATATGAATTAAAGTCTTTAAATGTTCTTCTAATGCTAGCTACATCACTTAGAGTAACAACCGCATCTTTTGTTACTTTTATAGGGATGCTATAAACATCTTCAGCATTTTCTATTACACTTGGAACTTCAATCATAAAGCTACCAAGCCCTGTATCTTGCTTCCCGCCAGGGATAATTACATTATTATTTGCAACAGAATAATAAAGATCAGTTAATGTAACGCCATAAGCCTCCATTTTAGATTTATTAATAATGCCTTCAAGCACTTCATCGGGTGAACCAATTACTTCGGTTTCTAGGACTTCCTCTATTTTTTCTATCCTGTCTTTTAATTCTCTTGCAAAAAAGACTTTTTGTCTTAATGAACTGGTTCCTATTACGCTAAGACTCATAACTGGAAAATTAGCATTTGAATATTCTCGGATTTGAGGATCTTCTGCTTCTTGTGGGAGATTAAATTTAACTTCTTCTACGGCTTGTTTAGTATCTACTAAAGCTTTATCTATATCATAACCAACTTCAAATTCCATAAAAATTCTAACAAAAGACAAACTACTTGCGGCTGAAATATTTTTGACACCTGAAACATTTTTTAATCTATTTTCAAGGGGCTTAGCAACCAGTCTAGAGCCATCAGAAGGCGAAGCACCATCGAGAAAAACCGATACACTTACAAAAGGGAGCTGAATATTTGGTGAAGCGGCTATTGGTATTTCTTGACGCGCATATGAACCTGCAATCAAAATCAACAAAGCGATCATTAAGGTTGTTTTTGCTCTTGATAGAGCAAAATCAATAATCTTTGTCATAACTGACCTTGAGCAATTACTTGAACTTTCTGGCCATCCTCAACAAAGCCCTGTCCCTGAATAATGACATTAGCCCCTTCTGGAATACCGGTTGCTCTTAAACCCTCAGCGGCATCTTGAACAATAATAATCTCATAAAATTCAACTATATTTTGATTGTTAACTATCCTTATACCTAACTTACCATCATCATCAAGAATAAGAATAGATGGTGATATTTTGTGAGCATCAACTTCATCGGTATTAATAATAATGTCTGCTGTAAGACCATCTTTTATAATCCCATTTTTATTTTCAATCTCGACTTCAACTCTAAATGTTTTAGTGGCAGGAGATGCGCTTTTAGAAACAAAACTTAAAATACCAGATACTTTTTGCCCAGTTATTAATTCTATATCTACTTCTTGACCAACTTTGACTTGAGCAATACTAATCTCAGGAACCTCAGCAACAAATATAATCGGATCTAACTGAATAATGGTGGCACATATTTGACCTCTTTCTATAAAGTTTCCTGGTTTTACAATACTTTCTATAAATCCGGAGAAGGGCGACTTAACAACAGTTCTATTTACCTCAACAACTCCTAGACTACACAAACCAAAGTCTTTTTTAACAAACTCACCTTGCCTTGCACCAATTGAAACAACTTCGCCAGATGTTTTAGCACGAACATTTACGCGTCTTTCTGAAGTCGCTGTTCCTTTTAATGAAATTTGGGGTTTGTATAATTCAGAATTACTTTTCATAACACCTACAGCTGTATATCCAGAAATAGTTTCTTCATTTATGACCTTTTCTTCTACAAAAGCACCAGATAACATCCAAAACAAAAGTGGCAAAATAATGTATAAAGATATGCGTACGTTTTTTGACATATTATTTCCTAAAATGGGCATGCATTATGCCAATTTCTCGCACCCTTTTCAAAGACTAGCTAGAGAAAAGATTAATAGATAATTTTATATTTTGTGTTTATTTCTTAGGCTTTCAAATAATTTTTGGTTAAGAGGTTCTAAATCTTCGGCTGTTTTTTCTTTAGGCACTTTAAATACTTTACCATTACCAACTTTTTTAATTAATTCTTTGTAGTTTCTTTTGAATTCATAAAAAATATCTTTACCATCTTTTTCGTTTAATAAATTCCATCCTGTTTTTTTACCAGCAAAATATACTATAGGATGTGTCCAGTTATATTCTTTCCTTGGTGAAAATGATTTTCTTGCCTCGACAAAAGCCTCATCTGCACTTGGCAAAGATGTATTCTTTAAAAATTCATTACATATTCTTACTATATCTGTAAGCGTTGGGAGATATGGCTGAGACTGTATAATTTCTTCTGAAGCTTTATTTATAATTTCAATGTCATAACTTTTAAGGCTAGTAGCCCAAAGCTTTTTACCTTCATTCAGTTTTTCATCAGAACCAAAAACTTTATAAAACTGATAATGGTATGCGAGCTCTAATTTTAGAAATAGAGCATCTATAGCTTCTATAAAATCTTGTAGATTTCTAGAATTTAAATTCTTTTGCCCAGGATTGATCACTTTTCCTCTCTGTAAAACCTTTCGTGAATTTTCCAGGTTCATTAATTCTGTTATTTTCTTTACCATTGTTTGTTACTATATTTAATTCTTTTCTTTTAACGTATTCTATAAATTTAGAATTCCATGATTTAAGTGCGGTGCCATTTTCTTCCCAATAGATTATAAACTCCTTCAGATATTTTAATGCTGTTTCTTTTGTTATTTGAGAAAGACTTAATACTGCATAGACATCTTCATTAGGTGTCCATTTTTTATCTATACAATATGGCATTCCTTTATTCGAAGAATTTTCCTTAGCCCATTCTCTTCTAATAAAGTCAATAAATAATATATTCCAATTATCTCTTGCTTGATTTCTTTCAACCCAATATATTTTAAATTCCTTAAGCTTTGACTTTGCAAAATCTATTGGAATACCACCCATTTCTATAACTTCAATAGCTTCTTTTTCTGGTAACCAAGTTTGAGATATTTTTATTTTAGACTCTTTTGTATTTTGTTTAGGTGTTTTTAGTTCAAAAGTATTTTTTAAGCTTTCTTTTGTGTCTTGGTTGTTATCAAAGCTAATTAAATTAACTTTTTTTAACTTATCAATACTTTTATTAATTGCATCACTGGTCATAAATGAGCATTCATCAATAGCATGATCAAAAAAGTTTTTTTCTGTAATAGAATTATCAAAATTTTTTAATTGATACAATTCAAGAATTACTGCTGCTTCAATTCCAAGTGTTTCAGCAACCTCTTTTTCAAAGTTAATTTTTTTATCAGACAATTCTTATTAACCCCTACTCTGAGCAACTGCAGCATCAAGATCTTTCAAACAATCTTCAATATCATCAAGATTCATGCATGCATCTGTAATACTTTGACCATAAACTAGATTATCAGAGATTTTTTGATTACCTTCTACCAAATGACTTTCAATCATTACCCCATTTAGGTGTTGATTGCCATTTTTAATTTGATCGCATATGGAAGCAATAACAGAAATTTGATTTTTAAATATTTTTTGGCTATTTCCATGACTAGCATCAACCATGATTGATTCATTAACCTCAGCCTCAGTTAATGCTGTAAGAGTTTCAGCTATTGAATCTGGATCATAATTTGGATTTTTCCCACCTCTTAATATTATATGACTATCAATATTCCCAGAAGTTTTAAAAACTGCTACCTCTCCTTCTTTTGTTGTAGATAAAAATACATGAGGATGATTTGCAGCCTGTATTCCATCAATAGCAACTTTAAGATCGCCATTTGTACCATTTTTAATGCCTATCGGACATGATAAGCCTGATGCTAATTCTCTATGAATTTGACTTTCTGCTGTTCTAGCTCCAATAGCTCCCCAAGAAATTAAATCAGAAACATATTGTGGGCTTATAGGATCTAAATACTCAGTACCAGCAGGCAAACCAAGTTCAGCAATATTAATTAGCAATTCCCGAGCAGTCCTAATACCTTTTGAAATATTAAAGCTACCATCTATATCAGGGTCATTAATTAAACCTTTCCAACCAACAGTTGTTCTAGGTTTTTCAAAATAAACCCTCATAACTATAAGAAGGTTCTTATCAAATCTGTCTTTTGCTTCTTTCAACCATTTAGCATATTCAAGTGCAGATTTTGTATCATGGATTGAACAGGGCCCTGCAACAACTAGCACTCTTTGATCTTTACCATGAAGAATTTGACTTATCTCATTTCTTGTTCCATAAACAAGTCTTGAAATATCATCCGTTATTGGATTTTCGTTAATAATGTCAGCTGGAGTAGGAACATCTACTCTATCAATTATTCTTGTATTATCAGTTAAATAGTTCATTTTTCTTTTATTAGAAACCTTATAGTAAATCAGACTAGAGGATTTTAGGAGAACTAGTCCAGTTTTTTTTATTAAATTTACAAAAAAAATTTATTTCATTAAAAATAAACGCATTTTTAAATTTAGTAACAAAAAAATTAAAATACTATATGTTGTATTAGTAGTCTTCTGACTTTACACTATGTAGTGTTTAATATGGATAGCATACAACAAACGCAATTAGAAATTCCGCTTGTGATGGGTCAACCGTTAGAACAGCTGCCCGATGACCTTTTTATACCTCCAAATGCATTAGAACTCTGTCTTGAAACTTTTTCAGGACCAATGGATTTACTTCTATATCTCATCAAAAAAGAAAATATAGATCTTCTTGAATTAAATGTTGCAGATATTATTAATCAGTATGTTGAATATATAGAACTAATGGATGCTCTTAAATTTGAACTAGCTGCGGAATATCTAGTAATGGCAGCAACTTTAGCAGAAATTAAATCAAGGATGCTACTTCCTAAGCCAGAAAATGAAGAAGATGAGCTAGACCCTAGAACTGAATTAATAAAAAGACTTCAAGAATATCAGAGGTTTAAAACTGCTGCTGAGCAAATGGCGATTCTCCCAAGAGTAGATAGAGATTACTTTGTTGCATCTGCAGGACTGCCAAAATTTGAAGAAAAACAACCATCATTAGACCTTGATGCGAATGATTTAAGAGATATATTTCAAGAAATTATTATAAGACCTGATTTAAAAACAAGTCATCAGATAGCTTTTGAAGAATTATCTACACAGGATAGGATCAGCTTGATTCTTAAGATTCTTTCTAAAAGAAATATCATTGGATTTTATAAAACCTTGCAAAAAAAAGAAGGTAAGCAAGGAGTTGCAGTTGCTTTGTTGGCCTCTTTAGAGCTTGCAAAAGATGGTCTTGTTGAGTTAATTCAAAATGAAGAGAATGAAATTTATATTAAGTCTATATCTAGGAGCTCAAGTTGATAACACAAAAAATAATTAATACTGTAGAAGCATTACTTTTTGGATCAGGAAGACCTCTCAGGTTATCTGAAATAAAAGCTTTATTGGAAATTGACTTAGGTCAGTTAGAGTTATCAGCAATCAAAATGGCTTTAAATGACCTTGAAGAAAGGTATAGGGACTCTTCTCTTGAGCTAAAAGAGGTTGCCTCAGGCTATAGACTTCAAGTTAAACAGGAATATAGTTCTTGCCTCGCTTCTTTATGGATAGATAAATCAAATAAACTTTCCAAATCTCTGATGGAAACAATATCAATCATTGCATACAAGCAACCAGTTACTAGAGGAGACATTGAAGATATTCGAGGAGTTAGCGTTAGTACCTCGACAGTAAGAAACTTACTTGAAAGAGAATGGATTAAGATATCCGGATACAGAGATGTTCCCGGAAGACCAGCTTTATATGCAACAACACCAAATTTTCTAAATGATTTCAATTTGAAGAAGATTTCAGAACTTCCTTCACTTCCAGAAGCAGAAGAAGTAGATGAAGATTTTACTCTTCAAGCTGTTTAATTGCTTATAAATGTCAGTTAGGCTGCAAAAATTTCTTGCATCAGCCGGCCTTGGATCACGAAGAGGTTGCGAAGCATTAATTGAAAAAGGCTTAGTAAAAATTAATGGTAAAGTTGCTGCTCTTGGCTCAACTGTTACTTCAGATGATAGAGTTGAGTACCAGAATAAAATAATTCAATCAAAGGACAATCCTTTAAAAGTTATTGCTCTCAATAAACCTCCTGGAGTTTTATCTTCCAATGCTAGGGAAAAAAAACTTCCAATCGTTTTTGATTTTCTGCCTAAGAATTTTAATCAGAGGGAGTGGATATCTATAGGAAGATTAGACATAAATACTTCTGGATTGATGTTATTTACTAATGATGGTGTATTTGCAAATTATTGTATGCATCCTTCAAACCAATTTGATCGAGAATATTTAGTAAGAGCTTTTGGGGAATTTAGTAAAGATAAAGAGTTAAGAATGAAGCAGGGTATTACAATTGATGGCGTAATTCATAAATTCAGTGATATTGTTGAGGGAGAAAAAACTGGAGCAAATCAATGGTTCTCAGTTTGCTTAACATCTGGAAAAAATAAAGAGGTAAGAAAACTTTTTGAAGCAGTTGATTTAACAGTAAGCAGACTCAAAAGAGTTCGATATGGCCCAATATTTCTGCCTTCAACACTAGCTGAAGGAAAATTTAGAGAATTAACTGAAAATGAGATAAGCGATATAAAGCAATATGGTAAGTGAAGCAGACAAGGCTTATGAATTCATATTAAAACAATCTATAAAATATAATCATTCTAAATTACATAGATTTATTTCTTCTCACGAAAAAGTTTCATTAAATCAAAATAAAAATCAAACTCTTTCTTTATTTTTAATAAAGACTGTAATTAGCCAACAAGTCTCAACTTCTGCTGCAAAAACAATTTGGAATAGATTTGAAAAAGTTCTTGAATCAAAAAAAGGAAAAAAACTTACAAAAAAAGATATTGCATCCGCTGGCATATCTAATCAAAAATCTGGATATATTCTAGGTATCTTAAATAATAATTTTATTCAATCGACCTCTTTAGATGAATTAAAAGAATATTCATTAGAGGACTTAAATAGGATGCTTCTTGCGATTAAAGGTATTGGGCCATGGACTCTAGGTATTACTAGGATGTTTTATATTTGTGATAGTGATGTATGGCTGGAGGGCGATCTAGGTATTAAAAAAGCTAGTGAAATCTTTTTACAAGAACTTGATAATGATGATATACGTAATATTTATTCACCTTATAGGACTTTTTTAAGTTTATATCTTTGGAGAGGCTTGGATTCTTTTTAACTATTGTACTTAAAATAATGTTGAGTTGAGTTCTGACTTTCTTCAGAAAAGAACCACAGATAATCACCGAATAATTTATCAGGATCTTTCAAATTATTAGGGTCTTCACCTGGATAAGCTGATGCTCGCATGCTGGTTTTAGTTGCTCCAGGATCATAATTAAATACTTTGATATTAGACGTAGAATCTAGCTCATCTCTAATTACTTCAGCTAAACCTTTCACTGCAAACTTAGATACTGAATATGCACCCCAATATGCCTTTCCTACCTCGGCAACTCCTGAGGAAGTAAATATAATCCTTCCACTTGGAGCAGCTTTTAATATTGGAATCAACTCTTTATAGATCAAGAAAGAACTATTTAAATTAGTATTTATAATCTCTTTCCATAAACCATCTTCATAATCTTCAATTGAAGTCATTTTACCCAGTTTTGCAGCATTATAAATCAGACCATCTAGGACTCCATATTGATTTACTATTGCTTTTTTTATTTGATGCGCTCCATCAAGATCCAATAAATTCAAATCAGACTCAATTATTAATGGTTTAGTTTTGGTACACGAAATAATTTCATCATAAACTTCATTGAGAGAATCTTCATTCTTGCCAAGCAAAATAACATTTGCACCTATATTGCTAAAGTTTTTTGCTAAAGATTTACCAATACCTCTATTTGCACCAGTAATTAATATAGTTTTACCTTCCATCATTTTTATATTTGGTTTTTTACAAAATCTATAAGCTCTTCAGGCTTATTAATAATATTGCTAGTATATTGATTATTATTAATTGAAAGAGAATATCCATAATAGCAGGCTATAACTTCTAATCCTGCATTTTTACCTGCCAGCATATCTACTGGATGATCTCCTACATATAGACACTCTGTATTTTTAATATTCAGTTCTTTTAATGCTTTTTTAATTCCAATCGGGCTTGGCTTTGACTCTTTTATATCATCTGAACAAACGAGAACTCTAGATCTTTTTAATGCATCAAAATTGTCTATTAAAGGCTCGGCATATTCTCTTGGTTTATTTGTAACAATTCCAAATTGTATTTTTTGGTTATTTAAAAATTTAATGAGATGACTTACCCCATCAAATAAGAAAGAATTCTTTAAGAGATTCTTTTTATACTCAGCCAAAAATTCAATTCTGAGCATATTGAAATCAGGATCGTCTTCATTTATTCCGAATCCTAGAGAAGTAAGTTTTTTAGAGCCATCAGAGACATGTGACCTTATTAACTGATCATCAAGCCTAGGATACTTATGTTTAAATAGAATGTTATTTAGAGATAGAATGAAATCTGGGGCGGTATCAACAAGGGTTCCATCTAAATCAAATAAGATTCCTTTAATTTTTTGGTTTTTTTCCATACATCATATAGTTTACGCCCAAGTCATTATTTAGGTTGGCCTTGTGTGTAATTGGGTTATAAAACATTCCTTTAGTTTCTATGAGATTTATATTGGCAACTCTCATATAGGATGCAAGCTCAGAGGGCTTTATAAATTTTGAGAATTCATGCGTTCCTTTTGGCAATAAATTAAATATATATTCTGCACCAACTATTGCAGTTACCCATGATCGAGGATTTCTATTAATTGTAGATAAGAACAGGCTACCGCCAGGTTTCAGTAATTTTGAACATGCGCTAATTAATGATTGTGGATCAGGAACATGTTCTATGACCTCGAGACACGTAACAACATCATATTTATCAGACTCTGTTTCCATTAATTCTTCAGCAGTAATTTCAAAATAAGAAATTTTCTTTTTATTTTTCTCAGCATGGTTTTTTGCTATTTTAATACCAGGGCCAGCAGCATCTATACCACTTACATTACAGTGATATTCATATAAAGCTTCACACAACAAACCACCGCCACAACCAACATCAAGTATATTTAAATTTTCCAATTCTATTTTCGATGCAATATACTCAGATCTTAATGGATTTATTATATGAAGTGGTTTAAATTCTCCTTGTGGATCCCACCATCTTTGAGCTAGATCAGCAAATTTTTCTACTTCAGAACTATCAATATTTTTTGTCATTTTTAATTATATAAGTCTTAAATTTATTAATTTTGTAGTAAAACTACAATTATTTTCTATCTCTAAACCTGTGTTTTAGATGATTTTACAAACTAATTGACTTTAAATACTATTATGATTAACTTCACTACATAATAATTTAAAAAATCAATACGTGATTATATCTGCTTTAAAGTCAAATGACTCGAGAGATTCAAGATCTC
>QOPI01000008.1:0-28946 GCA_003331645.1 SAR86 cluster bacterium | reverse complement strand
TGCATATTTATACAAAGGCTTACCTTTATGTTTCAAAGCAGAAAAAAATGGTGGCTTCTGTAATGAAATACCTAGAAAACTATTTAAAGCCTTAATCACATCTGAAGATTTAGGATAAATATCCGAAATATGAATAATTTTTCCCTCAGTATCATCAGTATCAGAAGAGCTACCTAGTGTAACCTCAGCTTGATAACTTTTAGTTTCATTTAAAAAATAAGATGAAAATTTTGTAGCCCTATTTATAGCAATTATTAATAAACCTGAAGCCATAGGGTCTAGGGTTCCTAAGTGACCTACTTTACTAAAATTAAATTTTCTTTTAATTTTTTGAACAACTCTATTAGATGAAATTCCAGTTTCTTTTTTTACTAAGATGAAGCCATTCATTTTTTTATTTTTTTCAAAAGCTCTTCAATATTATTTGAGTATTCTATGCTTTCATCAAATCTAAATTTTAGCTTTGGTACTCTTCTAATTTTCATAATCTTAGATAGTCTGGACCTTAGCATCCCACTTAATTTATCTAAGATCTCAGCATTAATGTCTATATTTTTATCCTCATTTCCAATGATGGTATAAAAAACAATAGCTTGGCTAATATCAGATGAGCATTTAACAGCAGTGATATTTATATTTTTTAATCGAGGATCATTAATTTCAGTAGAAATTAATAAAGAAATTTCTTTCTTGAGGAAATCACTAACTTTTTGGGCTCTTATCGATGACATTAAAAAAGATTATAGAGTTTGAGCCTCTACTTTTCTGTCAAAAACTTCTATTTTATCACCAGCTTTTACATCTTTATAATTCTTAATACCAATTCCACATTCTGTTCCATTTTTAACTTCGCCAATATCATCCTTGAATCTTCTTAAAGAATCTAGCTCACCTTCAAAAATAACAATTTCATCACGAAGAACCCTAACCGGCTTACTCCTTAAAACAGAACCTTCAAGAACCATACATCCAGCTATTTGCCCAAATTTAGGTGAATTAAACACCTCTAAGACTTCTGCTGTTCCAACGATTTCTTCTCTAATAATTGGATCTAATAAGCCGCCTAATTTAGCTTTTATATCATCTATTAATTCATAAATTATGCTGTGATAGGTTAAATCTACTGACTCATCTTCTATAATTTTTTTAGCTGAATTATCAGCCCTTACATTAAAACCTAAAATAATTGAATTGACTGCAACAGCTAAATTAGCATCTGATTCTGAGATTCCACCCACACCGCTGGAAACAATTTTTACTTTTGCTAGATCTGTTTCTAGGTCGTTTAATGCAGCCAATATAGCCTCAGATGTTCCCACTACATCAGTTTTGACAATTACATTTAATACTTTCTTGGACTCTTGTCCCATAGTATCAAAAATATTTAAACTGCTATCTCTTTGTTTAAGTTGTTTTCTTTCCTTATCTTTATTAATCCTAAATTCTGCAATTTCTCTAGCCTGTTTTTCGTTATCAACTACTAAAAATTGATCTCCAGCATTTGGTGCTGAATTTAATCCAAGCACCTCTACTGCATATGATGGTCCTGCTTCTTTAAGTTTATTTCCATCACTACTAATAATACTTTTAATTTTTCCAACTGAATTACCTGATGCAACTATATCTCCAACCTTTAAAGTCCCATTTTGTATAAGAAAAGTAGATACAGCGCCTCTAAATTTATCTAGCTCAGATTCAATAACAACTCCTTGAGCTGGCCCAACAAAATGAGATTTTAACTCAAGCAGTTCTGCTTCCAGATATACCGATTCTAATAGTTTATCTACACCTTCTCCTGTAAGAGCAGAAACAGGAAGCATTTGAATGGTTCCACCCCAGTCTTCGGGTACAAGATCCTTTCCAGCTAGATCACCTTTTACTTTTTCAACGTCAGTATCAGCTAAATCAATTTTATTTATAGCTACAACAATGGATACTCCAGCAGCTTTTGCATGATTTATAGCCTCTTCTGTTTGAGGCATAATTCCATCATTAGCTGCTACAACTAGAATAACCACATCTGTAGTATTAGCACCTCTTGCTCTCATTGATGAAAATGCAGCATGTCCAGGAGTATCTATAAAAGTAATTAATCCTTTTTTTGTATCTACCTGATATGCTCCTATATGTTGAGTAATTCCTCCAGCTTCGCTATCAACAACTTTCGATTTTCTAATAAAATCCAATAAAGTAGTTTTTCCGTGATCTACATGACCCATAACGGTAACAACTGGTGCTCGAGATTGAGGTTCGTCTTTATAAGTTATTAGATTAGCAAGCTCTTCTTCAACATTTTCTGTCTTTAGTGCTATACCTGTATGACCCATCTCTTCTAAAACTAAAATTGCAGTTTCTTGATCTATCGCGTCATTAATTGTTGCTGCAACACCTAAACTCATCAATTCTTTAACAACTTGTCCACCTTTTACAGCTAAAAGCTTTGCTAGCTCCCCAACCTGAATCATTTCTGGCACATCTATAGTTTTGGCTTTAACTTCTGTTGGGGCTTCAAATTGATGTTCAGCAGTTTCACCAGGAATTACATTAACTTCTTTTTTGCTGTATTCTTTTGCTGCTTTTGATAATTGATCTTTAACATTTACTTTTTCTTTTGGCTGGGTTGGAGCTGCTTTCTTAGAAGCAATTTGTTTTTGTCTTTCTTCTTTTTTTATTCTTGCTGCTTCTTTTATTTGATCTTCTCTTTTCTTCTGCTGTTCTTTTAACTGTTCAGATGCAGCAGCCCTCTTTGCTTCTATATTATCTGAATAGCTTTTTGTAGATTCTCCTTCTGAAATATTCTTACCTTTTGAAACTACTTTTATACCTGAATCTGAAGATACTGATGAGTTTTGAGATTTTCTGTTCTTTAATGACTTTAATAAAGCTGATTTATCGGCTGGAGTAATTTCATCTGAACCTGATTTATGAGGCAAACCAGCACTTTGCATTCTTTCAAGCAATGCCGATTCGGAAATCTTTAAAGTTTTTGAAAAATCTTTAACAGTTAAAGCCAAAATAATACCCTCTCTTAATTAAACCAATGCTCTCTAGCTTTCATAATGAGTGCAGAAGCATCCTCGTTATTAATTTCAATAATATCTTGAAGTTCATCTACAGCTAGTTCAGCTAAATCGTCTTTATTTTTGATACCTTTACCAGATAATAAAGCTAGATTATCTTCACTTATATTCAAATCAGCTAAAGATTCAGCATCTTCCTCTTCAGCAGAGATCTCACCCATTGCTTCCATTAATGCTGCATCTTCAGCAGCAGATTTAATTCTATCTATCTCATCATTGTCTGAAATGATTTCTTTTAATACATCATTATCTGCATAAGCTATATCATCAAATGTGTTTAGCCCAGAATTAACAAGCGCTTCCGCTACATCTTCTTTAACAGAGAGACTTTCCATAACACTTCCCAAAAATTCTGTTTGATCAACCTTCTCTTTAGCTTCAGCCTCTTCGCTACTTATAATATTTAAATCCCATCCAACAAGTTTTGAGGCAAGGCGAATATTTTGACCCCTAGAACCTATTGCTAGGGCTAAGTTATCTTGATTAACAGCTATATCCATAGATCTTGCTGTCTCGTCCATTACAATCGATTCAACTTTAGCAGGTACTAGAGCATTAATTACTAATTGAGCAGGGTTATCATCATAAATAATTATGTCAATTCGCTCATTACCAAGCTCTGCTGAAACAGCCTGAACTCTTGAACCTCTCATACCTACACATGCTCCAACAGGATCAATACGACCATCATTGGTTTTAACAGCTATTTTTGATCTTGAGCCTGCATCTCTTGCAACTCCTCTAATTTCTATAATATCTTCATTAATTTCTGGAACTTCTATACCAAATAACTCTGTAACCATTTCAGGGCAAATCCTACTCAGCATAAGTTGAGCACCCCTACCTTCAACTTCCTGAATCTGAAGGATTGCTCTAATTCTATCGTTTACTTTATAGATCTCGCCTGGCATTAGTCTATCCCTAGGTAGGATTGCCTCTGCATCATAACTAATATCAACAATAATATTATCGCGAGTTACTCTTTTGACAGTTCCGTTAACAAGATTATTATTTTGATTTTTGAACATTGAAACTACTTTTTCTCTTTCGGCTTCTCTTACTTTTTGCAGCATTACTTGTCTTGCTGCTTGTGTTTCAATTCTTCCAAAGGGTATATTCTCAATTTCTTTAGTAAAACAATCATTAAGCTCAAGTTCAGAATCTTGAACCTTGATATGAGTTTCAATATGGAATTCAGGATCTTCCTCGCTAGCGACTATCCAATCTCTATAAGTTTTATATAACCCTGATTCTCTATCTATTTTTACATGGAGAACAGCATCTTCATGAAAATGTCTTTGAGATGCTGATGCAATTGCAACCTCAATTGCTTCAAATATTGAGTCTTTCTCTAATCCTTTTTCATTAGATACTGAATCAACAACTGCTAAAATTTCATTACCTTCCATATTCTTCACCTGTCCTTAAAATATCATCAAAACTTGGATTCAAACGACATAATTCTGTGTCTGAAAAATTAATAATATGATTCTCATCATTACATTCAATAGTAAAATTTTCATCGCTAAAATCTGTGATACATCCTTCCAAATTCTTAATATTATTTTTAGCGTTTCTTAATTTTACTTTGAATTTTTCACCTATAAAACCATTAAGTTGTTCAATATAAAATATCTTTCTATCTACTCCAGGCGTAGAAACTTCTAATACATAATCTTCAATGAATGAATCTTCAAGAGCTAACTCATAGTTAAGATCTTTAGATATGTTCTCACAATCATCTATATTGGCACCTTTTTCAGAGTCTATATATATCCTCACAGTTGGTCTTTTTTTACCTCTTAGTATTTCTAAGCCCCAAAGAAAGCAATCTCTACTTTCAATTACAGGCTTAACAATTTCTATCATATTATCTTTATTCATTTCTTCTACATACAAAAATGGGGCATATGCCCCACAAAATAAAATTACGTGGTAGCGGGGGCTGGATTTGAACCAACGACCTTCGGGTTATGAGCCCGACGAGCTACCAGACTGCTCCACCCCGCAACGCAGCGAAGGTGCAGTGTAATTAAATCTTAGTGGTTAGGTCAAGTTTATTAAATATTTTTTAGACGCAAAAAAATAACTTGTTTATAATCCAACTCCTTAGCCGAAGTGGTGGAATTGGTAGACACGCTAGCTTGAGGGGTTAGTGAGCGAAAGCTCGTGCGGGTTCAAGTCCCGCTTTCGGCACCATTATTTAATATAAATTTCTTTTATTTATGTTTAACTAGATGGGATTTCATCATCAGAAACTTCTTCTATTTGAATCTCTTCAGGAGTAATATCAAAAATTTCTTCAGCATTTTCAGATTTTAAAATAAAAGCCAAGGAGAGAACTAAAATCATCCATACTGTAACTAAAATATAAGTTAAACGCCCTAAAAATCCAGCAGGACCAGTTGCTCCAAAAACAGAATTAGAGGATCCGCCACCAAATGCAGCACCCATATCTGAGCCTTTTCCTTGTTGTAACATTACAAGCACTATAATTGCTACTGCTAAAAGAATACTTACAACAGTTATAAAAGTTACCATCATTAATGTCCTCTATTTACATATATGTTTGCTATATTTGCAAACTCTTTTCCATCTAGTGAAGCTCCACCAATTAAAGCTCCATCAATATGATCTTCCTTAAATAAATCTTCAGCATTTTTACTTGAAACGCTTCCTCCATATATAATTTTTGGAGTGAAGTTATTTTTAGATGCTGATTGTACTATATCTTTGATGTAAAAATGAATAGCATTTATTTCCTCACTTGATGGTAATTTACCACTGCCTATTGCCCAAATAGGTTCATAGGCAATAATGAAATCATTAAAAAGATTAAGTCCATCTATAGAATCAATTAATTGTTTCTTCAAAAATTCTTTTGTTGAACCTGAATCATATATTTCTATAGGCTCTCCTATACACATTACAATTTTAAGATCATTTTCTTGGGCGCATATCAGTTTTTTTCGAATATCGAAATTATCTTCTTTAAAAAACTCTCTTCGCTCTGAATGACCAATAATAGAGAAATTGCAGCCTAAATCCTTACATGCTTTTGCTGATATTGAACCTGTCCTTGCTCCTTGTGAAAAATCAATATCTTGAGCGCCAATTTTAATATTAGATTTTGAACATAAATCAATAATTTGATTTAAATAAACGTATGGTGGGCATATAGCAGAAAAAGATTCAGCATCATCTTTAATGTGTTTGAAAAAATCTGTAAACCATAATTTATTAGTCTCTTTCGAACCATTTGATTTCCAATTTCCAATAATTAAAGCAGACATAATTTAAGACTTAGATTTAACTAGGTTAGAAATATCTTTAGCAAACTTTGAAGCAACATCTTCTTCAGCAGCTTCAACCATTACCCTAATGATATTCTCAGTACCTGATGCGCGAACTAAAACTCTTCCTACGGTGATATCTGATTCAACATCTCTAACAATAGATTTTATTTCTGAATCATTCACAATATCTTTATTCTTAACCGGAATATTAATATTAACTTGTGGGAATTTCTTATAATTTGCAAGCACTTCTTTAGGATCTTTCTCTAAAAGCAGAAGAGAACTTATTACCTTTAAGGCAGCTATTGTTCCATCTCCAGTGCTCACTAAATCTCTACATATAATATGCCCAGAGCTTTCTCCCCCAAGCATCCATCCTTTCTTTGTGAGCATCTGACTAACATATTTATCTCCAACATCTGCTCTTACAAATTTATATCCTAATTGTTGTATTGCTTTTTCAAGTCCAAAATTAGACATTAAAGTTCCAACAACGCCTGACCATGAGCCTGTTCTGTTTGGATTAGAAAATGCCAAAATATAAAGTAGGTCATCACCATCTAGAATATTACCTTCTCTATCAATAAGAATGACTCTATCTCCATCCCCGTCTAAAGTTACTCCATAATCAGCTCTATGTTTTAATACCATTTCTTGTGCAAGTTCGGGACAGGTTGAACCACATTCATGATTTATATTAAAGCCATCAGGATTAACACCAAATTCAATAACTTCAGCTCCTAATTCTTTAAATACTGCTGGACTTACTTTGTAACATGCTCCATTTGCGCAATCAACCACAATACGTAGATTATTAAATGTTATATCTGCTGGAACTGTAGATTTACAAAATTCAATATATCTTGCAGTAGATTCATGAAAAGATTCTGCTTTTCCTAGGCTTAATGTTTCTACTAAATCTAAATTATTTTTAAGAATTTTTTCAATCCTTAATTCAATATCTCTAGAAATCTTAATGCCATTAGCATCGAATATTTTTATACCATTATCTAAAAAACTATTATGTGATGCACTAATAACAAGGCCAAATTGTTTTCTAAAAGTTTTAGTTAAATATGCAACACCAGGTGTGGGAATGGGCCCAAGTAACCTTACATTAATACCAGCTGCAATAAAACCAGCCTCTAATGCTGCTTCAAGCATATATCCAGATACGCGGGTATCTTTTCCTATCATGACAGTATCGAGGCCTTCTTGTTTTAAAACTATACCTGTAGCATGACCAATTCTAAGGCATACCTCAGGGGTAATCTCTGTCTGAACAGGTCCTCTTATACCATCTGTTCCGAATTTAAGATCCATGATTGAGGATTATAACTCTTCTGCAGGACCTTTAATTGAAGTTTTTGAAGACTTTGATTTACTTGATGAATCATTATCATCTGACCAATCTTTTGGAGCCCTTGGTTTTGCGCCAGCCATAATGTCATCTATTTGATCAGCATCAATAGTTTCATAAGTTAATAAAGCTGAAGCCATCTCATGTAATTTATCTAAATTATCATTCAATATTTTTTGAGACCTTGCATAACAGGTATCAATGATCATCTTCACTTCAGAGTCTATGACTTTAGATGTTTCATCACTTCTAATGCTAGCTGGCGATGCTGCTGAACGCCCTAAAAATGGACTTCCTTCATCCTCACCAAACTTCAATGGCCCAAGAACATCTGATAGGCCCCATTTAGTAACCATATTAGTTGCTATATTTGTAGCTACCTCAATATCATTTGATGCACCGGTTGTAATTCCTTTTGGTCCATTAATGATCTCTTCTGCAATTCTTCCGCCATAAAGAGCGCATATCCTACTTAGAAGATATTCCTTGCTTTGCATATATGTATCTTCTTCAGGCAAAAACATAGTCACTCCAAGAGCTCTTCCTCTAGGAATGATAGTAACTTTATAAACAGGATCGTGAAGAGGAGCCAACCTTCCAATTATTGCATGGCCAGCTTCGTGATATGCAGTTATTCGCTTTTGCTCTTCACTTAGTATCATTGACTTCCTTTCAGCACCCATCATGATTTTGTCTTTTGCTAAATCGAGGTGAGACTGATCTATCTTCTTATCCTCATACCTAGCCGCAAATAATGCAGCCTCATTGATTAAATTTGCAAGATCAGCTCCAGAAAATCCAGGAGTACCTCTAGCAATAACTGAAGCATCAACATCAGCATCAAGAGGGACTTTTTTCATATGGACTTTTAGTATTTGCTCTCTTCCTCTTATATCAGGAAGATCAACGACTACCTGTCTATCAAATCTTCCAGGCCTAAGAAGAGCTGGATCAAGAACATCAGGTCTATTAGTTGCTGCAATAACAATTACGCCGTCATTACCCTCAAAACCATCCATTTCAACCAATAGTTGATTTAATGTTTGTTCTCTTTCATCATGACCGCCGCCTAATCCAGCACCTCTATGCCTACCAACTGCATCTATTTCATCTATAAAAACAATGCATGGGGATTGCTTTTTTGCCTGTTCAAACATATCTCTTACTCTTGAAGCACCGACTCCAACAAACATCTCAACAAAATCAGAACCAGATATTGTAAAAAATGGCACCTTCGCTTCTCCAGCTACTGCTCTTGCTAGAAGAGTCTTTCCAGTTCCAGGAGGTCCAACCATTAATACACCTCTTGGAATTTTTCCACCTAGTTTTTGGAATTTGGTAGGATCTCTTAAGAAGTCAACCAGCTCTTGAACATCTTGTTTAGCTTCTTCGCAACCAGCAACATCTTGGAAATTAGTTTTAACTTTTCCACCTTCCATAAGTTTTGCTTTGCTCTTTCCAAAAGACATAGGTCCGCCTTTGCCAGACATACCACCTTGCATTTGTCTCATAAAGAAAAAGAATATTCCTAAAAGTAAAAGGATTGGAAAAGCACCCACTAATAATTGCGACCATATAGAAGGTTGCTCTACTTTTTCATATACAGCAATGATTCCGTTATCTTGTATTGCTTTATCAAGGGAATCATCTCTTTTAAAAATAGGGTAATTAGTTTCAAATTTAGAACCATCAAGCCTTTCTCCAGTAATAGTCATCTGATCGCCTTTGTAAACTACCTTTGCAACCCTATCAGAAAGAACTTCTTGTCTAAATTGTGAATAACTTATTTGCTCCCTTACATTAGCAGAATCAATGTTATTAAAGACATACATTAAGAGTGATCCAAATATAATCCAGACCATTATGTTTCTAAGAAAATTACTATTCATCCTTTAAAAGCTCCATATAAATATATTTCAGCGGATTGTTTTTTTGATGCGGCGGGCTTAAACGTCTGCACATCATCAAAAATACTAATCATTTTTGTTCTCAATTTCTTAAGCATACTATTTTGAAATGTCTTAATTATGAAAACGCCTTTAGACTTACTTAAATATTCTACAGCAACATCTAAGGTAATGTCATTCAGCTCATAAATATTTGCTTCATCAATCACGCTTATACCTGTTAAATTGGGGGCTAAATCTGAAATAACAAGATTAATTTTACCTTTTAATAAAAAAATTTCTTTTACTAAATCTATATCTTCCACCTTTTGTTGAAAGAAATTTACACCTTTAATTGGTTCAATATCTAGAATATCTATAGCAAAGACATTCGCCTTTTTAAGTTTATATTTTATTAATTGAGACCAGCCTCCAGGCGCAGCACCAATATCTAAAACATTTTTGCAACCTTTCAATGCATTTGTCTTTTCTAAGATTTCTTCTAATTTGAAAACTGCTCTTGATCTAAAGCCTAATTTCTTTGCTTTTAATCCCCAATTATCAAGATGCATAATTCATTAAAAATTACTAAATATGGCTAACTTTCTCAACTTCATAGGCAATTGGTCCTGAAGGTGTCGATATAGTTACTTCATCTCCAACATACTTGCCTAACAAGCCTTTTGCAATAGGTGTATCAATTGAAATTAATCCCTTTTCAGGATCAGATTCTAAATTTCCCACAAGTTTATAAGTAACTGATTTATTATTTTCGAAATCAAAAAGTTTAATTGTTGCACCAAAAATAACCCTGCCAGTCTCTGGAATAGTTTTTACATCTATCACTTGTGCATTTGCAAGGGAAGTCTCAATTTCTTGTATTTTAGCTTCAACTAGGCCTTGTAGTTCTTTTGCAGCGTGGTATTCAGCATTTTCTTTTAAATCACCATGCGCTCTTGCTTCAGCAATTGCTTCAGATATCCTAGGCCTTTCTTCAAACTTTAATTTCGCAAGTCTTTCTTTAATGGCCACTTCACCTTCTTTTGTAATAGCAGATTTACTCATAGACGGATTATAACAAGAGCTAGTTAATATTAATGAATTTCTTGAAGCGATAAATATGACCAATCTGATTCTAGGCCATCTAAAGCATCAACAATTGCAAAAGCTCCAAACATAGTGGTCGTACAAAAGATTTTATTTTGAAGTGCTGTTTGTCTTATAGATGAAGAGTCATCTATTGATTGTTTTCCTTCTGTAGTATTTATAACAAGATTAATGTCTCCATTTACCATCATATCTACTATGTGAGGTCTGCCTTCCATAACTTTGTTAACTTTATTAACTGGATATCCTATCTCTTCAATATATTTAGCAGTTCCTAGGGTTGCAACAATATTAAAACCTTTATCAATAATATTTGGTACAAGTTCATTTAGATACTTTTTATCTGATTCTTTTACGCTTATGAAAACAACCCCTTTTCTAGAAAGATGCTTATTTGCTGCTTTTTGAGCTTTTGCATACGCTTCTCCAAAATTCCTACCAATACCCATAACCTCACCAGTAGATTTCATCTCAGGACCTAGGATGGGGTCGACTAAAGGGAATTTATCAAAGGGCAACACAGCTTCTTTAACAAAATATAGGTTATCAGGCAATTTGTTTGAAAAATTTTGATCTAATAATGATTTACCTACCATAGATTTTGAAGCAGCTTTAACTAATGAGTCGCCAATAGCTTTTGAGATAAAAGGAACTGTTCTAGATGCTCTAGGATTAACTTCTATAATATATATATCTTTATTTTTAACAGCAAACTGAATATTCATTAGCCCGATTATTTCTAATTCTTTAGCTATAGCAATTGATTGTGATTCTAAATTGCTAATTATCTCTTTATCTAAATTATAAGGAGGTAATGAGCAAGCAGAGTCGCCTGAGTGAATTCCGGCTTGTTCGATATGTTGTAATATTCCGCCAATCATTATTGCTGAACCATCTGAAATTACATCAACATCTACTTCAATAGCGTCAGTTAAAAAGCTGTCTAAAAGTATAGGCTTTTCATTTGACACTTCTACCGCTTCTTTTAAATATAGCTTAAGTTCATTATCGTTATGGACTAGTTGCATGGCTCTTCCACCCAATACATATGATGGCCTTACGACAATTGGATAACCTATCTCTAAAGCAGAGTCTATGGCCTCCTCTAAAGTTCTAACAGTACAATTCATTGGTTGCTTAAGAGTCAATTTCTCAACCAATTCTTGAAACCTTTCTCTGTCTTCAGAACGATCAATCGCATCAACATCGGTGCCTAAGATGTTAACTCCTGCTTTTTCTAGGGTGGATGCTAATTTAAGAGGGGTTTGTCCTCCAAATTGAATTATTGCACCATAGGGATCTTCTATCTCAATAATGTCCATTATTTTTTCAGCAGTAATAGGTTCAAAGTAGAGTCTATTTGATACATCATAATCAGTTGAAACAGTCTCTGGATTACAATTAACCATAATAGATTCATATCCCTCTTCTTGCATTGCTAAAGAAGCATGAACACAACAATAATCAAATTCTATACCTTGGCCAATTCTATTAGGGCCACTTCCAAGTACTATTACCTTTTTATCTAAAGTGGGATTACTTTCACATTCTCCGCCATAAGTAGAATACATATAACAAGTTGAAGTAAGGAATTCAGCTGCACATGTATCTACTCTTTTAAAAACTGGTTTAATTCCATTTTTAATTCTATTTGATCGAACGTCTAGTTCATCTATATTTAAGAGTGAGGCTATTCTTGAATCAGAAAAACCAATCTTTTTTAGATTAAACCATTGATCTGATTCAATACTATTAATATTCGAAGCCTTAATAACCTCTTCATAATTAATAATATTTCGCATTTGATTCAAAAACCAATAATCTATGCCACATAGTTGAAAGATTTTTTCATTATTCCAACCACTTCTAATCGCATCTGCAACATAAAATATTCTTTTTGGGCCTGGAAAAGATAATTCATACCTTAACTTATCTTCTAAATCATCATCACCTTTTAAAATTGGGTTAAGGCCATCCAAGCCCTCCTCCATACTACATATAGCTTTTTGTAATGATTCTTGAAAATTCGTTCCTATAGCCATTACCTCACCAACTGATTTCATTTGTGTTGTTAAGCGATCATTAGCTTGACTAAATTTTTCAAATGCAAATTTAGGAATTTTGGTAACAATATAATCAATAGATGGCTCGAAAGAGGCTGGGGTCAATCCTCCCGTAATGTCATTTTGTAGTTCATCTAAGGTGAAGCCAACTGATAATAAAGCTGCAACTTTAGCAATTGGAAATCCAGTTGCTTTTGATGCTAAAGCAGATGATCTACTAACTCTTGGATTCATCTCAATAACAATCATCCTGCCATCTTCCGGATTAACAGCAAACTGAACATTTGATCCCCCAGTCTCAACACCTATTTCTCTTAAAATAGCAAAAGAAGCATTTCGCATATTTTGATATTCTTTATCCGTTAAGGTTTGAGCGGGTGCTATTGTAATTGAATCCCCAGTATGAACTCCCATAGGATCAAGATTTTCAATTGAACAAATAATAATGCAGTTATCATTCTTGTCTCTGACAACTTCCATCTCAAACTCTTTCCATCCAATTAAAGATTCATCTATAAGAAGTTCATTAGTAGGAGATAACTCTAGTCCTTTTTTACAGATACTTTGAAACTCTTCAATATTGTATGCTATACCTCCACCAGTTCCACCCATAGTAAAAGAGGGTCTTATAATTGCAGGAAATCCTACCTCTTTTTGAACATTTAATGCATCTTCAAGATTATGAGCTATACCTGATTTTGGTGTTTCAATTCCAATAGACTGCATTGTTTGGTCAAAAAGCTGTCTATCTTCTGCTTTATCTATGGCCTCTCTTGAGGCGCCTATTAAAATTACGCCATGTTTCTTTAAAACTCCCTCTTTAGCTAATGAAAGTGCGGTATTTAAAGCTGTTTGTCCTCCCATAGTAGGGAGAATTGCGTCAGGTTTTTCTTTTTCTATTATTTTTTCTACATTTTCCCAATGGATTGGTTCTATGTATGTTGCATCTGCAAGCAATGGGTCAGTCATTATTGTAGCGGGATTAGAATTGACCAAAATAACTCTATATCCCTCTTCCTTTAGGGCTTTACAAGCTTGAGCGCCAGAATAATCAAATTCACATGCTTGACCTATAATTATGGGTCCAGCCCCAATAATAAGAATTGAAGATATATCAGTTCTTTTTGGCATTTTTTTTCACTAATGTTAGAAATTGTTTAAAAAGAGATTGAATATCTTGAGGTCCAGGACTTGCCTCGGGATGGCCTTGAAAACTAAATGCTGGCTTATTTGTAAACTCAATACCTTGAAGAGATTTATCAAATAAAGAAATGTATTTAGATTTAATATCATCTCCTAAAGATGACTCATCGACAGCAAATCCATGATTTTGTGATGTAATGAAGACTTCTTTGGTGTCTATATCTTGAACAGGATGATTAGCACCATGATGTCCAAATTTCATTTTATTGGTTTTTGCACCGCCAGCTAATGCTAAAAGTTGATGCCCTAAGCAAATTCCAAAAATTGGCATATTAACCTCAAGAAACTTCTTAATATTATCAATTGCATATGAACAAGGCTCCGGATCTCCTGGTCCATTAGATAAAAATATTCCGTCAGGCTTCATAGCCATAACTTCATCAAATGATGTTTGCGCATTTACAACAGTTACTTTGCCAACATGCTCAGCAAGTAACCTCAGAATATTTCTTTTTATACCAAAATCATAAGCAACAATATTGAGCTTGCTTGAACTAATGTTAAATTCAGGCCAAACGCCTTCTTCCCATTTATAACTATCTTGAGTTGAAACTTCTTTTGCAAGATCTAAGCCCTCTAGTCCCTCAAAGTTCTTTGCATTTTGAATAGCTTCTTCGTTTGAGCATTTTGATTTTGCAGCAATGCAACATCCCATTGAACCATTTTCTCTTAGATGATTTGTAAGCTTTCTAGTGTCAATATCTGAGATCGCAATAATGTTCTGTTCAATAAGAAAATCTTCTAATGTAGATTTAGATCTCCAATTGCTAGGATTATTTGAAAATTCTTTGACTACTATTCCAGATGCATGAATTTTTGAAGATTCCATATCTTCATCATTTATTCCTGTATTACCAATATGCGGATGTGTAAAAGTAATAATTTGTTTTTTATAGGATGGGTCCGTAATTATTTCTTGATAGCCGGTCATGGAGGTATTAAAAACTATTTCTCCAATTTCAACTTTTTCTATGCCAAAACCTATTCCATCAAATATACTTCCATCTTCAAGAACTAATATTGCAGGAAATGACATTAGATATTACCTCTTGTAAGAAGGTTCTTTTGAAGAAAAAGATATGGGAAATAATGAAATTTTACGGATTTTAATGAGCTAAAATTTAGAGCAAGCATTAAAATTGTACTTTACAGATTAAAGTGAATGACGTCTACTAATTAATGAAAAAAATATGAATATTTCTATAAAAACACAAAATGATATAGGCAAAATGCGAATTGCAGGAAAATTAGCAGCAGAAGTATTAGATATGATTACACCTCATGTTTTACCTGGCATATCAACAGGAGAGCTAGATTCAATTTGCTATAAATACATAACAGAAACACAGAAAGCCATCCCAGCAAATATTGGTTATAACGGTTATGAAAAAACTATATGTTCAAGCATCAATAATGTTATCTGTCATGGCATTCCTGATAACAATAAAGTTCTTAAAAATGGAGATATTGTAAATATAGATGTCACAGTAATAAAAGATGGCTGGTATGGTGATACATCTAAAATGTTTTTAGTAGGTAAATGCAAGCCTCATAATGAAAGACTTGTAAGAGTTACTCAAGAGTGTTTATACAAAGCTATAGAAATAGTTAAACCTGGAATTTGTCTTGGCGATATTGGTAATGCTATTCAAGTCCATGCTGAAAAAAACTATTATTCTGTTGTTGAAGATTATTGTGGTCATGGTATCGGTAACATATATCATGAAGAGCCTCAAATACTTCACTTTGGAAAGCCTGGAACTGGAATTGAGGTTAAAGAAGGAATGTGTTTCACAATAGAGCCTATGATTAATCAAGGATCAAAATATAGCAAAGTATTATCAGATGGTTGGACTGTAGAAACTAAAGATGGAAGAAATTCTGCCCAGTGGGAGCATACTTTAGCTGTTACTTCTGAAGGTGCAGAAATTCTTACAAAAAGATCTGAAGAAACTATATGAAAAAGAATCTAGATAAGCTAGATTCAAAATTTTGGTCTTGGTTTCCACAAGCTATTGATAATCCTAAAAAAATAAATTTTTTTCTACAAAAAAGATCGGACTGGCTTGATAAAGAAATAATCCAAAATTTTAAAGATTTAAATCTCCAGAATGATTTTGGTTTGTTTGCTATAGGTGGTTATGGAAACAAAGAAATTTTTCCTGCATCAGATATAGATATATCAATTATTCAAATTAACCAAAAAATTAAAAATTATGAAAACCTAGAAAAGTTTATTGCAAACCTTTGGGATTATGGTCATAAAGTAGGTCATTCTGTTAGAAATAAAAAGGAATTAAAAAAAATTATCTCAGAAGATGTCAAAGAATTTACATCCTTTCTATCCTTTAGGCCTTTATCTGCAAACAAAGAAGCTATTGAAATAATTAATAAAATTGTTGGTGATAAAAATAAATTTATTTCACCTTCTAAATTCTTCAATAAAAAGAAAATTGAGCAAGAAGGAAGGCATGCTTCATTTGATTCCACATCTTTTAACCTTGAGCCTGATCTTAAGGAATCACCAGGAAGTCTAAGAGACTTTCAAACTGGAACTTGGATACTTAATCATTGTTTTAACCTAGCAACTATAAATAAGATTAAAAATGCTGATATCTTTAGCAAAAAGGAGTTCACAGCAATAGAGAAAGCCCATAATTTTATTAAATTATTAAGATATTCCTGTAATTTAATTCAAACTAGCTCTAGAAATAGGTTAAGTTTTAATTCTCAGATAGAGCTTGCTAAAAGAGCCAAGATTAAGTCTAAAAGAAGCACCCAATCTGTAGAAATTTTGATGCAAAAATATTTTTATCATGCGGAGGTTCTCTCAATTTTTAATGAGACCATATTTGATAAATATGATGAAAAGGGCACATTTAAAATAAAAAAAGACTACGGAGATTTTTTTATAAGAAATAATAGAATTGGTTTCAAAGATACTAATCTTCAAGAAAATAAACATCTAATATTTGAGATTTTTGTAAAAATTGGTCAAAGAAAAGATTTAATAGGCATCGATACTAAGACTGCAAGATTATTGAAAGAAAATGCTCAGCTTATCGATGAAAACTTTAAAAAAAATAACAACTATTCTAAACAATTTCTTCAAATTCTTAGATCACCATATAACTTGTCTTCAATACTAAGAAAAATGAAAAGATTAGGAATAATGCAAGCTTATATTAAGGAGTTTGGAGAAGTTATAGGGCAAATGCAGTTTGATTTATTTCATATCTATACCGTTGATGAGCATACATTTAAAGTAGTAAGGAATATGCGCCAGATGAAAATTAACCATATTGATGATGGTTTTGAGATTGAAAATGAATTAATTAATAGATTGCCAAAAATTGAAATACTCTACATAGCTGGTTTATTCCATGATCTTGGCAAAGGCAAAGGTGGGGATCATTCAGAAATTGGCGCAGAAGCAAGCTATAAGTTTGCAAAAAAATTAGGAATGTCGCTTCATGATGCTGAATTAATTTCTTGGCTAGTATTAAATCACTTAGAAATGTCATCAATTTCTCAAAGAAAAGATATATACGACCCTTCAACCATTAAAGATTTTGCTAATAAATGTAAGAATTTAGAAAGATTAAATTATCTATATCTCCTAACCATAAATGATATTAGAGCAACTAATCCATCAATTTGGAATGGCTGGAAACATGGATTACTTAGATCCTTATTTTTTAATACAAGAAGCAGTCTGAATAAAGAAAGAGATAAAAGCATTAAAGAAGTAGTAAAAGACAGGATTAACAGTATTGTTCAAGATTTAGGTCAAGGCGATAAAAATATCATCACAAACTTATGGAAAGAAATTGATGAAAGCTACTTTGGAAGATTTTCATCATCACAACTTAAATGGCAAGCAGAATCAATAATAATGAATGAAGAAGATGCTGATATTATTGAGTTGAGACAGAATTTTAATAACCTTCTTGAGATCTTTATAAAAATTAAAAACGTAGATGGTTTATTCTTGAATTTAGTTAAAATATTTGGTGCTTTAGGAGTTGAAATTATTGATGCTGATATCTCTACTACTAAAGATAAAAAAATAGCATTAAATACTTTTATAGCTTCATATAAATATCAATCAATAAAGTTAACTCAGGCTGATACTAAAAGCCTAAGTACAAAAATTAAAGCGATTCATTCAGGCTCTAAAAAGCTAAATAAAATAGATGTTCGTTCTGATAGTAAGAATATGCATTTTAAAAAACCAACTAAAATAACCGATTCAATAGATAAACAAAAAAATAGAAATATTATTACTATTGAAACTACTAATAGCTCTGGTTTGCTTGTAAAGATGGCTCAGGTTTTTAAAAGCTATGATGTATCAATTCATTCTGCAAAAATAACTACCCTTGGTGAAAAGGTGGAAGATACTTTTTTCATTGAAGATCAAAATATTAATCTGATATCCAAAAATAAAATACAAAAAATAAAGAAAGCTTTATCAGAAATTATATAAATTAATCATAGAGCTTTATAATAAGGATATGAAGATTGAAGCTTTAGGAATTACTGTTAAATCATCCAGCAATAAAACCTTGTATGTTTATTTCCCTTATATAAAGTTTGGAGAAAAGGAAAGTCTTAAAGATAAACCAAAATCAAGCAAAAATTGTATAGAGATTTCATGTAACTTAAATGAACTAGAAAAACCAATAAAAGATATAGCAGATGCGTACTTAAGACTTCATCTTCTCTCATATAAATTTGTATTACCAAATACTATTAACTTAGAGGGTCTTTTTGAAATATTACCAAATATTGCATGGACAAATGTTGGAGCAATGTACCCTGAAGAAGCTGAATCTAAAATATTAGAATTTCATGATAAAAAAATACCATTACTCATAAGATCGGTTGATAAATTTCCCGTGCTTACCGATTTTATAATTCCAAAAGGCGTAAGAATTGCAGATACCTCAAGGGTTAGGCTTGGAGCATACTTAAGTGAAGGAACAACTATTATGCATGAAGGTTTTGTTAATTTTAATTCGGGAACTCTTGGTCCCTGCATGATTGAAGGAAGAATATCTGCTGGAGTTGTTATTGGTGCAAATTCTGATCTTGGAGGTGGTTGCAGCACTATGGGAACCTTATCGGGTGGAAACAATATTAAGATATCAGTTGGTGAGAATTGTTTACTTGGTGCTAATTCAGGATTAGGTATACCTCTTGGAAATAACTGCATTATTGAAGCAGGACTCTATATTACTGCTGGAACTAAAGTGATTCTTGCAGACAACAAAATTATGAAAGCATCAGAGCTATCTAATGTTGATAATCTTCTCTTTATAAGAAACTCAATAACGGGAAAGGTGGAAGCTAAAGAAAATCCTTCTACTATTTCACTAAATTCAAAACTACATAAAAATATTTAAAAATGGATAAACCTTTACTTAATCTTGCTAAATCTTTAATAGAAATAAAATCTTTAAGTCCAAATGATGAAGGTTGTTTTGATTTAATTGAAGAGTATCTTGATGAATTAAACTTTAAAACTCAGCGAATAAATTATTTAAATATTGAGAATTTATATTCTACATATGGTACAAAAGGTCCCTTATTTTGTTTTCTAGGTCACACAGACGTTGTACCTTCTGGTCCTGAAGATTTGTGGGAAATTAATCCATTTAAACCTGAAATTATTAATAATCATTTAATTGGAAGAGGTGCAGCTGATATGAAAGGTGCAGTAGCAACCTTTTTATTAGCAGTCAAAGAGTTTTTAAATGAAAGTCCCAATCCTAGTTACAGAATTTGTGTATTTCTTAACAGTAATGAAGAAGGAGAACGTGAAAACGGAAAAATTGATAAGGTGATAAAGGATCTTCAAGATGATGGTGAGTTTATTGATTACTGCTTAGTTGGAGAGGCTAGCTCATCAACAAAAGTGGCTGATACCATTAGGCTTGGTCGAAGAGGTTCCTTAAGTGGAATATTAAAAATAAAGGGTAAACAAGGCCATGTCGCTTATCCAGAAAAAGTTATAAATCCGATTCATATTGCTGGAAAAGTAATAGATATCCTAAATGAAACTGAGTGGGATAAAGGAAATGAGTTCTTTCAACCTACTAGTTTTCAAATCTCTAATATTAGCTCAGGAACTGGTGCAACTAATGTAGTGCCCGGAGAGTTAGAGATGAAATTTAATTTAAGATTTTCATCTGAATCATCTGAAGATTCTCTTAAGAATCAAATATTATTAATTTTAGATGAAAATAATATTGAATATGATATTGATTGGACTCTTAATGCTATTCCTTTTATTACAAAAAAAACTTTCTTTAAAGACATAGTTATGCAATCTATAAATAAAGTCGTGGGTTATAGGCCGCAAATAAATAATGGTGGAGGAACTTCAGATGGAAGATGGATTGCTCCAATGGGAACTGAAGTCATTGAATTAGGTCCAATTAATGAAACAATTCATCAAATTAATGAAAAAGTATCTGTGGATGATCTAGAGACTCTTAAAAATATATATAAAGAAATACTTGTTAGTCTAAATCAAGAATAGGAGACTTCTTTTTCTTCCTTTTATATTTAGTTTTATCTTTATGAGTCTTGGGCTTATGAAGTTTATCCATATTTTTCTTAACAGGATTTCTTTTTTTCATAAGCCGCTTAACTATTCTTCTTGATTAACATCCTTTGCTTTTATTACAAAAGAGAGCGCAACTAATATCACTGCAATAATTAAATAATATTGAATCATGAAGGCAAATATTGGTTGTATTGAAGATAAGCCATCAGACATTGCATCACCTCCAAGTAAACCTGCTAATACTCCACCAATTGCAGAGGCTAGGAACCATAAACCAAACATTTGGCCCATATATCTTTTAGGAGAATATTTAGAAAAGGCTGCTAATCCGATCGGTGATAATGCTAATTCACCCCATGTTTGAATAGCATAAGTTATTAAAAGCCACTGCATTCCAACAGGTGCAGAAACCATAGCAAGTCTTACAGCATAGATCATCACAATAAAGCTTAAAGCCATAAATAAAAGGCCTATAGCAAATTTTAAAGGCAATGAAGGATTCATATTCACCCTTCCTAAATAAGCCCACATACCTGCAAAAATAGGTGCAAAGGTAACAACGAGTATAGGGTTTGCAAATTGAAGCCATCCTATAGGCATTGCAAAACCTCCAATAGTTAAATCAGTATAATCTCTTGCAAAAATACTAAGTGAACTCGCCGACTGATCAAATCCAGACCAGAAAGCTGCTGCTCCAATAAAAAGAACAAATAATAATAATAGGTTCTTTCTCTCATCTGAATTAAGACCAGCAAAAACAAATAAATATATGAAATAGAGTCCTGCAACTCCTGTTAAAAAATATGCAAAATTTTCTGCGAATGCTCTTGGCTCAACACTTATTAATCCCAAGAGTCCCATGCCAATAACAATAAACATTAAGACTAAACTAAGTTTAGTCCATTTAACTAAATTAGATCGCTTCTCATCAGGCATATCATTTGGTTCAGCTCCAGCTGAACCCAAAAGATGTCTATATTTAATAAATTGATAAACACCAAAAGTCATTCCAACACCTGCAGCTCCAAATCCATAATGCCACCCAATTTTTTCGCCTAAATATGAGCATATTAGAAAACCTAATGTAGAGCCAATATTAATAGACATATAAAAAATCGTATATCCAGACTCTCTTCTATCATCATTATCTTTATATAAACTTCCTACAATCGTTGAAATATTGCCTTTAAGTAATCCAGTACCAAGAACTATAAAAATTAACCCTAGAAAAAAAGTCTGTGTTAACGGCAACGCTAAGGTGAAATGACCCAAAGCAATTATTATTGCGCCTATTAGGACTGCCTTTTGATGTCCTAAAATATTATCAGCAATCCAGCCGCCTGGAACGACCATAAAATACACAAAGCCTACATATATTCCATAGATTGCATTAGCTTCTATTGCAGACCAACCTAATCCAGGATTGAAACCTGTCATGGCTCCTGTCATATATAGAACTAATAAAGCTCTCATTCCATAATATGACATCCTCTCCCACATTTCTGTAAGAAATAAAGTTCTTAAACCAATTGGGTGTCCAAAAAATCCTTTATCCATAATCATATTTCCTTTAAAGTTGATCGAAGATTAAAATACTACAACTACTATGATTGCACAATATAAAAATGTCTACCCTGTAAAAAGAATTATTGCATCTATATATGATTCTCTTCTCTTGCTATCAATCATTTTTATTTTGGGCTACTTTTCTGTATTTATTTCAAATGGCTTAAATTGGGAACTACCTGAAAATCCTAGTCAACCGCTATTACCAGGATGGTATGCCTTTTTTCTTATATGTATATCTAGTTGGGGATTTTTTAGCTTTTTTTGGATTCGTGGCAAAAAAACACTTGGAATGGCAGTTTGGAAAATTGAAATTTATAGCATTGATGGAAGCAATATTACGTTAATGCAAACCCTGAAAAGATTTATTTGTAACATTATTATTGTTGCAACATTAGGTCTTCCCCTCTTACAAATTTATTTTACAAAAGAAAAAATTGCGTTCAATGATATTATCTCAAGAACCAGATTAAGGATTCGTTAGATCCTTCTATAAATTAAAAAACTCAAAAACGATACAATTAAAATCGGAAGAAAGACTGCAAAAATTATACTTAATGAATATGTTATAAATATACTTAGAGTTAAATCTTGAACAACGTTATAAATAAAACTAAAAATCACCCCAATTATTATTCTTGTTCCCATCGAAGAATCTCTTAATGATCCAAAAGTAAGAGAACCTGCTAATAGCATAATTGCTATCGCTGAAATTGGTAAAAATATAGTTTTGAAAATATTTTTTTCTAAATCTGACTTAAAAACACTATCTATAGATAATGCTGAATCAGCTTCTATCTCACTAAGATAATCTATTTGTTCAATTAAGGTTAAATTTTTAATGTTTGTAGATGATAGTTGGAGAATCTTAGGAAAATTGAATAGTATTTTTTCCGAAACGTTTTTATCAATTTTAAAGTTCTTGTAATTGTATGGCTCTTTGAGAAGAATATAATTCTTCTCGATCAATGCTTCATTTGCAGTAGCAGAAAAAATTACCTCGTTATTAATTACTTTAATTAGAGAAACATCATAAAGACGATTATCTGACTTCAAATAATATTGAAGAAATGTTCCACTATCTTCTATCCACTTAGAACTTAAACTTTTATTATTTGAAATGCTTGAAGTTGTTTGATTCTTTCTAATCTCAGAATCCATAGATAAATCTTTGAAATAATTCTCATCAGCTATTATAAAAACTAACATCATGGCAACTGCGCCAATTGATGCTATTGATGAAATCTTTATTGGAGACAGTCCTGCTGATCTTAAAACATCAAGATTCCCCTCTTGTTTTGAAATACTTAGAGATATGAGCAAGCCTAACAAACATGATCCTTCAACATATATTAATGCTCTGTGCGGAATAACCCCAAAAACATAAAATAATAATTCACGCATATTATATAAAATTGAGATATCTTCTATTTCAGCAATGATTAAAAATATTGCATCTAGCAGAATAAAAACTAATAAAACAAATGCAGAAATGCTAAAAGTTCTTTGGATAAGATATCTAGCGTAAATTCCTAAATTAAAGATCATACTAATAACCACATAAATAGAATTATTAAGAAAATAATTAAAATATACTTTTTAGGAAGGCTGCTTGATGAGAGGATATTAAGATCATAATTATAGTAATACTTAATAAAATATATGGTTGATATTCCTAAAAAACTAATGTGAACCCACCAAAGGCCTAAAGGGCTTAAAAAGCCATTACTCATAATTGACTCTCTGCTTAAAACTAAAAGGCTTATATAAAGCATATATATAAACAAACCAGGCATGATTCCACCCAGCCTGCCCTGTCTTGGTTTAATTCTTCCTACAAATACTCCTATCAATAAAAGATTGAGTATTGTTAATGGAATAGAGATATTCCATTGAAAACTAGCATTTTTAGAATTTTCTGAAAAATCATAAACTTTATTTAATTTAGATTTATTTGAAGCATTTAATTTTTTATCAAAATCATATTCGAACTCATCGAAATTGGTAATGAGTTGTCTTCCTGGATTTTTTACATCAGTATAAATTTTACCTTTGTTAAAAATAATTTTTGATGAATCATCTATTTCAGAGATTATTAATTCATCTGCTATAACTAAAGAGGTAGTATCTATGTCACCTGTTATATAAAAAATATCCGTTAGCTTCCTTTCTTCTGATCTATTTAGTTTTAAAAAATTATTTTTGCTTATCTCAGTTAATTCATCAGACTTTATAGTCTGTATTTTTTCATAAATAGTCTTTGATGCTAATAATTCTTTAGATAATGCTTTTGTATAGGGTGCTACGTTTAAGCTGAGCATTCCTGTAATTAATATAAATAATAAGGCCTGCGGTAATAAATATTTAATAATATCTAATAACGATTTTCCACTTGAAAAAATTGCATAAACTTCATTATCACCATAAAGCCTGCTGGTTGTAATCAGAACTCCTAAAAAAAATGATAAAGGAATGAGTAAGGTTATAAAATCTGGAATTCTTAGAGCAATTACTTGCCAAATTATAGCTGGGTCTATTAAGCCAACTGTAGCTTGTTCATAATATCCAACCAATCTAGATGCAATAACTAGTAAAAAAAATATCAATAAGCATCCTATAGTCGTTTTAAAGACCTCTAAGTTGATACTTTTAGCAAGAATATCTTTTTTATACATGCCTTGAGAAGTATGATGCATTACAATATTTATCTTATCAGCAATTAGTATAAAGGAGATTCATAAATGGCTTATAAAGTTCTTAATAATATTTTAGTAAAAGATACAAATTCAACAAGTTTAATAACATTAAATACTTCATTACTTGTATTAGTAATAAATAAAAATACAAAAAATAATGAAGCATTTATAGATTTAGATAAAACATCTAAAGGTTATATTAAAAAATCTATTTCTTCGCATCTTAAAGATAATGGTAGCTCTGTTCTTTTACCTCAAATTAGCGGTATCAAGGCTGAGAGCATTATGTTAATTAAAGGGCTTGATGAGAATGCCCCTACTCATAAATGGCTATCTCAATATCAAGGTATTGCTAAGTTAGCTAATAAACTTAAGGCTAAAAATTTAACTATTTTGTGTGGTAATATTTTTCCTAAAGGTAAAAATGAAAACTGGCTTATTGAAATGGTTGCGAAAACTATTGAATCAAATGCTTATATTTTTTCAGATACAAAAAATAAAACTGCAAAAAAACCATCTCTTAAAAATCTAACTATCCTTACAAGCGGATTGTCTGGATCAGACTTATCTAAAGCAAAACAATCAGCAAAAAAAGGTTTTGCTATTGGAGAAGGAGTGAATTCCGCAAAACATCTTGGGGATATGCCAGCGAATCATTGCACTCCTAGAATTATTGAAAAGAAAGTAAAAGCTATGAAGAAAGATTTTCCTAAACTAAAGATTAAATCTTATAACGAAAACGATCTTGCAAAAATGAAAATGGGTTCTTTCTTATCAGTTGGAAGAGGTAGTGATGAGCCTTCAAGAATGATGGTAATTGAATATAAAGGAGGAAGTCCATCAGAAAAGCCTATCGCTCTAGTAGGGAAAGGTATTACTTTTGATACTGGAGGAGTTTCTTTAAAACCACCTCAAGCAATGGATGAAATGAAGTGGGATATGTGTGGTGCAGCTTCTGTATTCGGTGTTATGTCAACTTTGGCTCGTCTTAATGCAAAAGTTAACGTCGTTGGTGTAATGGCCTGCGCCGAGAATATGTGCTCTGCTAAAGCTACTAAACCAGGTGATGTAGTAACTTCAATGTCAGGACAAACAATAGAAATTCTAAATACTGATGCAGAAGGCAGATTGGTTTTATGTGATGCCTTAACATTTGTTGGAAAATATAATCCAAGATATGTTATTGATATGGCTACATTAACAGGAGCTGTGGTTATAGCATTAGGTAGACATGCCAGCGGTGTGATGGCTAATGATCAATATCTTGCTGACATGATTATAAATGCTGGTGAAGATTCAGGTGATAGAGCATGGCAGCTTCCATTGTGGGATGAACATCAATCATGCACAAAAACTGATTATGCTGATTTGGCAAACATAGGTGGGGGTAGAGAAGCTGGAACTATTCATGCTGCTGCATTCTTATCAAAATTTACTAATGACTATAAGTGGGCACATATTGATATTGCTGCAACTGCATCATATAGCTCTCCAGTCAAAGCAGGAACAGGCAGACCTGTGCCACTATTAAGTGAATTGATTTTGAGTAAAAAATTGAAGTAGTAAGTATTTAAAATAATAAGCTATGGACAAAACATACCATCCTACTGAAATAGAAGAGAAATGGGCAAAAATTTGGTCTGAAAGAAAACTCACTAATGTAAATTCAGATGAGTCTTTTTCTCAGGTTATACCTCCTCCCAATGTCACAGGAACTCTTCATATGGGTCATAGTTTTCAATATGCAATTATGGATTTTTATACCAGATATAACCATATGTCAGGTAAAGATGCACATTGGCAAGTGGGAAGTGACCATGCTGGAATTGCAACTCAAATGGTTGTTGAAAATAATTTATTAAAAGATGGTATTTCAAGAAGTGACTTGGGAAGAGAAAAATTTCTTAAAGAAGTTTGGTCATGGAAAAATTTTTCAGAAGAAAAGATTACTTCTCAAATTAAAAGATTAGGTTCGACAGTAGACTGGGAAAAATATCGCTTTACTCTCGATGATGGTTTTAATGAGGCGGTAATTAAGGCATTTGTAGAACTCTATAGGAAGGAAAAAATCTATAGAGGTTATAGATTGGTGAATTGGGATCCATCGCTAAAAACTGCCGTATCAGATCTTGAGGTAATACGACAAGAAAAAGATGGCTTCATATGGCATATAAAATACCCTATAGAAAATTCAAAAGAATTCATAACTGTTGCAACAACAAGGCCTGAAACTATGTTTGGAGATATGGCTATTGCTGTAAATCCAAATGACAGTAGGTACAAAGATATAATTGGGAAAAAAGCATTACTTCCATTTGTTGAAAGAAAGCTTCCTATTATTGGTGACGATTATGTTGATATGGAATTTGGTACTGGCTGCCTTAAAATAACTCCAGGTCATGATTTTAATGACTATGAGATAGGAAAAAAATATTCATTGCATGATGTTAATGGTGAAATAAAAATTTCCAATCAATCAAGTGATTTTAAGCCTATTAATATTTTTAATGATGATGCTTGGTCTAATGATAATGTGCCAGAACCGTTTAACAATTTAGATCGTTTTAAAGTCAGAAAACTTGTTCTAGAAAAATTAAAAGAATTAAATCTCCTAATTAAGGAAGAAAAACATCACATAAGCGTTCCTAGAGGCGAGAGATCTAATATAGTTATTGAACCTAAGCTTAGCTACCAATGGTATGTTAAAACCTCTGAAATGGCTTCAAAGGCAAATGAAGCAGTTAATAATGGAAAAATAAGCTTTCATCCTGAAAACTGGATCAAAACCTACTTTAACTGGATGAATAACATTGAAGATTGGTGCATTAGCAGGCAAATATGGTGGGGTCATAGAATACCAGCCTGGTTTGATAATGATAAAAATGTTTATGTTGGATATAACGAAGAAGAGGTTAGGCAATTTTATAAATTAGGTGATCGCAAACTTTCGCAAGATGAAGACGTTTTAGATACTTGGTTTTCATCAAGTCTCTGGCCTTTTGCGTCAATGGGTTGGCCAAACAATACTCGTGATTATGATAAACATTTTCCAACATCTCTTCTTGTAACAGGTTTTGATATTATTTTTTTCTGGGTTGCCAGAATGATGATGATGAGTCTTGAATTCACTGATAATATTCCATTTAAAGACGTTTATGTAACTGGATTAATAAGAGATGAAAATGGTCAAAAAATGTCTAAATCAAAAGGTAATGTTATTGATCCTCTAGACCTAGTTTATGGTATTTCTCTTGATGACTTGGTGAAAAAGAGAACTGCCAATCTAATGCAAGAAGGTCAGGCTGAAAAGATTGAAAGGAAAACAAGAAAACAGTTCCCAAATGGAATTGAGTCATATGGTACAGATGCCTTAAGAATGACATTCTTTTCATTAGCTACCCATACTAAAGATATTAGTTTTGAATTAAGTCGACTTAAGGGATATAGAAACTTTTGCACAAAAATATGGAATGCTGCCAGATTTATAAATGGCTTCCCTGAGGGTAATAAGATTTTTGAGCCTATAAATGATAACGATATATGGATTAATGAAGAATTTACAAAATCTGCAGACAAAATTAAAAGGCATGTTGAAGATTATCGTCTTGATTTTGCAATTAATGAAGTCTATGAATTCTTTTGGGGGAAATTTTGTGATGTGTACCTTGAAGAATGTAAAAAGTCAGGCAAAACTGACAATCTAAGGCCTATGCTTCAAGAAATATTAATAATGATGCATCCATTTGCACCTTTTATTACCGAAGAAATTCATTCATTATTATTTAATACTCCAATAATTGAATAAGATTCATCATTTCTGAAAACTATAAATACTGCCTGTATTAAAAATTTGAGTTAAGTTATCTAAAATCTCGAAGCTTTCTGAAATCAGATCTGGATCTTCTAGATCATCTATTTCTATGGCGTCTCTATATGAAGATTGAATTAAATCTTCTAACTTAAGTATTAAATTATCATTTAATATGAAATCTGAATTTATATTATTAAATTCTTCTTCGGTAACTACGATCTTAAATCTAAGGCAAGCTGGACCGCCTCCATTCATCATACTTTGCTTTATATCTATATATCTTAAATCTTTAATTGGTGTTTCA
>QOPI01000007.1:0-31169 GCA_003331645.1 SAR86 cluster bacterium | reverse complement strand
TTAATAATGAACTCTATTCTTGCAGCTGTTTTCTTTACCATTCTCTTGGTGACGGGAAATACTATGAGTCAATCTATAAGAGAAAGAACATCTGAGTTAGCTGTATTTAAAACAATTGGTTTTTCAGACATGACAATGCTGATATTAGTTTTAATAGAATCGATGGTCTTATGTCTTATAGGCGCAATATTAGGACTTGGTATTACTGCTTTATTAATGCCAGGGCTTTCAGAATTAATTTCTGTATCGTTAGGAGAAATATCATTGGACCCTTCTGTAATAATTTCAGGAATTGGGATAGCTATAATTACTGCATTTATATCTGGATTTCCTCCAGCGCTTGGTGCTATGAGGTTAAAGGTAGTAGATGCTCTTAGAAAGGACTAGAAAATGAAATGGTTTAGGCAAGTATTGGCGGTCACAAACATGAACTTACTATCTATAAGTCAACGTTTTGGATCCTCGTTGGTGGTAATAATAGGAATTGCAGGCTCTGTTGCTGTCATGGTATCCCTCTTAGCAATGGCTAGCGGATTAGAATCTACAGTAAAGGGAACTGGAGATGATGATAGAGCTATTATTTTAAGATCAGGTTCTAATTCTGAATTAAGTAGTGTTATCTCTATTGAGGAAGCTAATGTTTTATCAAATGCACCAGGATTGAGACAGTTTGATGAAAAACCTATGATTTCCTTTGAAGTTTATACTGTTGTTGATCTTATGAAAAAAGGCGCTGAAGATACTTCAAATCTTCCATTAAGAGGTGTTGATGCAATGGGTTTTGCTATAAGACCTGAAACTAAGATAATAAAAGGAAGAAATTTTGAGCCAGGTAAAGCTGAACTAATTGTTGGGAAAGGTGCCTACGATCAGTATCAAGGTGTTGAATTAGGTGACGAAGTAGTTTTTAGAAATAGCACATGGACTATCGTTGGTGTTTTTAGTTCTGATGGAGACATTCATGAATCAGAGATTTGGGGTGACGTAAAAGTTGCTCAATCTGCATTCCAACGCGGCGCAACTACATCAAATGCAATAGCTAGGCTTGAATCAACATCTAGCTTTGATACTTTTGCAATTTATGCTGAAAATGATCCAAGATTAGAAGTTAAAGTTGAAAATGAGCTAGATTATTATACTAATCAAGCATCGGGTGTATCCGGAATAATTAATTCTTTTGGGTATCTCGTTGCTGTCATTATGGCTATTGGATCTATCTTTGCGGCTCTTAACTCAATGTATAGCGCAGTTTCTACAAGATTAGTTGAAATTGGGACTTTGAGAGCGGTTGGTTTTAGAGGAAGCTCTATTTTAGCTGCATTAATGATTGAATCAATGATTTTAGCTCTTTCTGGAGGTTTGCTAGGAGCAACTTTAGCTTACCTAGTATTTAATGGATATACAGTATCAACACTTGCTGGTGGTACTTTTAGTCAAACCTCTTTTGACTTTGCTGTTACTGGTGAGATCATTATTCAAGGGCTTATTCTTGCATTAATAGTTGGATTCCTTGGTGGGTTTTTGCCTGCATTAAGAGCAGCAAGACAAAATATTACTGATGCCTTAAGAGCATTGTAATAGTTTTTAAAATTTACCTCTTTGGAATCTCATACGAATTGAATAAACTCTAAGGAGTGCTACAAAAGTTAATATTGCTTGAGTAAAAAGAGAAATCATAATTGTGTTTGTCCATGACCATTGATCTATAGTTAACCATAATAAAAAAGTCTGAAGTGGAAAATTAATAACACAACCCATAACTACAATTATTATTGCTTCCCTAAAAGCAGTTTTCTCAGTTTTATTCATTGGTAATACCCTTCTTTGTAATAATTAATGATTATTTTTTAAATTCTTACGGCTGTTCCATATGCCACAACTTCAGAGGCTCCTTTAGCGATAGTGGATGTTTGGAACCTAAAGGCAATGATCGCATTTGCACCTTTAGATTTTGCATCTTCTATCATTCTTGCATAAGCATCATCTCTTGCCCTTTGAAGCAACTTAGAATAACCCACTAATTCGCCTCCAACTATACTTTTAAGACCAGCAAAAATATCACTACCAACATTTCTTGATTTAACAATACTTCCTGCAGCTAATCCTAAGTATTCTTGAATAGGCTTACCTTCAATGTCATTTGATGAAACAACTAAAATATCTTGATTCATAATATTTCTCTTTTTACTATAGCAATATATTATATAAATAATGAAAGAATTAATAGAAGCAAAGTTTTCAATTGGGAACGTAATTAAGCATAAATTTCTTGATTTTAGAGGAGTTATTTTTGACTTAGATCCTGAGTTCAACAATACAGAAGAATGGTATCAAGCTATTCCTGAAACAATGCGCCCCTCTAAAGACCAGCCTTTTTATCATGTATTAGCAGAAAATAAAGAGATCTTTTACATTGCTTATGTTTCTGAGCAAAATCTTTTATTAGAAAATCTAAATAAACCTGCAAATCATCCAGATATCTCTACCATATTCTCTCATTTTGAAAATGGCAATCACGTACCAGCCTCTAGAGCTAAAAATTAAATTTCTATATCAAAATGCGCTAGCTGAACTGAGGTAGCAAATACCTCTATAGCTTTTTGTAATTCTTCGGCTTCTACAAATGTTGGAGCAATACGTATAAAGCTGTCATTAGGATCATATCCATATGGAAATGTAGCTCCAGCAGGCGTTATTAGAACTCCAGCATTCTTGCATAATTCAACTACTTTGGTTGCTATAGGTTTTGTAGTTTTATAAGTAATGAAGTACCCACCAGTTGGATTTGAAAAGTTACCACATTCTGATGGAATATTCTTGAGCACAGTTGATGTTAATTTAAATTTTGGCTCAATAATTTCAGCATGTTTTTTCATGTGAGCAATAATATTTGCTTTATTTTTGAAAAAATTTACATGGCGCATTTGATTAACTTTATCTGGGCATATGACCATTGATGTTCTGATTTCTTTTAATAAAAATAAAGATTTATCTCCAGCTGCACAAAATGCAAGGCCGCCTCCTCCAAATGTGACCTTTGAGAAAGATGTCAGGACTACTGTCTGATCTTTTACATTTGCCTTATCAGCTAATGACCATATTGAGGATTGATCAGGAGCATTAGGCAGATCATGAATAAGGTATGCATTGTCAAATAAAAATACTAAATCACTTGAATATTTAGAGCAGATTTCAAACATGCTTAAAATATTCTTATCAGAATAAATATCACCTGAAGGATTTGAATGTCTTGGAACACAAATTATTCCAACAACATTTTGATTTTGAGATAAAACATCTTTTAAAGTATCTAGATCGACTCCATCGCCAATTAAAGGGACTGATAGCATTTCAATACCAAGTTCATCTAACATCCTAAAATGCCTATCAAACCCAGGGGTTGGACAAATAAATTTAGGTTTTTCTATTTCTTTCCAAGGCTTGTTATTTAAACCATAAAGATAATTAGCCAGAAGATACTGATAACTCAATAACAAACTTGATTGTTCAGCTGCTATGGTATTTTCTATCGGAGCTTCAAGCAATTCAGCTCCTAATTTTCTTGCCTCATTGATACCAAAAGGTTCGCCATAGTTCCTAATGTCAGCTCCACTTTCTGTATGAGTTTCAATATCTATGCTTAATAAATCATTTGAGAGATCTAATTGAGAAGAGCTAGGCTTGCCTCTAGTTAAATCAATCTTAAGATCTTCATTCTTAAGACTTTTGTATTGAGAAAGGATAACTTCGTGCATAATATAGATGTATTTTATAGGAAAAATTTACGAGTGGTAGCAACATTAATAATCTTAGTAATCTTGTTGATTTTAATGATTGGCTGTCTCTCATATTTTTTGTGGGGATTTCTTTCAAAATCTGAAGAAGAAAAACAAAAACAGCAACTCAGTTTTTTAGAAAACTATGCAAATGAGATGCTTTTGAAAAAAGGTAAGTCTTTATCTGATTCAAATATCAATGAACTTAATAAAACTTTAACTCCTTTTACTGAAAAATTTCAGCGCGAGTTAGATTTGCTTAAAAATCAAATTGAAAAACAAAATAAAGAAGCAACTGAAACTAGAGTGACCTTAAAAGCACATATGGATGATCTTTTAGATGCTACTCAAACTATGCAAGAAGATGCTCAAAACCTAACAAAGGCATTAAAAGGTGATTCTAAGACCCAGGGTTTATGGGGTGAAGAAGTGTTAAAGAAAACTTTAGAAAATTCTGGCCTGATTGAAGGAGAGCATTATGATCTTCAAAAGGGATTTAAATCAAAAGACGGTGATACATTAATTCCTGATGCAATTATTTATCTTCCTGAAAATAAAAATATTATTGTTGATTCTAAAGTCTCGCTTTCTGCTTATGAGCGTTTTGTTAATTCTGAGGATGAAGAAACTATGGCTAAGAATCTGAAAGATCACATAACCTCATTAAAAAATCATATGAAAGAGCTCAAAGGTAAGTATTCTAATATTGAAGGAATAGAAACGCCTGAGTTTACTTTCATTTTTATTCCAATCGAATCAGCCCTTTCGGCAGCAATAAGTAGCGAGTGGGACATACAAAAAGAAGCCCAATACAATCAAATCGCTTTCACTAGTCCTTTAAACCTAATAGGAGCTCTGAGAATAACTTATACATTATGGAGAATGGATAAAGCTAATGAGAATGCAATAAAGATAGTGGAAAGAGCGGGAATGATTTATGACAAATTCAATGGTTTTAACTCAGACCTAGCAGATGTTGGGGATCATATAGATAAAGCTAAAAAATCATTTAATACTGCTCAAGCAAAGCTTACATCTGGGAATGGTAATTTATTATCTCAAATAGAAAAGCTAAAAAAACTTGGAGCTAAAACAACCAAATCTATAGAAAAACCAAAATCAGACTGATATGGAGCATTTAAAAATTTGGAAATATTTATCAATTCCTTGGATAGTCGCTTCCCTTTTATTTTTCATAACTTTTCTTATTTTAGCTTTTTTCCAAGAAGTTTCTGATATCTTTCTTACTTCTAGTCTCATATTAAGATTATTAATTAATACAATATCATTAACCATATTGGTGGGATTTTTTACATTTATAATAGCTGCACCTTTTGCATTGTTAACAAGCTTATATAAATTTCCTGGTCATAGATTTTTTAGCTGGTCCCTAAGTCTACCGCTGGTTTTCCCGGCATATATTTATGCTTTTATCTTTGTTGGAGGGCTTGAATATTCAGGGCCAATAGCAACCTGGCTAAGAGAATTTAACATCATTTTGCCTTCTATAAGAAATATCCTAGGAGCATCTTTAATAATGTCTCTCTCGCTCTATCCATATATCTTTCTTCTAATGAAAGCTCAAATTAGGCATACAGGAATTCCTATCTTTAAAGCTGCTAAGACTCTAGGAAAGTCAGATATAACAGTTATAAAAACTATCTTATTGCCTTCATTAAAGCCTTCTATTATTGCCGGTATGATTTTAGCTATGCTTGAAACGCTTGCTGATTTTGGTGGAGTTTCTACTCTTAGAATTGAAACTTTTACTGTAGCGATTTATAACGCTTGGTTTGGATATCAAGATTATTATAGTGGAGCAAGGCTAGCAGGTATTTTATTTATATTTGTTATGCTATTGATGTTGTTAAGTAAGAATTTAACTGACTCAAGAAAAATTGGATCTATATCAAATGACATCTTTGAAAAAATATCCTTGAGAACATCAACAGGTTTTTTATGCTCATTTCTATGCTTATTTCTGCTATTGATATCTTTTGTGTTTCCGCTAATTCAGTTAATAATTTGGAGTGATTTAGGTATTACTTTTTTTTCAAGTAAGAATATTACTTTATTCTTAAATTCTGGCTTCCTAGGATTAATTTCAGCTTTGATTATTTGTTTTATTGCTTTAGCTTTGTCACTTGCATATATAGGCTCTAGTAAGATGAAGGGTTTTATTTCGGCCTCTTCAATGGGATATGCAATGCCTGGATCAGTTATAGCTGTTGGTCTATTAATAGTTATCAATGAAATTTTTGGTATTTCAATAACATCTTTAGGAATACTTGGATTAATAATAGCTCTATCGATTAGATTTATTACTCCGGCATTTCAATATCTTCTTTCTGCATCTAAGAATATATCTGAATCAAATATCAAAGCTATAACTACGCTTCCTAATAATCCTTTGAAGGCTTTTAGATCTCTTTATTTTCCAGCATTAAAACCTGCTTTATTCGTAGCATTTTTAGTGGTATTTATTGAAGTTGTAAAAGAGCAGCCTGCAACTTTAATTTTAAGGCCAGTTGGTTTTGAAACCCTTTCTTCTAAAATTTATAACTTTACTAGTGAGGGTCAGTGGGAGTTAGCTGCAAATCCAAGTTTATTGCTAGTCCTACTCAGTTTTATTTTGGTATATTTTTTAAATAAAAAATTAGATGGCGATAAATAAAACTAGATTGCATAAAAAACACATTGAGCATAATGCAAAGATGGTAGATTTTAGCGGTTGGAATATGCCAATAAATTATGGATCTCAAATTAATGAACATAATATTGTAAGATCTAGCGCTGGAATTTTTGATGTCTCTCACATGACAGTTTTTGATCTTTCTGGCTCTGAACAAAAAGCATTTCTTAGAAAACTATTGCCCAATGATATAAGTAAAATTATTAATTACCAAAAAGGTTTATATAGTCCATTGTTGGACAAGTCTGGAAATATTTTAGATGACTTGATTGTTTATAACATGGATAACAATTTTAGAATAATCTCTAATTGTGCTACCTCTGTTCAAAATCATGAATGGTTTATTAAGCAATCAACTAAATTTGATGTTGGCGTCTGCCTTAATGAAGATGTTTCTATTATTGCGGTTCAAGGGCCTGAATCCATTAAGATATTGAATAAAATTGGTTATAACGATATTAATAATTTATCTAATTTTGATATCAAATTTGATGCATCTGTAATGATTGCAAAGACTGGATATACCGGTGAAGAAGGTTTTGAGATTATATTGAATAACTCTGAAGTCGTTTCATTTTGGGAAAAGCTAATTGATGTTGGTGCTTCACCAATTGGTCTTGGTGCAAGAGATACTCTTAGACTCGAAGCTGGATTAAATCTTTATGGTGTTGATATGGATCAAACAAATAACCCTTATGAATCAAATCTGTCATGGACAATTGACTTTAATGATTCTGATAGAGATTTCATAGGCAAAAAAGCTTTATCATTAATTGATAAAAATATATCTAAAGAATTAAAGGGGGTTATTCTAAAAGAGAGAGGCATCCTTAGATCTGGTCAAGTAATTAGTCATGAGAATGGAGCTGGTAAAATTTTGAGTGGGACTTTCTCGCCGACATTAGGATATAGTATTGGTATGGCAAGATTAGATAAAGGTCATAACAATAAGGGGAAGGTTCTAATAAGGAATAAAGAATTTAATATTGAAATAATCTCCCTACCATTTATTAGAAAAGGTAAAATGAGGCTATGAATGAAATACCTGGTGATCTAAGGTTCAAAAAATCGCATGAATGGGTCAGAGTTGAAGCAGACGGCTCAGTAACAATAGGAATATCGGATCATGCACAAGATCTTTTAGGTGATATTGTCTTTGTTGAACTACCTGAGATAGGTACTCAGATGAGTGCAGAAGATGAAGTTGCTATAGTTGAATCTGTTAAAGCTGCATCGGATGTTTACTCTCCTATTTCTGGTGAAATTATAGAAGTAAATGAAGTCTTATTGGATAATCCTGAGATTATTAATGAATCCCCTTATCATGAGGGATGGTTTTATAAACTTCAGCCTAGTGATTCTGAGGAAATAGATGAATTGCTTTCACCCGAGCAGTACGGTGATATTTGCGAGGAATAATCTATTCCTTATATTCCAATTCTTGGGTGATGTTAGATAATGTCAAAAAAAACTGATCAAACTGAGGCACTAGCCAAAAATTATGATTCTTTTGCTAGAAGACATATAGGCATATCGGAAGAAATATCCTTAAAAATGCTTGATGATCTAGGTTTTAACTCAATGGATAATTTTATTCAATCAATTGTCCCAGAGAGTATTTATAGCAATAAAGATCTTAAAATTGATGACGGTCTTTCAGAAGAGGCTGCCTTGAGACATATAAAAAGAATTAGTAAGGAAAACCGCCTTTTTAAGTCCTATATTGGGCAAGGCTTTTACAACTCCATAACACCCCCCTCTATTCAAAAAAATGTATTTGAAAATCCGAGTTGGTATACATCTTATACTCCATATCAACCAGAAATTGCCCAAGGAAGGCTCGAGGCTTTAATAAATTATCAAACAATGGTTGCTGATCTGACTGGAATGGAAATTGCCAACGCCTCTTTACTAGATGAACCCACAGCTGCTGCAGAGGCAATGACTTTAGCAAAAAGACTTAGTAAATCTAAATCGGATGTATTTTTAGTAGATGAGAATTGTTTTTCTCAAACTTTACATATTATTGAAACAAGGGCTAAGCCTCTTGATATACAAATAAAAGTATTAGCGCCTAAAAATATGCTTGATCAAGAGTGTTTTGGTGCATTTTTACAATATCCTGATACTAATGGTGTTATTAATAATTATTCATATCTTGTAGACGGTCTTCATAAAAAAAAGGCTTTAGCGGTTTTTGCAACAGATTTACTTGCTTTAACTTTAATTACCCCTCCAGGTGATTATGATGCTGATATTGTTATAGGATCTTCACAAAGATTTGGTATACCTTTAGGTTTTGGCGGTCCTCATGCAGCCTTTATAGCGACAAAAGAATCATACAAAAGGTCTTTACCAGGAAGAATTGTTGGAGCTTCAATAGATGTGCATGGTAAAACAGCATACAGGCTTGCTCTCCAAACAAGAGAGCAGCATATAAGAAGAGAAAAGGCTACTAGTAATATCTGTACCTCTCAAGCTCTCTTGGCGATTATGGCAGGATTTTATGCTGTGTATCATGGTCCTGAAGGTCTTAAATCTATAGCTTTAAGAGTGCATAAATATGCTGTTACTTTAAAAGTAATGCTTGAAAAAAATGGAATAGAAATACACTCCTCATCATTTTTTGACACACTCGTTATCCACTCAGGCGATAAAACTAAAGACTTCATAAAAAGAGCTAAGATTAAAAAAATAAATTTAAGAATCATTGATGAAACTTCCTTAGGTATTTCAATGGATGAGTCTGTATCTTTCGAAGATCTTAAAGAAATAATAGAGATCTTTTGTGAAGAAAACGAATTAATAGCGCCTAATGAAACTTTATCCTGTATCTCTAAGGATGTTAGGAGAACTTCTGATTATTTAACTCATAGTATATTTAATAGTTACTATTCTGAAACAGAATTGATGAGATACATTAAAAAGTTGTGCAATAAAGATATTGCACTAAATACCTCTATGATTCCTCTTGGCTCATGCACAATGAAACTTAATTCAGCTTCAGAAATGGAGCCTATAAGTTGGCCTGAATTCTCAGCTATTCATCCTTTGGCTCCAACTAATCAGATACAAGGCTATTTAAAACTAATTAATGAACTTGAACAAATGCTAGAAGTTATTACTGGCTATTCTGTGATCTCGTTACAACCAAATGCTGGATCTCAAGGTGAATATGCTGGTCTGCTAGCAATAGATGCCTATCACAAACAAAACGGAGATAACCAAAGAAATATATGCCTCATTCCAAGATCAGCTCATGGAACCAATCCTGCATCAGCTCAAATGGTTGGATTCAAAGTTGTTCCGATTGAATGTAATAAAGAGGGAAACATTTCTATCAAAGACCTCAAAGAAAAAATTAAATTACATAAAGAAAACTTATCAGCAATAATGATCACTTATCCCTCTACTCACGGAGTATTTGAATCTACAGTCATTGAAGTTTGTAATATTGTTCATGCTGCAGGTGGTTTGGTTTATATAGATGGAGCTAACCTTAATGCAATGGTGGGAATATGTTATCCAGGTGCATTTGGTGGTGATGTATCTCACTTAAACCTTCACAAAACTTTTTGTATCCCACATGGTGGGGGTGGTCCAGGTATTGGGCCAATTGGGGTTGTAGATAAGCTAAAAAGTTTTATTCCAGGGTTTCATGGGAATCCTAATAATAATGTTGGGCCTGTCTCAGGTTCAAATTATGGCAGCGCAAGCATTCTACCTATAAGCTGGATGTACATTAAAATGATGGGGTCAAAAGGCCTAAAAAAAGCTACAGAGATAGCAATACTTAATGCTAATTATGTTGCACATAGATTAGGAGATCATTATAAAATCCTTTATAAAGGTCAGAATGGTCTTGTTGCTCATGAATGTATTGTTGATGTTAGGCCTTTTAAAGACTCTGCAAATATTGAAGTAGAAGATATTGCTAAAAGGCTTATTGATTATGGATTCCATGCGCCAACAATGTCTTGGCCAGTAGCTGGCACTTTAATGATTGAGCCAACTGAAAGTGAATCAAAAGATGAAATTGATCGTTTCTGTGATGCAATGATCAATATTAAAAAAGAAATTCAGGATATTGAAAATGGTGATCTTGATATCACAGATAATATGCTAAAAAATGCTCCACACACTGCGGAAGAGGTGTCTAAAGATGAATGGGATCATAGCTATACAAGGTCAAGAGCTGCTTATCCATTAGAGATCTTAAAAGAAAAAAAATTCTGGCCACCTATAGGCAGAGTTAATAATGTGTATGGTGATAAAAACTTGATGTGTAGCTGCCCTTCTATGGAGGAATTCTAATGAATCGGGAGCTCTATTATCTCCCAGTCTGATTCCCAGCATATTGCTCTTAATTGTTCGTCAGGGTTTACACCAATTGGATTTGAAACAGCTGAAAGGAGTGGTAAATCATTAATTGAATCTGAATAAAAAGTAGTATTTTCAAAGTTTCTAAATCCATGCTTATTCATCCATTCTTTTACTTTATTAAGCTTCCCATATCCTAAAGCAGATTCACCAACGATATTACCAGTATATTTACCGTCTATAATTTCAACCTCAGTAGCTATTATGTTTTTAAAGCCAAGTCTTTCTGCAATAGGCTTTACAATTATTGAGTTAGTGGCAGAAGCTAAGAGCATAAAATCATTTTCATGAGAATGTTCATGAAGAAGTCTTAATGCATATATATTGATCATAGGCTCAATAATAGAGTTTAAAAATTCTACTAAAAGCTTCTCAAGCTCGTCTGGGGTTTTACCATTAAATGTTGATAAAACAAATAATGCCCATTCATGGTAATCTAATTTTCCAAGGTAATATTGTTCATAAAAATAATCATTCTTCTTTGAATATTCCTCATAATTAACATTGCCTGAATCAATCATAAATTTAATCCATGAATAATCAGAATCTCCATTAAGAATGGTATTATCTAGATCAAATATTATTAATTTATCATTCATATAAACTTTACCTTACTATGATTAAAGAACCAGGATATAGATTGAACGTAGGTCTTATAGTGATTAATCATAAGGGTAAATTATTACTTTGCAAAAGAAAAAACTCTAATAATTGGCAATTCCCTCAAGGTGGGATTGATCATAATGAAGAACCGAGAGATGCAGCAATAAGAGAGCTTTATGAAGAAGTTGGAATTAAAAGTAGTGAAATCAAAGAAATTGCAATATCTGATAAATGGTATAAATATGATCTACCTGAAGGAACTATAAAAAAAAATTTCTTTAATAATAGATTTAAAGGTCAAAAACAAAAATGGTTTATGTTTGAATTAATAAAAGAGACTAAGATTGATTTTACTATTGATATTAATCCAGAGTTTGATGAGTTTATTTGGTGCTCTTACTGGTATCCTCTCTCAGCGATAGTCGAATTTAAAAAAGAGGTGTACCGATCAGTCCTCAATGAATTTTGTATGGCTTCTATAAAGAGGTATTTGTAAATGGGCATAGAGATATTAGTTTTTCTTTTAGTAGGAATCTTTGCAGGAACTTTGGCAGGTATGTTTGGGATTGGTGGAGGGGTAATAATTGTTCCAGCCTTAATCGCTATATTTTCATATCTAGAATTTGATGAAAATATAATTGCTCATCTAGCTATTGGTACTTCTTTAGCAAGTATATTTTTTACTGGACTTGCTTCGGCCTACTCTCACAACAGTAAAAAAGGAATTATCTGGAAGGCCTTCTACCCATTAGCGATAGGTATTTTTATGGGTGCTATTGCAGGCGCTGTTATCGCCGATAATATTTCTGGAAATACTTTAAGGTCTATTGTCGGAATATTCTTATTAGTCTTGGCTATTCAATTAATAATTAATCATGAGCTTAAAGAATATAAGAATAATGAAAATTATCTTTTATCTATTTTATCTGGAAGTGGAATTGGAGCTGCATCAGCAATAGTAGGTATCGGCGGAGGAAGTTTTTCTGTTCCATATCTTAGAACTTTTGGGTATGAAATGAAATTATGTATAGGCACTTCAGCCGCATGCGGAGTTCCAATAGCACTATTTGGATCTTTAGGATATCTTTTTACAGGCGTCAACAAAATAAACTTACCTGAAATGTCTATTGGGTATATCTATATACCTGCTGTCTTGGGTATTGCTGTTACTAGTGTCTTTTCAGCAAATATTGGTGTGAGGATTACACATATGCTTAGTGATACGACATTAAAAATTCTATTTTCTGTATTCCTTATGGTTGGTGCATTGTATATGCTAGCATTATGATTATTGAGCTTTCAGATTTTTTTAACAATCCAAGCTTAATATCTTTGGGGCCGTTAAATATCCAATACTATGCGGTTACTTGGGTTCTCTCAGCATACTTTATTTATTTATTTCTTAAATCCCACCCTATTCCAAAAGAATTAGGATTATCAACTGACCAAATTAATGATCTAGTTTTTCTTTATGGCTTAATTTTTGGTGCAATGTTTGGAGGTAGAGTTGGTTATATGGTCTTTTATGGCAGTGATCAACTGATGAATAATCCTCTTTCATTATTCTTTATATGGGAAGGTGGTCTGAGTTTTCATGGCGGTCTTGCTGGTGTTATTTTAAGCTCTATAGTTTTCTCTAATAAGCTAAAAATCAATTTCTTTAGGCTTACAGATGCTATTACATTAGCTATGCCTATTGGATTAGGCTTGGTGAGGATAGGTAATTTTTTAAATGGAGAGTTATATGGTCGAGCAACTTCAGGAGATTGGGGTTTTATCTTCCCAACTGATCCATTTGGGCTCCCTCGTCATCCATCACAATTATATGAGAGTTTACTCGAAGGAATTGTCTTGTTTTTAATCTTATCTTTTATTCATAATAAAACTAAGAAGATTGGAATCATTTCCGCATCATTTCTAATTTTATATGGCTTAATGAGATTTTTTATTGAGTTTTTTAGGCAGCCAGACGCACATCTTGGCTTTGTTGCTTTAGAATGGTTAAGCATGGGTCAGTTGCTATGTTTACCAATGATCTTTGTTGGGTTTCTTTTACTAATTTATTTTTTACGAAAAGCATGAAAGCATATTTAGATTTACTTGCACATATTCTTGAGCATGGAGAAGAGAGAGAAGATAGAACAAATACTGGCACAATATCCTCATTTGGGCACCAATTAAAATTTGATCTAAATGATGGATTCCCAGCAGTAACAACTAAATCTCTTGCTTGGAAAGGAGTCGTTTCAGAACTTTTATGGTTCTTAGAAGGTTCCGATGATGAAAGAAGACTAGCAGAAATAAGATATGGAAAAAACAGAGAAGAGCTAAAAGATCTGGAGAAGTTTTCAACTATCTGGACAGATAATGCAGATAATCAAGGAAAAGATCTTGGCTATCAAAATAATGAAGTGAAAAAAATTCTTGGTCCTGTTTATGGTGTTCAGTGGAGGAATTGGGGCGATATTGATCAAATTAAAATTTTACTTAATGGAATAAAAACTAATCCTTTTGGAAGAAGGCATATCTTAAGTGCATGGAATGTATCGGAGCTTGATAAAATGGCATTGCCTCCATGCCACGTTATGTCTCAATATTATGTTACAAAGAATGGTTCATTAAGTTGTCACATGTATCAAAGAAGTGCTGATATGTTCTTGGGTGTTCCTTTTAATATTGCTAGTTATGCTTTGCTAGTTTCAATTCTTGCCAAAATATGCGGTCTTAAGCCTGGAACTTTTACTCATTCTTTTGGTGATGCCCATATTTATAAAAATAGTATTGAGCAAGTTAAAGAGCAATTAACAAGAAAACCTATGAAATTACCAAACTTAAAATTTCCTGATGTCTCATCTCTAGAAGAATTAAATTCTCTTAGTGTTGACGATTTTGTTCTTGATAACTATGAACATCATCCTGCTATCAAAGCAAAAATGGCTATCTGATAAATGCAATTAATAATCTCACATGTCGTAGCTATGTCTAATAATCAAGTAATTGGTATTAATAATGATTTGCCATGGAGCCTAAAGGATGATTTAGCTCATTTTAAAGAATACACAACTGGCAAAATAATAGTTATGGGTAGAAAAACATTTGAATCAATTGGCAGGCCATTACCTAATAGAGAAAATTTTGTAATTTCTTCAACGTTAAATTCATTAGAGGGGGTATCTATATTTCCTAGTCTTGATGATGCGCTAGCAGCAGCTAATGTACAAAATACTCATGCAGAAATTGTAATAATAGGTGGAGGATATTTATTCAGAGATTCTATTGATACCTTTAATAAACTTGTGCTGACTCGGGTAAATTGCTCTATTGAAGGCGATGTGTTCTATCCTAAGATTGATTTCAAAAGATGGAATTTAGAATCAAAAGAAGATTTCTTTAAAAATGATGATAATCAATATGATTTTTCTATAGAGACCTATAGTAAATTATGATTGTTGGATATAGTCTCTTCTTAACTGTATATTTTTAATTCTAATTTCTTCGTTTTCAGTGTATTTAATCCAGTTATTAGCTGTTTTCTTGATTTTCTTGTCTTTATCTCTCGCCGCCATCCTAAATTGTTTTTTAGCTTCTTCAAAATTCTTCAATTCAAATTGTGCTTGCCCTAATGTTAGATGTGCTTGAGATATCTTTTTTAGTTTTCCTTTTTTAATGCCCTTTTGGATTGCATCTACAGCTTCATTTAATTTATCTTCTACTAAATAGAGATTACCTAGCAGGATATAGTTCTCGCCTTCTTCAGAAATTTTAGCGGCTTTTTCTAATACCGGTATAGCTTTATCTATCTCTTGTGCCATTCTCCATGAATCTGCAAGTAATTTAAGATTTTTTTCAGAGTCTTTAACTACTGGCTTTAATTCTTCTTTCTTAGTCTTCTCATTAGTGACAAGAACTTCTTTCTTTTGTCCGCTGACAATCACAGAAGCAGCCTGGTAAGGATTACCATTCATTAGTAATAATTGCGCAAGCGTTAAGTATTCGCCCTCTTTATCTAGATAATTACTCATATAGGCAGCGTTGAGAGTAACCATATAATCCTTCTCTCTCTCAAGGGCTCCATAAGCTTGCCCTAATTGAAGGAAATAGCGTTTCTTTGGGTAAAGATTAACTAAGATTTCATAAATATCTAATTGTTTTAATATTGTTTCTTTCTCACCAAGTTCTTTCTTTAACTCTTCATAAGAAGCAGCTAACGTGACATACCAATTTTCTTTTGGTTTATACCCCTCTACTTCAGCAAGATCTATAGCAGTAATAAATGAATCGCGTGATTTTCTATAATCTTCAACTTGAAAATATGCAGTTCCTAATAATGACCAGGATTGAGCTGTTACTGTTTCAACTTCATCCATCCATATCAGAATTAATTCAATGCCTCTTTGATAGTCTTCTTCAATCAAATGTAAAGTTGCTAAAGTTAGAAGTGTGCCATTTCTAAGTGGTAAGGTTACTTCTTCCTCATTTATAACCTTGGTATAAGCATCAATTGCCAAAGCGTAATCTGCATCTTCTGAATTTTTTTTATCAGCTTCCTCAGTATAGTAAATATAACCCCAGTAGTTCCAAAGTATAGACCTATCATAACTTTTCATATCTTGAGCTTTAGATCTCATTTCTATAAGAATTTTTTTAGCAGTAAAGTAATCTGGATCAGGTTCTTCTGTAGGAATCATCTGGCCAAACGTTTCTGATTCCTTGTTCTTATCCTCAACCTCAACGATTTTTACCCTTTCAAGAGCTTCTGTAACTTTTGCGATTTTTTTTGCAGTAGCAGTTTGAAGCACTCTTGCTTTTTTATAAGTGGTTTGTTTTTTTGGCTTATTTGATTCATTTGATTGGGCAAATGATTCAATGGGTATAAACATAAAAGTTGCAATCAAAGCAACACATAATCTAGTTAACTTGAATTTTGTTATTTTAATCTTCATCTAGCATCTCATATCTAAATCTATATAAAACATTGTCTACTTTTACAGGATTACCATCAACAATTTTAGGTTTGTATTTTAATTTTGCAGAAGCTCTAATTGAAGAGTTATTAAAGATAGAGCAATCTCTCATAACCACATTAGGGTCATTAACATCCCCACACTTGCCCTCTACAACAACTGGGTTCTCTGCTGTGCCTTGTTCGGTGATTGTAAATGAAATAATTGCATAACCTTCCGTTCCTCTTTCTTGAGCTCTTCTAGGATATTGGGGCTGGACTGCAAATAAAGGCATATACTCACCATCCTTAAAGAAAGATCCTCCAGCCTGAATATTAGCCTTTGGCTTTGCAATAGTCACATCAACTCCAGTGAGGGGTTGAAGTTCTACCTCCGGCTGAGCAATATCATCTGGCTGTTCTTCTGGCTCATCAGGTTTTTCAACTTCTTGTAGTAAAGTATCAATATCTCTATCTGGCATAACAATATCTACAAGTTTCACTGATTTATCCTCTTTTATACCACTGTCGCCAAGAGATATTAAAAGGACCATAATAAAAAATAAACCAAATCCAACAATAGCTGCTAAAACACCACCTGAAATATATTTAGTCTTCGATAAAAAAGATAATGAATCTGAAATATCTGGTTTAAATGGTATTTGGTTTTTAGCTGTTTTCGAAGCCATATTAAGAAATTATTTAGGTTCTGATGCAAGTGAAATAGCAGAAACGCCAGCCTCTCTTGCTCCATCCATAACTTTAATAATTGTGTCTGCTACTGCTTTCTCATCAGCTTGAATCACTACAGAGCCTTGCGGATTATCGGCAAGCATTTTAACAACATTTGCTTTTACCTGTCTTACATCTATTCTTCTGCCATCCATCCATACTTCACCTGTTGGCCCTACAGCGATAAGAATAGCTGCATTCTCTTGAGTCTCTGCAGTATCAGAATCTGGTCTATTAATTTCTAAACCTGGTTCTTTGATAAAGTTTGCGGTAACAATAAAGAAAATGAGCATAATAAATACAACATCCAACATGGGTGTCATATTAATTTCACTTTCTTCTTCTTTTACCGCGCTTGCTATTGAACCTCTTCTCACAATTATCTCCTAATATCTTTTAATAACATCATTTAACATCTGCTCTCTCTTAACGCTAGCGCTAGTTAAATAAATTGTTGCAAATACTCCAGATAGTGCAACGACCATTCCTGCCATAGTTGGGAGGGTTGCTTTAGAAACTCCCCCCGCCATAGATCTAGCATCGCCACCACCATTAAAAGCCATAACTTGAAAAACCTCTATCATCCCAGTTACAGTTCCTAAAAGACCAAATAATGGTGCTACAGCAACGCAACATTGAATAAGTGAAAGATTTCTATTGATTTCTACTTTGGCTTGAGACATGTATTTTTCACGAATTTGTAGGGCATACCAAGACGTCTTATCTTCTCTAGATTCCCATTTCTGGACTAACCCAGAAATATATTCATCATAGCCTTGAGCATAGTAAAAAATTCTCTCAAAAATCATAGTCCACATAAATAAAACTAATATAGCAATGCCCCACAAGACATCTCCACCTTGTTCCATAAAGTCCCTTATAGAGACAAATGCTTCACTTATTTCATACATAAATAAAACTTAACTACTTTCTGAATGCTCAGCTAGTATCCCTGTACTTTGTTCCTCTAATATACTGATAATTCCTTTAGATGAAGATGCAGTAAAGGAATGAAGAAGAGTCGTTGGAATAGCTACTAATAATCCTAGAACAGTTGTAACTAGGGCTTGAGATATACCACCAGCCATTAATTTTGGATCGCCTGTTCCATATAAAGTAATTTGTTGGAAAGTTACGATCATTCCAGTAACTGTTCCTAATAAACCTGCTAATGGAGCAACCACTGAAATTATCCTGACAACACTTATACCTCTTTCTATAGACGGTCGTTCAGCCATAATTGCTTCTGCCAAACGTAATTCAAGTGTATCTATATCTTTCTTAAAGTTATCTTGTCCTACTTTAAGAACTCTGCCTAATGGATTACCTGAATCAGCTGTTTTAGACTTAGTTTGCTTATTAACTGCAATACCAACCATATATAGGCTGTAAAGCTTCCAGAAAGCTATGGCAACACCAATAATACCAACAACAATAATTGCATAACCAACTTCTCTTCCTTGAGCAGCTCGTTCTGCAAGAGATGGAGTTTGAATTAGATTAGCTAATAAACTACCGCCAGTAGGTCCAGTTGGATCGACACCAAATTTAACTTGATCGCCGCCTTCTGCATTTCCTAAATTCTTAGCGCTCTTTGTATATCTTCCAGCTGGTTGTCTTGGAAGAAAAGCATATTGCCCTTTTGATGAAGCAAATTCTAAATACTTGCCATCACAAACAGCATTGAATAAACCCACACGAGTTACTTCACAATCGCTTGTTTCGCCATCAACATCAATTACAGTAGTATTAAATTTAACAACATTACCGCCAGCAACCATTTCGTTTTGGATTTCGTACCACAGTCGCTCAATCTCTCTAATGGTTGGTAGTTCAGTTGTCTCAGACATCTTCCCAGTTAACTCATTCAAAAAAGCAACTCTTTCTAGGCCAAATTCTGCAGAAGTTAATGAATTAGCAAACATAGATGAAGACTCGCCTGCTGAGCTTTGTAAATGACCAAATAACTCTACCAATGAGCCTAATTCTTTTTTATAAGCTTCTTCTTTAACTCTTAAAATCTCTTGATTTGCTTTATATTCTGCTTCTAGTTTATCTGCAATTCTTTCTTGTCTTGCAAGTTCTCTTTTTTCTGCAGCCAAAATACTAGCTTGTTTATTCTTGTCAGCTAAAAATACAGCTTCTCGTCTAGCGTTTTCAGCCTGCTCTTTTACTTTACCCTCTTTAACAAGAGCTAAAAGCGCTTCAACAGTAGTAGGCTCTTGATCAACAACCTCATCTGCATCTTGAGATAATGCTGGATTGGCAAAGGTAACAATTACTAAAAAGTAAAATAAATTTAAATATCTCATTAGCTTTGCTCCTTAACAACTACTGGCAGCATTAGCATATCTGTAGGTGCTAATTTTTTTGCCATTCTGATTCCATCTCGAATAGCGGTTCTATATCCACTATCTAATTCGACCCAGTCATTAGTTTTTTTGTCCCAAATGCCACTAGTCCTTTCATCTTTAGTTTGATAAAACATACCAATTCTTCCAACGACTAAAACATTAGCAACAATCTCTTGACCATCAATAACAATCGGTGATTCAAAAGCGTCTATCTTTCTGCCATACTCACTTTCAATATTGTAGGCTTCTAGTATCTGCCTGACTTGCTCTGAAGCTGTAACTTTAGGATTTGATAAAGAACTTCTAACTAGATCAAGTCTTTGCTTTCTTTCTTCAAGATGAAAGGGAATATCTAAATCAACAAATTTTTCAAGCCCCTCTAGCATTCTTTGAGCTAGTGGTGGTATTTGTCTTTGCATTACAACAACTTGCGTTAACTGATCATCTAACTTATCCATTAGCTCTAATTGAGCCTGAATTTGGATTCTTTTTTGTTCGTTATATATCTTCAGTCCCTCTACTTGCTTAGAGACAACCTTCCATTCGTTAATTATCTTATCTGTTTGTTTTTCTGTGCCGTCTATCTTGTCTTGAGATATAGCAGATTCATTTGAGTTATCTCTGCCAACCTCTAACACCAATTCCATTTCTGTAGCATTCGCTACAAAAGGCGTTACTAAAGCAAGAGACATTATTATGGCTCGTAATTTCAACATATTTAGTTGCTCCCTATTACTTTATAGCTATATTAATAATAACTACTTTTCAAGTTAAGACATTCTAACAAGTTAGTATTAAATTTAACAAATTTATTTATTGAGATTAGTCTCAATTTCTTGCAAATTTTTAAGAAAAAGCTTACCAAAATTTAATCATAACTGTAGGTGTATTTTTCATATAAGAAATATAGTCTGGATCTTCGCCCCATTTTTTCTTACCTATACCCTCAAGCATCCTAACTCCACTAATCTTTACAAGTAATAAATATGTCCAGATTGGTGATATGAGAGTTAAAAATTCTAGGCTTGATAATGAAGAAAATGACATAACAGCAACACCAGTCCATAAGGCAATCTCGCCAAAATAATTTGGGTGCCTAGATCGACTCCATAAACCGCTTGTTATAAATTTATCCTTATTCTCAGGAACTGCTCTAAAGATTGTTTTTTGCTGGTCAGCAATTATTTCTATAGCAAGTCCGCCAATAAACATTAGTAATCCTATATAAAAAATAGGATTAATAATAATGCCTGTATCACTTGCTATTGCCGTTATTGCGCATAAAGAACAAAGAGCAACCCAGGTTCCTTGAATTGTCCATGCCATAAAGAACTGTGCTATATCGGGTTTAATAGTTGTAAAACGCTTGTCTTTGCCATCTTTAGCTATTCTTAAAAATAAAAAAGATCCTAAACGAACTGCCCATAATATTATTAAAATCGAAACTATTAATGAGCCCCAATTAATATCACCCAATGTTGATAAATATATACAGAAAACAAATACACTTGTATAAGTAATACTGCCAGTTAAATCATAAAATTTTTCGGTTTGAAGTATATAAGCTGGAATAAAAGCAATCCATTGAATTATATAAATAAATAAGACTATATTTTGAACAAGCTCATTGCCAATAGCTAAGCTAATTCCATAAGGAATAACAAATCCAAGAGCTGCAAAAGCTAGATAAATTAATGATTGCATAATTTACTCCCAGCCGCATGAACGGCCTTCATTTTCTTTTTCAAGCCAATCTTGAAGAGGCTTATAATAATTTAAAATTGAACGTCCACTTAACGCCCTATCTCCGGTTAAAGCTTCAAATGCATCTTGCCATGGTTTACTCTGGCCAAGAGCCAACATATTTCTAATCTTAATTCCTACTTCAGGATTATTATATATTGAGCATTCATGCAAAGGACCTTCAAAATCCATTTCATTACATAATGCTTCATGAAATTGATATTGCATAATTTTTGCTAAATAGTATCTAGTATATGGTGTATTTCCAGGGATATGATATTTGGCACCAGGATCAAAATATTCTTCGCCTCTTGGCATTGGAGATGTTATACCTTGATATTTCTCTCTTAACTCCCACCAACTAGAATTTAGATTATCTTCTGTTATCTCACCAGTAAAGACTCCTGATCTCCACTTATCGAGCATTAAAGTCCATGGAAGAGAAACTACACCATCTAAAGCTTGCTTCATTAGAAGTGCTATAGGGTCTTTTTCAGCAGCTTCTGCTTCTGCCTCAGTAACAAAACCTATCTGAGTAAGGTAATCAGGTGTAATTGATAAAGATAAGAGGTCACCTACAGCCTCATGGAATCCATCATTTGCACCACTTCTATAAACTGATGGGAGGTGATTATATGCCTGATAGTAAAATATATGGCCTAATTCATGATGAATCACTACAAAATCTTCTGCATTTTTTTCAATGCACATTTTAATTCTAATGTCTTTAGTTGCTGGATCTAGGTCCCATGCTGATGCATGACATACAACATTTCTATCTTGAGGTTTAACAAATAATGATCGCTCCCAAAAAGTATCTGGTAATGGTTCAAAGCCTAAGGATAAGAAAAAATCCTCTGCTATTTCAACCATTTCAATTTCAGTTAATTCTTTATCTAAAATAATTGATGTCAAATCAATCGATTCAGTATTTGGATCTTCTTCAAACACAATATCATAAATATTTGCCCAAGATTGGCCCCACATATTACCCAGTATATGTGCAGGAAGCATACCTTCGGCAGGCACTACATTATCACCATATTCTTCATTAAGCTCAGCTCTTACATGACACTGTAAAGCATCATACAAAGGTTTTACTTCTTCCCAGACTCTATCAGTATCAGCAAGAAAATCTTCTGCTGGCATATCATATTTACTAAACCACAAATCAGTTAATCCATCATACCCAAGATCTTTGGCACCAAGTTCTCCTATTTCAACCATACGTAAATACTTATCTTTCATAGGTTTGCCAATTTCTCGCCAACCAGTCCATGCCTTTAAAAGCTCATCAGGATTTCTTGAAGAGTCTATTATTTGCTCAAAAGCCTCAAGATCATAACAATCATCTTCACTAAAACAGTGTTTGCCTGAACCATACATTGCGCCTAATTCAGATTCTATATTTGCTAATTCTCCAGCAAGTGCATCATCCAGGGGTGCTGGCATCACAAAACCCCCTTTTATAAGATCTAATTTCCTTCTCATGTCTTCTGGAAGATCTAAATGATCAAATGTTGCAGCTTCATTTGCCCTTTGAACAGACATAAGAGAGTAGCGTTTACCAAAATCAGCAACTATCTTTTGTGAATCGTAAGTTATAAAATTAGAACTAATCCAATATGCAGAAGAAATAACTGGACCAAGAGCTTTATCCTCTTGCTCTACTTTCTCTAAAAAAGACTCTACATCAGATATAGTTTTAACTTTAGGATCATTTGTAGAACAGGAGACAGTAATAAAAATTGTTATAACTAAGATAAATAATTTGTTCATTTGATAATCACCCCTTTAAAATAGACTTATAGTATATTATGAAAATTTCAACAAACCAGTTTAAAAACGGAACTAAATTATTATTAGATGGGGCCCCTTGCTCTATTATTGATCATGAATTCCATAAACCTGGCAAAGGCCAAGCTGTAATGCGAGTAAAATATAGAAACTTGTTAACTGGCAATGTTATTGATAAAACTTTTAAGTCTGGGGAAAGTGTTGAGACTGCTGACATAAATCATAGAGAAATGGATTTTCTATATTCTGATGGAGAGATATGGAATTTCATGGATCCTGACAACTTTGATCAATTAGAAGTAGACTCTAAGTTAATGGGTGATGCCAAAAAGTGGTTGGTAGGACAAGAAAGATGTGAGATTGTCTTATGGAATGATCAACCAATTAGCGTTGAGGCTCCAGTATTTGTAAATCTTGTAATTAAAAATTCTGAACCAGGCGTTAAGGGTGATACTGTTTCAGGAGCAACTAAAGTAGCAGAACTTGAAACTGGGGTGAATATTCATGTTCCGCTATTTGTTAATGAAGGAGAAACTATAAAAGTAGATACTCGTTCAGAGAGCTATGTGAGCAGAGTTTAATGATGATAACTTTTTTTGATAAGCATATTTGTAACTATCTAGATAACGAAAGTGGTTATGATGAATCTGATGTTAAGTTAATCAAAGAAAAATATAAAACTGAAATAACAGATGATCTTTCTAAGGGTCATATAACAACAAATATTGGACTAGTAGCTGGGAGTATTCTTGAAGAAAATCCAAGAAACTTAGCAGAAAATATTAAATCTTATTTAATAAGCCTAAGTGAGGTAGATAAAATAGAGGTCGCAGGTCCAGGTTTCTTAAATATTTTCTTAGAAAGGTCTTATTTTGCGAATGTAATTGATGATTCTTTGGAATTAGGCCAAGACTTTGGCTCATCGCTAAATGGTGATGGTAAAAAAATTCAAATCGAGTTTGTTTCTGCAAACCCAACAGGCCCTCTACATGTTGGGCATGGAAGAGGAGCTGCCTTTGGGGATGCTATAGGTAAAATACTTCAAGCAAGCGGTTATTTGGTTTCTAAAGAGTATTATATTAATGATGCTGGCAGACAAATCGATATCCTTACAGTAAGTGTCATGCTGAGACTATATGAATGTTTTAATGATAAGGAGTTTCCTAATAGCGGCTACAAAGGAAAATACATAATTGATATAGCAAAAGAACTCAAATCAGAAAAAAAACTTTCAAATGAAGAAATAAAAAGAATTACAACTGACCTTCCAAATGATCCTGAAGAAGAAATTGATTTTCTTATAAAAGAATTTAAAACAAAAGATTCTGTTTTATGGAGCAAAACAAAACAGAAATCTCTAAAAGTTGTTTTAAAAAGCATTAAAGAAGATCTTAAAGATTTTAAGGTTGAATTTGATGAGTGGTATTTTGAATCTAGTTTAGGATCTCTTGAAGAAGAAGATTCTAAAATTTCATCTGCAATACATGAATTACAAGATAAAGAATTAGCTTATAAAAAAAATGGAGCTCTTTGGTTAAAAACTAATCATGTTGGAGACGATAAAGACAGGGTGCTGGTTAGAGAGGATGGCAGAGCTACATATTTTGCTTCAGATGTTGCTTATCATAAACATAAAATTGATAGAGGCTTTGATAAGCTTATAAATGTATGGGGATCTGATCATCATGGCTATATAAAAAGAATTGAAGCTTCTCTAGAAGGTCTAGGATTCTCCAAAGAAAAACTTTTTGTCCAATTAGTTCAATTTGCTAATTTATTCCAAGGCGGAAAGAGACTAAAAATGTCTACAAGAAGTGGAAGCTTTTACACACTTAAAGATCTTATTAAAGAAATTGGTGTCGATGCGGCAAGATTTTACTATTTATCTAAACAAGCTGATCAACATCTTGATTTTGATATTGATTTAGCAAAATCTGAGAACAAAGAAAATTTAATTTTTTATATTCAGTATGCTCATGCAAGAATAAGCTCTATTCAAGGTAAATATAATTCAAAAAACGAAAGTTTACCCAAAACTCATCTTTCAATAGTAGAGGGATCCTATTTAGCTTGTGATCAACTAATTCATGAATCTTCAAAATTTCCAGGGGTTGTTCAAAGAGCTGCGGATACCCTTCAGCCACATTTAATAGTCTTTTATTTAAGAGATTTAGCTCAATTGCTGCATAGTTTTTATAATGACCACCCTATATTAAAAGAATCAAAAGAAAATCAAGCCTCAATAATACGAAGTTTATCTTTAGTCCAGCTTGTTATTTCAAATGGCTTAAATCTTTTAGGAATAAAAGCATTAGATAAAATGTAGTTAAGTTATGAAAGATTTTGCTCAAAGGGTTAATAAGAAAAAGAAAAAGGACAAGAGTAATAAGACTATCTTTAGGTCTAAAAATAGACAAAAGCCAGTCTTTAGAACAGGAACTATAACTTCTCTCTTTATTGCTTCATTTATAGTTATTTCAATATCTTTTTATTTATTTGATACAAACTTAGAAATATTCAAACCAAGCCCAATTTCAGAAAATAACGTTTCCATAACCTTTCCAGAAAAACTTAAAGACCAAACAGTGTTAATTGAAATTGAAGAAGTAATTAACAAATCAGATTGTGAATACCTGCTTCAGGTTGAAGCTTATGGTAAAGAAAAATTTGCATCTGAAATGTTATATAAACTTAATAGCATGGATTTAGAGCCATTTATTGAAAAAATAGATTCCATTGATAGAGTTTTATTTGGAATAATGCTTGGCCCTTATAAGAATAAATCCGAAGTAAATAACGCAAGAGAGGTTATTGTTAGAATTGGTCTCTCACCTATAGTAAAAACAAAATGCACGATTCAGTAAACGATAGTCTTCAATCTTTTCAAAGGATCTTTTTAGAGGCTTGCTCAGAATCAGATGTTGACCCAAAAAATATCTCGATAGTTGCCGTATCTAAGAAAAAAGATGTATCTTTAATAAGAGCTGTTTATGAAAATGGCTTTCGTGATTTCGGAGAAAACTTTGCTCAAGAATTATCTGAAAAATCAAACCAATTAAAAGACTTAGATATCGTATGGCACTACATTGGCCCTATTCAATCAAATAAAGTTAAATTAGTTGCGGCTCATGCTCATTGGGTACACTCAATAGATAGAGAAAAGATTATTTCTAAGTTGAACTCTTATTGTTCTGATATTCAAAAAGTTATGAATGTATGTGTGCAAGTTAATATAGATAATGAAGCATCAAAATCTGGGATACATCCAGATGAATTATTAAAATACTCATCACTTGTAGAAGACCAAAGCCATTTAAACTTAAAAGGCATGATGGTTCTTCCAAAAATAACAAGCGATCAAACAGAAAATGAGAATGTAATGAAGAAATGTTTTGCACTTCATGCAAACTTAAAATTAGCATACCCCAATGCTAAAACCTTATCTATGGGAACAACTTCTGATTTTGAATCCGCAATTAAATGTGGTTCTAATATGATAAGAGTTGGTGAGTCTATTTTTGGTAAAAGGCAATGAGTCAGATCATATTTTACGGTTGTGGCAATATTAGCCAAACGATTATTAAAGGTTTAATTTTAGATGGCTGCACTAAAACAAATATTCTTTATATTGATAGAAACCCTCTAAATAAAAAAAAATTATCTCGATATGGCATCAAATCTGCAGATGAAAGCAAATTAAGTACTACTAAAAATCTTATAATTCTTGCTGTAAAGCCAAAAGATGCTCTTGCAGCCTGTAAAGAGATTTCAACTGTTATTTCAGCGCCACAGTTAATAAGTTTAGTAGCTGGTATTAAAATTAAAAGTCTTAAAAAGAGCTTTTCTTCAAAAGCTAGCATCGTTAGAGCTATGCCAACTACGGCATCAACATATAAAAAAGGAATAACAGCAATATATGGGGAGCAAAATTCTGAAAAATTAATACTAAATACAAAAAAACTTTTCTCTCGAGTAGGAATAAGCATTCTTCTCAAAGAAGAAGAAGAAATGAACAATTTCACCGGTCTTATAGGGAGCGGCCCTGCTTATTTCTTTTATTTACTAAAAATCTACAATGAACATTTACTAAACTTATGTGATGGCAAGCAAAGAGATGTTGATGCGATTATTATTAATTTTTTAGAGGGTATCTCATCTTCAATATCCGATGGAATTGATTTGAATGAGGCAATTGATTTAATTGCCTCAAAAAAAGGAACAACAGAAGCTGGAATTAATTCTTTAAAAGATAATAATGTGCTTCAATTATTTGAAAAAGGCATAATAAGTGCCATGAAAAGATCAAAGGAAATAAGTGATGAATATAAATAAAAGAGGTTTTTTAATATGGCTTCTATAACAGCACTTTTAATAGGCTCCTTAAGCTATGCTTTTATTATCTTATTGGTATTAAGATTTTTAAGGGTTAATTACTACAATCCTGTTGTTAAGAGTTTTGTCAGGCTACTGAGTCCACTTACGAGTATTTTTACAATAGTTGCAGGTGATTTAGTGGGCATATTCTTAGCAGCTGTTGTTTTCAAATTTATTAGTTTTTATATTATGGCTGGATCTGCATATGAATTATTTGATCTTTTGATATATGCGCTCTTTAATATATTTTCTAGCATTAGCCAAATTTTATTATTTGCTGTTATAGGTGGGGTTATCTTGAGCTGGGTTTCAGCTGGAAATCCTCATCCATTACTTCAGCTTATTGAAGAAATTTCTGACAAAATCTTATCGCCTATTAGAAACTTTATTCCTTCCATGGGCGGATTAGATTTTTCTCCTTTGTTGGTTTTAATAATCTTAAATCAAATAGACGTGCTTCTTGGCTCAATAGTCAGAGCTCTATTATGAAGACTAAAACTACAAATTATCATTTTAATTCAGGGATTAAACTTGAATCTGGAGAATCTCTGTCAGCATTTGATCTTGTAGTCGAAACTTACGGCGAATTAAATGCTGATAAATCGAATGCAGTTTTAGTCTGTCATGCTTTTTCTGGAAGTCATAATGCTGCAGGAGAGTTAAATAACGATGGCAAATTGGGTTGGTGGGATGAGATAGTAGGACCTGGTAAAGCTATTGATACAAATAAATTTTTTGTTGTATCGCCTAATAATTTAGGTAGTTGTTTTGGTTCAACAGGGCCAACTTCAATATGTCCACAAACAAAAGAGATATATGGGAAAGATTTTCCAGATATTTCAGTACTTGATTGGGTTAATTCGCAAGAAATGTTGTTAAATAAATTAGGTATCAGTTCTTGGGCCTGTGTTTTAGGGGGAAGCTTGGGAGGCATGCAGGCATTGCAATGGGCGATTACTTATCCAGATAAAATAAAAAGAGCCGGTATTATTGCTGCAGCTGCAAAGGCAAGTTCTCAGAATATTGCTTTAAATGAGGTAGGCAGAGAGTCTATAAGAAAAGATATGAATTTCTATGAAGGCGATTATCTAAAAAAAGACTCATTTCCAAAAAGCGGTCTAAAAGCAGCTAGGATGTTAGCGCATATAACCTATCTTTCTGAGGACAACATGAATAAAAGGTTTGGAAGAAAAATGCAAGATGCTGAATCAAAAGTAGATGAATCTGTTGATTATCAGGTAGAAAACTACCTTCAGTATAAAGGTGAAAAGTTCTCAGAAACTTTTGATGCTAATACTTATATATTAATGACTAAGGCGATGGATGGATTTGATCCTGCTAAAGAATTCAATAATAAATTAGAAGAAGCTTTAAAAAAAGTAAAAGCAAAGCTATTAATTATTGGATTTAAAACTGACTGGTTATTTCCTCCTGAAAGAGGAAAGGAGATTCAACTAGCAGCTATGCGATCAGAGATATCCTCTTCTTATCTTGAGTTAGATGGAAAGCAGGGTCATGATAGTTTTTTATTTAAATCTAAAAGGTATGAAGATAATATTAAGGCCTTCTTAAGTAGTTAAATGAATAATCCAATTACAAATATCATTACCAAATGGATAGAGGATAACAGTAGAGTTATTGATTTTGGTTGCGGTGATGGATCTTTACTTACTGAACTAAGAGATAAAAAAAATATTCTCGGTTATGGAATTGAAATTGATCCAAATGGCATTAATGAATGCTTAAAAAATAATATTTCTGTTATTGAAAAAGATATCGATGATGGGATTGATGAATTTGTAGATTGTAATTTTGATGTTGCAGTAATGGCTAGTTCAATTCAGTGCCTAAAAGAGCCTAATATTGCACTTAAAAAAATCTTAAATCTGTCAAATAAATGTATTGTAACGATTCCGAACCTAGGTTATTGGAGATGCAGGCTTGCCCTATTGCTTGGCAGGATGCCCGTTACTCCAAGTTTGCCTTCAAGTTGGTATGGCACTGAGAATATTCATTTATGTACTATTAAAGATTTCGAAGATCTTTGTAAAGAGGAAGATTTTATAATTGAAGAAAATATGCATTTAAATAAAAAAAGACAAGTTAGCTCATTAGCTAAATTGATGCCTAATTTATTATCATGTGAAGGAGTATATTTACTTGCAAGAAAATAAGAAAATTCTTTTAGCAACTTCAAATCAAGGAAAAATAAAAGAGTTCAAAAAAATATTTTCTAACTTTCAATTAATCTCTCAAGATGAGTTAGGTATAACTGAGCCTATTGAAGATGGTCTCACATTTATTGAAAATGCGCTTATTAAAGCTAGAAATGGAGCAGATAAATCTGGGATATACAGCATTGCAGATGATTCAGGAATTGTAGTTCCTGTATTAGATTTTGCTCCAGGAATATATTCAGCAAGATATGCTGGAAAAGATGCTAGTGATTTAGATAATAGAAATAAGATTATCTCAGAACTAAAGAAGCATAATTTAACTTCTTCGCATGCATATTATGTTTGTGTGCTAGTAGGAGTGCGTTCAAAAGATGATCCAATGCCAATAGTTACAAGTGGTGAAATTCATGGTGAGATTTCAATTGAAAGCTCAGGTGACGGAGGATTCGGTTATGACAAAATTTTCTACCCTTCTGGGTATAACTTTTCTATGGCAACTATGGATCCTGAAGAAAAGAATAAAATTAGTCACAGAGCAATTGCAGCAAATCTTTTCTTAAAGCAGCTTGAAAATCTTAAATCCAACTAAGATTCCTTTATCTTTATATATACACCTCCCATGGTGTGAAAAAAGATGTCCTTATTGCGACTTTAATATTGAAATTAATAAACAAGATGGGGACGAAGAAGCTTTAATCAGAGCAATATTAAAGGACGTAGATAATTCAAAGGACTATATAAATAATAGAAAGTTTATCTCTATATACTTTGGAGGAGGCACTCCATCATTAGTTTCTGTAAAATTTATTAGGCATCTTATTGATAAGCTTAAAAATGATTTACTTATTCACAGAGATTGCGAAATCAATTTTGAGCTCAATCCAAATGAAGTAAATGAAAAATATATAAATGGCTTGATAGCGGCTGGCATCAATAGAATTTCAATAGGCATCCAGAGCTTTGACCAAGTAACACTTGCTAGTCTTGAAAGAAATCACCATGAGAGTGATTCTTTAAAGGCTATAAAAATTATTTCTGCTATAGATTCAATAAACACAACTATTGATCTTATATATGGGGTAATGGGTCAAACTTTGGATTCTTTAAAAAAAGATATAGAGATATTCTGTAACTATTCAATTGATCACTTATCGTTATATCAATTAACTATTGAACCCAATACTATTTTTTATAAGAAAAAATTACTTTTGCCTAGAGATAAATTAATTGCAGATATGGAAAAAGCTGCTACGAATATCTTGAATGCAAATCAATTTTATCAATATGAGGTTTCTTCTTGGTCAAAAAAGAATAAATATAGCAATCATAATTTGAATTATTGGATGTATGGGGACTACTTAGGTGTTGGGCCTGGAGCTCATAGCAAAATTACTATGAATGAAAGTATTAAGCGCATGATTAAACTAAAAGCTGTCCAATCTTATATAGATGCCCCAACTAAAACAAAAGATTTTTTCATAAATTCTGAATCATATGACCTTGATCTAGCAATGAATCTTTTAAGGATTAAGCAAGGAATTTCTTTTAAGGAAATAGAAGAAAAAGGTATCTATATTCCAGATACATTTATGGAGAAAA
>QOPI01000006.1:0-37632 GCA_003331645.1 SAR86 cluster bacterium | reverse complement strand
CGGATCTTTTAATATTAGAGGTATAACTAATTTAGCTGTTTCAGCAACTGCTGAGAGTGGAGTTGAGACTCATATTAACGATCTTCCCGTAGGCTCTTATTCACTTCAAGAAGGAGATTTCTTTGATTTAGAGCGTATTGAAATACTAAGAGGACCTCAAGGAACTCTATATGGTAAAAATTCAGTAGGTGGAGCTATAAATATAATCACTGCAAGACCAGTAATGGGTGAAATGTTAGGCAGAGTTAAGCTTGAAAATGGAAGTTTTAATTTAAGAAAAATGCAAACTATGTTTAATTTACCTCTTGGAGACAAAATGGCTGTTAGAGTTGCAACTTCTAGCACTACTAGAGATGGCGATATTAAAAATATTTATTCTAAATCTACAGTTAGTCATATTAACAATAGAGACCATGAATCATGGAGAGTATCTTTTGCATGGGATGTAAATGACAAAACCGACATTACCCTAATTCATGATGCTTTTGATGAAGACTCAATGCGACATATGGTTAATAATAGCTATTGTCAAAGAGACCCTTCATTAGTATTTGGCTGTACCCCAGGCGGAGATCAAATTTTTGAATTAACCCACCCGATGGCTACATATGTTGAAAACTTAGCTGTCTTAACTGGAATCTTAGACTTTACACCTTTTACTGATATGTCAGGAGCTCCCCAAGGCTTTTGGGAAGCTAATGTTAGAGGTCTTCCAAGACATATTCGTGATTTAGATGTATCTCAATTCATTGTTAACCATGAGCTAAACGATAACTGGGATGCTACTTTTTCTGCTATGAGAAAAGATATGATGTATGACAGAACTAATACGTATGTTTCTGAAGAAATGGATAAACTCCGTTTTAAAGATACTGCATTTTTCCCTGGCGGTTATATTCCAATGAGTGGCTATGGGCCTAATTGTAATATTGATGATGGAACATTTGGTGTATATGGAGGCTGTATTACAGATACCTTAAATTATCCTGATGGTTTTGAAAGACAGCAAAATCCTAAGACAGAAAGAGAAGTATTTGAGGCAAGAATTCGATCAAACTATGATGGCGATATGAATTACCTTTTAGGAGCTATTCATACCTCTACAAGTAATTTAAGTGTTTATGATATTGCTGCTAACGGATTAGATGCTTTAGCGTTAGCACCGCCACCTGTTTTAACTGGTGGATTACCCCAAGGCGCTGTGCAGTTATATGCACCTTTATTTAGATCAAGCAGTATTTCGGCTACAAGAGCTACAGCTATATTTGGAGAAGTTTATTATCAAGCTTCTGATAGAACTAGTTACACGCTAGGATTAAGACATACTCAAGATTACAAAGAGCAGTATGGACGGTCTCCATTTTTAAGTGTGATAGGTTTTGGTTCATTGGGCGGTGGATTTACAGCTCTTCCAACTATTCCAAATAATACTATTCCTGAATTTGGTGATTCCTGGTATGGATCAGGAGCCGAAGGAGATCCTGAGGTAAGTTTTGAAAATACAACTGGAAGATTTGTTGTAGATCATATTCTTGATGAAAATACCATGGTATATGCAAGCATTTCTCAAGGCTTTAAAGGTGGCGGATTTAATGGAGCTTTAGATCCTGAGTTATACCCTGACACACCTCAAGTTTTTCCATCTACTGACTTGTTAGCTTTTGAAGTGGGTATCAAAAAAGAAATACCAGCAAAAGGAATGCGACTCAATGCTTCTGCATATATGTATGATGCAACTGATTATCAGGTTACTAAAATTAAAAACAAAACTAGAGTTAATGAAGGCATTGATGTAACTATGTCTGGTATAGAAGCTGAATTCTTATGGATTCCACCTATGGCTCCTGAGTGGAAAATAAATGCTAGTATGAGTTACGAAACATCAGAAGTTGCTGATGGCACTATGATTTTAAACCCAGTGAATGCTGATTTATGTCTAACATCAGGATGTGGTGATTGGCATATGATGAAAGATGCAGCTGATTCAGAAGTCTTTGTTGTAAGAAAAGATGTTGCAGCTGCAATATGGCAAACATGGTTAGCTGGCGGATGGGCACCTTTTGGTCTTCAGAGTGGAGTTCTTATTCCTGCTGAATTCCATGGAGATAGAGTTTCAGGACAACCAACTCCTGTAAGTTTCCTTCAAACAGGCGTTGCTCCTGGTCACTTACCTTCTTTAGCTGTTAGGCAGTATTATGAAATCATGGCATCAATTGTCTGTGCTCAACTAGGTTGTAGTGTGAGTGACATAATTATGGATGGCAGAATGTCTGATATAGGTGGTAATCAACTTACTCATCCTGAACTTATGGCTAATGTAGGAGTGCAATATACTCTAAATACATCTGACTATAATGTTGATTTCAGATTGGATGCATATACACAAGGAGAAAGGTATACATCATTATTTAATTTAGCATTTGATAAAGTTGAGTCTTGGACTGAGCTTAATGCTCTTATTTCTATAACTCCAGTTGAAGAAGATGCTAATTGGCGTATAGATATCTATGGTCAAAACATTACTGATGAAATTAATGTTATGCATATAGGTGAAGCAACAGCTCCTTTAGGTTTTGCAAAACAAATATTTGCTAGACCTCAAGCTACTTACGGCATAAGACTTTCTTATGACTTTTAGTATTAAGTAAAATCTAAAAACCCCGCAATTGCGGGGTTTTTTTTATTTAGAGTAGAATAAAAAAATGAAATTATTCTTTGGTTTTCTATTAGCAGCTTTAGTTATCTGGAGTGGCTCGGCTATTACTGCAATTTTTATAGGGATTGCTTATTCTTTGATACTTAATCTTCCAGATACATTTTTAACTAAATTAATAGGATCAAGATTACTTCAAATTGGAATTGTTATTCTAGGCCTATCCATATCATTTAATTCTGCATTAAAAATTACTTCAATTCATTTACCTTATATTTCTATATTAGTTTTACTAACATTTTTTTTAGGAGTTTTAATTGGCAGACTTCTTGGCCTTGATAAAAAACTAGTGTTACTCATAGCTGCAGGAACTGCTATTTGCGGAGGAGCAGCTATGGCTGCTGTTGCGCCAATAATAAAAGCTAAACCTCAAGATTTATTAACTTGCATAACAATAATATTTCTTTTAAATGCCATAGCAATAGCTGTCTTCCCTGTGGCTGGTATTTATTTCAATCTTACGCAAGAAGAATTTGGAGCTTGGGCAGCTATGGCAATTCATGACACAAGCTCAGTGGTTGGAGCTGCAATGATTTATGGTGAGGATGCGGTTGAATCAGCTGCAACTTTAAAACTAGGAAGAACATTATGGCTTATTCCGCTTATTTTATTTTTATCTTATAAATATCAAATTAAAGAATCTAAAGGATTTCAGTTCCCAGTTTTTGTTTTATTGTTTCTATTAGCAATCCTATTAGGCACCTATATTAACTTTGATTCTCAAAGCTTGAGCTTTATTAAATTTATTAGTCAATCTTTCTTACTGTGTGGTTTATTTTGTATAGGATCACAAATAGATAAAAAAATTCTTACTAATATTTCAATAAAACCTCTTCAATTAGCTTTAATTTTGTGGATTATTATCATCCCATCATCGTATTTGCTTATACAGGCTATTATTTAATTATCTGATACAGCCTTGATAATATTTTGAGCAACAATATCTGCATCACACGCCCCATCTATCATTAAATGGCACCATTTTTTATATAAGACTGTCCTTTGATTAAAAACATCTTGTGGAGACTTACCATTTGGTTCTGCAAAACCTCTATTTGAGTAATCGCCAACTCTTTGCATGACTAAACTTATAGGAATATCTAGATAAATAACAATAGAATGATTATTTAAGTGGTTCATGGCTTTGTTGCTATAGACTGCACTTCCTCCAGTAGCCAAGATTGTATTATCAAGAGAGCAGCTCAAGATAACTTCTTCCTCTTTTAATCTTAGTTCTGCGTGTCCCTCAGAATCTAAGATATTTTGAATAGATTGATTATTTCTTTTTTCTATTAAATGGTCACTATCGATAAATTCAAGATTTAATTTTGTAGCTAGTAACTTAGCTATAGTTGTTTTACCTGCTCCGGGCATACCTATAAGTGAGATATTCATTTTCTTTTTATCCAAAACTATGTATCCCACGATCTAGATATAGCTAGACCTCCATCAAGCTCTTCTAGTTCTGCATATGCACTAAAAAAATCTTCAGCATCTATTGCTCCACCCTCAGGCGCAAAGACTCCAGGCTTATAGATTTTCCCTTGAAGAAAAAGTTTTAACCCTAATGCTAAAGGATGGCCTGTTGCTTCACCCATACTAGTTTCTTTTGCTAAGTCATTAGTGCTAAAAGTTACTCCAACAGAAGCAATATTTCCATTTTTTATTCCATGAGCAAGACCATAAATTGCTGGTAAGCCTGTTCCTTCATCTCTAAAACTAGGTCTATTTGATTTTGTTTCTAACCAATGAAAAAAATTTGCAGCTGTATCAGTTGATATGATATTTTTTTCTGTAAGCCATAAGAATATTTTTATTATAAAAATATCTATTTTCTTACTTCCATGAGCCACATTCATTGCATTTTTTATTTTTGGGAAATGATAAGGAAATGATATTGCCTCAGGATGCCCAAAAATATTTGCTTGGTGAATACCTTTACCTGGGTAGTTAATTATAATCTTCTTAAGTGATTGAATCATACGAAGTTGGCCATCCTCAAATATTTTTATTTTACCAGTCATTTGTTGAATACCATGGATCATCGCAGCATTGGTACCTATTTGAGAAGATTCTTCTGCAGGATTAACGCTGCTTAAATCCCAGCCCGTAATCACAGTATCTACTGAGTCCAATTCTTCCATAGCAACTAAGCCCATCAAATTGGTAATTCCAGGACTTGCACCTAAGCCAATAATTGCTGTAATTTCTGCATCCTTAGCATATGAATCTAGCTTAAGCATCTCTTCTGTTGGCTCCCAGTCATCACATATATCTATGTAATGACAATTATTTTCAATAGCAGCTTTTAAAATAGGGACCCCAAATATAAAAAATGGGCCTGTGGTATTAAGAACTACATCATGATCTTGAAGAGCCTCTGCTAGTTTTTTATTATCGGTTACATCAAGACCAATTGCTTGAACCTTTGCATCAAATGAGTTTGCAAATTCTTCAGCAGCATCTTTATTTAGATCTGCAATTGTAATAGTTTCTAATTCTTTAAAATTAACAATAGCTCTAGTGGCATATCTACCCATACCGCCACTACCACCAAGACACAAAACTTTCATATACAAGCACCCACCAATTTAGACAACCATTAGATAATATATGTACAAAGATGTAAAATTTTCTACGTGATTGCTATTTTAGGATATTTATATTTCTTCTGTTCTATTTTTATAGTTATCTTATTATCTTTTAATTACAGTTTTTGTAATTGGCTTATCCTTCCAAAGAATAAAAATATTTACTTACAGTTTGAATCATTTTTTGTGCTCATCAATGGTTTTGTTTTAATAACTTCAGCTCCTTTTAATTGGATTATTGGTATTTTAATGATCTTTCATGCATATGGTGTTTATGTTTTATTATTTACATCTGCTGATTTTTATAACTCCATTGAAGAATTCAAAGAAGTAGTGCCACAGGAGAAATTCTTAGATCTTTTAGCTGTATTATTTTATGGAATTATTGGATTTATCATTATTTATTCGCCTTTTTTAATCGGAGGTTCATAGTTGAGTTCTTTTAATATATTTTCAGTTACATGGGTAGCTGTAGCAGTAGTTATTTTCATTTCACTATTTTTTGTGGTTGCTCCATATGGAAGGCATATAAAAGATGGCTGGGGCCCAAAGATTTCAGCAAGGCTAGGATGGGTTTTAATGGAGTCGCCATGTGTCATCCTAATGCTTTTACTGGCAATTGCAGCTTGGGATTCTCTAAACCAAGTGCATATTATCTTTTTGATAATTTGGCTTACTCATTATGTGCACAGGACATTTATTTGGCCTTTTAAAGCAGATATGGCAGGTAAAGAAATGCCAATAACTATAGCTCTTTCAGCATTCTTTTTTAATATTATTAATGTTTCAATTCAGGGATATTGGATATTTTATTTTGCTAGTTACTCATTAGATTGGCTTCACTCACCATTCTTTATTGTTGGTATCTTGATTTTCCTTATTGGTATTTTTATTAATATAAAATCTGATTATATTTTGATTAACTTAAGGAAAGAAAAAGGTCCTGGTTATCATGTAGCAGATACCTTTTTATACAAATATATTTCATCACCTAATTACTTTGGAGAACTACTAGAATGGGTTGGTTGGGCAATTCTTACTTATAGTCTTTCTGGCTTCATCTTTTTCTTATGGACATTTGCTAATCTTTTTCCAAGAGCTATAGCTAATCACAAGTGGTACAAAGAAAAATTTAAAGAATATCCTCAATCCAGAAAGGCAATAATACCCTGGATTGTTTAAAGCTAGCTTTAAGTATAAAGCCTAGATTAAGCTTTTTTCTTTTTAGCTTTTCTTATTTTTCTATATGTATTTTCTTTATTTTCAGCAACTATTTTCTTAATAGTTTTTCGTTTTTTGCTAGCTTGTTTTGAGTTTTTTAAACGCTCTGCTCTATTAATAACTGAACCCCCTAAACATTAAAAACTAATGCCTAATAAATATAATAGCAAAAAATCTAATAAAGGTTCTACAATGTATTTAACATATGTTTGAGATTCCAGTATCAACCCCACAAAAAGCAATAATAGTGCAAATAGAAGTTACCTCACTTCAAAAAGATCAATCAGCAATTAATGCTTTTGCTGAGTTTAAAGAACTATGTAAGTCTTCCGGTGTTCAGATTCTTGACGAGATTTCTGGCAAACAAGCAACGCCTATAGCTAGTAATTTTCTAAAGAAAGGTAAAATAGAGGAAATCAAAAGATCTCTTGAAGAGACATGTGCAGAAATTGTGATTTTTAATCATGCACTTTCGCCTTCGCAAGAAAGAAATTTAGAAAATGCTTTTAAAGTTAGAGTTGTAGATAGAACTGGTCTTATATTAGACATCTTTGCTTCTCGAGCTTCAACTCATATAGGTAAGCTACAAGTTGAATTAGCTCAATTAACTCATCTATCTACTCGATTAATAAGAGCTTGGACTCATCTAGAAAGACAGAAAGGCGGAATAGGGCTGCGTGGACCCGGTGAGACTCAGTTAGAAACAGATAAAAGATTAATTAATAATAGAATAAAAACTATTAAAGCTAGATTAGCTAAAAGCCATAAACAAAAGAAGATAAATCAATATTCCAGAACAAAAAGTCGAAATAAGCTTGTTGCTCTTGTTGGATACACTAATGCAGGAAAAACAACTCTTTTTAACCGGCTTACAGATAATGAACAATATGCAGCTGATAAGCTATTCGCAACATTAGACTCTGTTACTAGAAAAAATATAGATCCAGAATTAAGTTCTATTTTATTTTCTGACACTGTTGGTTTTATATCTGATCTTCCAACTCAACTCATTGAATCATTTAAAGGAACACTGGATGAACTTAAGTCTGCTGACTTACTATTGCATGTTGTAGATATATCAGATCCTGACTATAGATTTAAGATTACTCAAGTAAATCTTCTTCTTGAGGAGTTAGAGATATCTAATATTCCACAAATACGTATTAATAATAAAAGTGACTTAAAGAACTATAAAAATTTTCAATCAAAGTCAGATATAACATTAGGAGAGATTTGGATATCTGCTGAAAAGAACCTTGGGCTAGAGGAATTAAGGGAGGCTATTAGTAATAGTCTTTTTGAGGGTATTTACAAAGGCTGGGTAACTTTAGATGCAACTTTAGGCAATATTAGATCAAAACTCTATAGTATGGGTTGTATTTTAGAGGAAAAGATTAACAACAAAGGCCTTATGTACTTGAATATTAATATTGGCAATGATGAATTGCATAGGTTTTTAAATATAAATGGTTTTAATCTAATAGATGACAATATAGACTTTATTAAATAAACTTAAGGTATGGATAGCTTAAATAAAACTTTAGATTCGATTGCAAAACCCTTCCTTGGTATTACACCTTGGTTATTAAGATTATCACTAGGAACTTCTTTTTTCCTTCATGGATACGGTAAATTGCCTTTACCTCCTCAAAATCTTGTTAAATGGTTTGAGAGTGCAGGTATGCCAGCTCCTGATCTAGTAGCTACAGCTGTATCAGTTGGTGAAATGGGTGCAGGTGTAGGAATTATCCTTGGAGGATTCTTCTCAAATACACTTGGTAATTTGCTAACAAGGCTATCAGGTGGGGCAGTGTGCGTAATAATGATAGGTGCTTTTTATTTAGCTCACGCTGACTGGTTTATTACTGCAAAATTATTTAAGACCGAACAAATCTTTTTGTTCACACTAGGTTTATATTTTGCAATAAGAGGCAACTCAAAAGCTTAGATTCCTAAAAAAGTAGTCTTTAAACAAAGAATTCATTCATTAACTGCATATTTCAATGCATCCAAAATAATTGAAGAAATACTTGTAAATCTAAATGATAATCATTATCATTTACAAAATTTCAATAAATTAAGACTGTTTAAATATGAGTATTAATATAAAAGTTTTAAATTCATTCGCGTTTTTAGCATTATTTAGCCTTAGTGCATATGCTGAGATGGAGATGAATGCCATAGAATCTGTGACTATTGTTGGCTCTAAAGATGATTTAGCTGGTGCTGCTTCAGTAGTATCTAATGAAGATTTAGAAAAAATGATCGATACAGATATTCAAAAGATTTTGACAGCTGTTCCTGGTGTTTACATGAGAACAGAAGAAGGGTATGGACTTAGACCAAATATTTCTATTAGAGGAACTGCAATAGAAAGATCTGGAAAAGTTACAATCATGGAAGATGGAGTTCTTGTAGCTCCTTCTCCTTATACTTCATCAGCTGCATATTATTTTCCTACAACTGGAAGAATTCATGCGGTTGAAGTTTTAAAAGGACCAGCTGTAATATCACAAGGGCCTCAGACAATTGGAGGTGCAATAAATTTAATTAGTACACCAATTCCAGAAGCAACTTCTGGGAGGATTGTTCAGGAGCTTGGTGACAATGGAATGTCTAGAACTCATGCTTATTATGGAGGTACACAAGGTAACTTCGGTGCTTTATTAGAAGTACATGAGCATGCGAGTGATGGTTTTGATTCAATAGCAAATGTTGGCGGTGATACAGGTTTCGACAAATCTGATTTACTCTTTAAAGCTAGATATGAATCGGGCAGTCATTCAGTAACATGGAAAATGGTTGATTTAGATGAGACCTCCAATCAGTCATATGTTGGTCTAAGTCAAGCTAGCTTTGATGCTAATCCGAGAATGAGATACGGCGCAACTAAATACGATACTATGATGAATGATGGCGAACAGTCATCATTAACATATGTTGGCGATTTTGATAATTTTGATGTTGTCTTTACTTCATGGAGCAACGATTACCATAGAGATTGGTTTAAAGTGAGTGACTTTAATAATAATTCTGATCATGGTGAAAGAGATGACATTAATGAGTTAATTAGTGATGCTAATAATGGCAGCACTAATGCTCAGGCAATTCTTGATGGAGAGCTTGCTGTCCAAATCGAGTACAAGCATAACAATAGATTCTATACAAATGAAGGTTATCAATTTAATGTATCAACTGAAGTTGGAATGCATGCGTTAACTTTTGGATATCGAGATATGGAAGATTCTGAAAGTAGAATTCAAGCATATGAATATGCTGATCAAGCAGCTGATGGATCTTTATCAGCCTTATATGGTTATGTTGGTTTAGGTGGAAGTAATAATAGATTAAGAGAATCCAGTGCTACTTCATACTATTTAGAGGATACTATGGATTTCGGTAAGCTAGCTGTAACACTTGGGTATAGATCTGAAGAGTATGATCAGCGTCACAGACGATGGGATGAAGGAGCTGGACCAGGTCTGACTGCAGTTAGAGAAACTATTGTAAGAGATACATTTGCTGAAAATGATCACACCACAAGTAGTTTTGGAGCTACTTATGACTTCAGTGATAATATTGTTCTTGTTGCTGGTTTTCATGGCGGTATGACTCCAATGTTTGGTGCTGATCCTGAAGAAGCAGATAATATGGAGCTTGGCTTTAGATATTCAGAAGGTACTACAAATGTAGAGGTATTCTATTTTTCCAGTGAATATTCAAATTTAGCGGCTGAATGTACTTTGGTAAGTGGGGCTGCATGTGATGCTAATGAATCCGCTGTATTTAGTGGAGGTGAAGCTGATGTAAATGGGCTTGAGTTTAGCGGTTCATGGATTCTTGAAGGAGATGGAGTAACCTATCCAATTGCAGTTACATACACAACCACAGATGCTACTTTTAATAATAGTTCAGATAGTGACTATTTTGGAACAGTTGCAGCTGGAGACGATTTACCATACATACCAAACTCAGCTTGGTCGCTAGTTGCCGGTTTTGTAAAGGACAATGGTCTTAGTGGAAACTTAAGAGTTATAGACGTTGGTGGTTCATGCTCAATAGCTGCTTGTGGCACCTATAATAAAATCGATGCTCATAGAATTGTTGATCTTAATTTAAGAAAAGCATTAAATGAGTCAATGGATTTATATGCAACTTTAGAAAATGTTATGGACAATGAAGATGTTATATCAAGAGCTCCTTCTGAAGGTGCAAGATCGCAAAAACCAAGAACAATGAAAGTTGGTTTTTCATATAACTTCTAATAAAAGTTAATAGAGGATAAGAAAAGAGCTACCTCTTTGAAGTAGCTCTTTTTTTTTAGTTCAAAATTATAATAAGGTGTGCAAGTTAATAATGAATAAAGTACAATTATTGACTCAATTTATGGGGCTATAGCTCAGCTGGGAGAGCACCTGCTTTGCAAGCAGGGGGTCCGCGGTTCGATCCCGCGTAGCTCCACCATTTTCTTCTTAATTCATTTATTAACTTTTATAACCATAGTTAAAAACTAACCTTAAAGAAATCATCCTCTTGACATAATCCGTAGCCATTGCTACATTTGCTGAATGAAAGACTATTTAAAATATGATGATATAAAAATTTTTAAATATGAAAATCTTTATCTCGCAATAATATATACGATTGGACATATATTAGTTGCTATGACATGCAACAGAATAATTACTGGAGCATCTCTTGATATGGCAGCAGCAGATGCATTTGTAGAACCTATAATTAATGGATTTTGGTTCTATTTTCTTTTAGTTTATTTAAAAAAAACGTTTATAACTAAAATTGAATCAAGTAATTCAACGTTTATAAGTATTAATCAGATTGGATTTTTATTAGCATTTTTCTATACGATTGGTCATATTCTTATTGCCATGACTTGCAATAGGTTGCTAACAGGCGCGCCTTTAAATCTTGCAGCTATTGATGCTTTTATTGAGCCGTTAGTAAATGGTTTTTGGTTTTATCTATTATTTGAATATTTTAATAAATACAAGCAGAAGAAGATATTAAGCGGCACTGGTAAGTTAAATAATATTTCTCCATCCAGCAGAGTTTCAAGACTCTCACCAATAAATAATAAAACATACACTGATCTTTAAAATAAAATCTATTTAGTTAATACAAAAAAGGGAAAGCGGTGAAAGACAAAATTAAAGCTCGCTCGGTTCCCTTTTCACAAACTCGTTCACGCCACGCTAGTGAAACCGCTGAAGATTATGTTGAAGCAGTCATGGAAATGATCGAGGAAAAAGGTGAGTGCAGGGTGCTAGACCTAGCAAGATATTTTAATGTTAGTCATGTCACTGTTTCTCGAATAGTTAAACGATTACAAGATGAAAAACTATTGTCTTCCAGGCCTTATAGGCCAGTAGCTCTAACTGCTAAGGGTTTTAAACTTGCAAAACAAGTAAAAGAGCGGCATGAAATTGTTTTAGCTTTCTTAATTGAGCTAGGTGTTGATAAAACCAATGCGCAAATTGACAGTGAGGGTATTGAGCATCATGTAGGTTCAAAGACACTAGCTGCAATGAAAAAATTTTTAAAATAATTTAAAAATAACCCTACCGATAACTGCATCTAGATCATGTGTCATTTCATATACTGGGGAATGATATGATTTATTGTCTCCTGATATTTTTAATAAATTTCCAGATATAGATTGAACTCTTTTTACTACTTTTCCAAGTTCATTAGTTTCTATGACAATAACATCATTTACATTTACATTTTTTGTTTTTAAACAAACAACATAATCATTTGGCTTATAAGCAGGGAGCATGCTGACTCCTGCAATCTTAAAGACTCTTACCAGATTACAATACCGGTACTACTATCTCTAAATTTGGAGCATAAGGTGAAATTTTCTTTTCAGTCTTAACCTCTTTTGTTGCCCAAAACATTTCAGCAAAATCATTTATCTTAGCTAGCATACTTAAGCCATCTTCTCTATGAAGGCCTTGCTTACATTTTGACCCATCCATCATAATTCCATGCACCAATTCATGCACTCCTGGATATTGTTCTATTTGAGGAGCTTTAAAGTAATCACCCCAAATTATTGTTATTTCATTTTTAGCAATTACAGCATGCTCTTCTTTCTGTTGAACTAAACGTGTAAATTTAGCTAAATCATCTTTAGAAGATACAGCTTCCGGCATTTCATTTATTAAATCAATAAACCTAATAACACTTAATACTGCATATTGAGCTGCACCAGGATCATATACTCCACAAGGTATATCACAATGCGCACTTACTTTTTCTATCTTAAACATTTTATTTCTCCTTAACTGAAATTAATTTCCATGAAAAATATCTTGGCAACACTAAGAGAATTACAAGAGTTAATGCAATACCCGCAATAGATTCACCATGAATATGGAGGCTTGAAATTCCTTCTCCATGAGCGCTTAAATTAAATGACGCGACTGAACAAAATAGTAAAGATGTTAGTTTTTTCATGTTATTTTCCTATATTTTAGTTGTAAAATAATTATCAGTTAGTTTATATTTATTAGCAATAAAGTTTTAGTATAATTTACATAGAAATACTATTTTATTTTATTGTAAAATCATACTAGTTATTTTTTTCATCATCAGTTTTGAATAGGAGCAAAATTCATATGAGTAACGATACAAGTGGTAAATGTCCAGTAATGCATGGAAGCTTAACAAGCAATAGTGCAAGAGGAACCTCAAATAGAGATTGGTGGCCCAATCAATTAAATCTCAACATATTGCATCAACATGATACTAAATCAGACCCTATGGATGATGGTTTTGATTATAGAGAAGAATTTAAGAAGATAGATTACGAAGCTCTAAAAAAAGATCTTAATGATCTTATGACTGATTCTCAGGATTGGTGGCCTGCAGATTATGGTCACTATGGACCTTTCTTCATAAGGATGACATGGCATGCTGCTGGTACATATAGAAGTACAGATGGCAGAGGTGGAGGCGGTACAGGAGCGCAACGTTTCGCACCTTTAAATAGTTGGCCAGATAATGGAAACTTAGATAAAGCTAGAAGACTTTTATGGCCAATAAAGCAAAAATATGGCAAACAAATCAGTTGGGCTGACCTGCTAATTTTAGCTGGAAATGTAGCTATTGAATCTATGGGAGGAACTACTTTTGGATTTAGTGGTGGACGTCCTGATATATGGGCTCCAGAAGAAGATATCGATTGGGGAGCAGAACGAGAATGGTTAGCAAATGAAAGATATAGCGGTGAAAGAGATTTAGCTAATCCTCTTGGCGCTGTTCAGATGGGTTTAATATATGTAAATCCACAAGGGCCAGACGGTAAGCCTGATCCATTAGCCAGTGCAATAGATGTCCGTGAAACTTTTGGGCGAATGGCGATGAATGATGAAGAAACAGTAGCATTAGTAGCTGGAGGTCATACTTTTGGTAAGGGTCATGGCGCTGGACCAGAAGAAAGTGTAAATACTGAACCAGAAGGGGCCCCAATTGAAAATATGGGCTTTGGATGGAGTAGTTCATATGCCTCAGGTAAAGGAAGTGACACCATTACAAGTGGATTTGAAGGCGCATGGACAGCAAACCCAACACAATGGGATAACGGATATTTTGATTTATTATTTGGTTATGAGTGGGAACTTGTTGAGACTCCTGCAGGGGCTTATGTGTGGCATGCAGTTGATCCTAAAGACGAAGATCTAGCACCAGATGCTGAAGATGCTTCTAAAAAAGTACCTACAATGATGACAACAGCAGATATATCTTTAAGAGAAGATCCAATATATAAAAAGATTTCAAAAAGGTTCCATGAGAATCCTGATGAATTCGCAGATGCATTTGCAAGAGCATGGTTTAAATTATTGCATAGAGACATGGGTCCCAAAACACGCTATATGGGTCCAGAAGTACCTGAAGAAGAATTAATTTGGCAAGATCCTGTTCCTGCAGGTAATGCTGATTATGATGTTGAAGCAGTGAAAGCAAAAATTTCTAATAGCGATTTAAGCATTCAAGATATGGTTGAAACAGCATGGGCCAGCGCTTCAACGTACAGAGGTTCTGATATGCGTGGTGGAGCTAATGGTTCACGCATAAGACTTGCACCCCAAAAAGATTGGGAGGTTAATAAACCTCAAACACTTCAAAATGTACTTGATGTTTATGAGGCTATTGCAGCTGAATTTAACATATCAGTTGCTGATGTAATTGTTTTAGCAGGAAATGTGGGTATTGAGAAAGCTTCAGGAGTTAATGTTCCTTTTACTTCGGGAAGAGGGGACGCATCGCAAGACCAAACAGACATTGAATCTTTTGCTGTGCTCGAACCTATGTCTGATGCTTTCAGAAATTTCCATAAATCTGGTATTGATATACCTGCTGAAGAAATTATGCTTGATAAAGCTCAGCTTCTTGGATTAACAGCCCCAGAGATGACAGTTCTATTAGGTGGGATGAGATCTTTAGGCATTAGTTCATCTAGTTATGGAATTTTTACAAATGATCAAGATAAATTATCTAATGATTATTTTAAAACTTTATTGGATATGTCTGTCCAATGGAAACCTAATGGGACAGGTAATTCATTTGAAGCTTCTGATAGATCTTCTGGTGATGTAGTTAGAAGTGCAACTAGAGCTGATTTAGTTTTTGGTTCTAATTCTCAACTTAGAGCTATTTGTGAAGTCTATGCAAGTGATGATGCAAATGAAAAGTTCACCTCTGATTTTATTTCAGCATGGAATAAAGTTATGAATAATGATCTTTTCTAGATTTATCAAGATTTTTCTATAAATAAAACCCTTTTTTTACTAAAAAGGGTTGTCTTATTAAATGAGAATGATTATCATTTACACGCTCGTAGGTTATTATATTTAAGGTGTTGAGTTTCCCTTATCTACATAGAACCTTAAAAGTGTGTTTTGATTGTCTCCTATAAGAAATCAAAATAAAGTTTCTCTAAAAATATAACCTGCGAGCACTTTTTTACCTAACTAAAACCATCTCATCAATTAGCCTTGTATCTTTTTCGTAGACTTCAAGCGTCCATAATAGATATCTTGAATCTACATGAATAGTTCTTGTTTGCGGAATAAATTTATAATCAGAAATTATTGTTTCAAGCATTCCATCAAATGCTAGGCCCACAAATTCACCTCGAGTATTTAAAGTTGAGGATCCTGAATTACCATTTGTTATATCTAAGTTAGATATGTAATTTACTGGAACACTGCCAATCTCATTAAATTTATAACTACCATACTCTTTATCACTTATTAATTTTAACTGTTTAACATCAACCTCAAATGGGCTAACACCTGTGTTTTTCTGGCTTATGCCTTCAAGTGTTGTAAATGGTTTGTAATAAACCCCATCATTTAATTCAACCCCCATTACATTTCCAAAAGTAACTCTTAGTGTTCCATTTGCGTCAGGATATATATCCTTATTTAAAGACTTATAAAATTTTCTTAATGATTTTATAAATATGGACTTATTTTTTTGCTGCAGGCTAGAACGTGCTTTATTTTTCTTTTCACGTTCCATTCCTTCCTCAAAAACTTCTCTAACAAAAACAATAAATGGATCGGATGATTTATTTAAGTCATCAAGAGAAGCATCTAATAACTTAATTCTCTTGTTTGTATCTAATAGACCTGAAGGATAAGCATACATTTCATCTACTACAGAAACAGTATTTTCATATGGCGCATCTAACTCTAAAAGTCTACTGTATGATTTTCGTCTATCTTTACTATCAACATCTCTATATCTATTGAGTCTATATAAAAAGATACCTTTATCTACTTCTGCATCAAATCTATATTCCATACTTCTCATTCTATTAACCAATCTTTCATAATCTCTTTCTTGATATCCTGGCTCTCTAGCGCTATTTGGCTTTGTTTTTTCATATGCATGTCTATATAAAGTTGAAGCTGTTCCAATAAGGGTAGAGCCCCCATAATACATATTATTAAGACTCTCACTATTTACTTCATTGGTAATTTCGAGCAGATTATCGATTGCATCTTTTTCAGCAGAAGTACCGCTAGCTTCAATAAACTCAAGGAAACTATTCCAATTTTGCCTTTCCTGCTTTAACAGATTAAAGTTTTTTGCTCCTTCAATTTGACCAGATATTTTTTTATAGTAATTCTCATATCCACTTATGCTGCCTCTATATTTAAGTGCTTTTGCCTCATCATTTTCTGTTAGACTTCGCATCACCTCTATACCTGATTTTAAGAATTCTACATAATTTTCAAATCCGAATTGAACATCAAATCTAATCTCTGGGTAAGTTAGCAGTCTATTAGTTCGACCAGGATATCCAGCAATCATGACAAAATCATTTTCCTTAACACCTTTTTTAGATATTTTTAAGAAATTTTCAGATTGATATGGAACATTATCCTTAGAATATTCTTTACTATTATTATCAGGACTAACATATGCTCTTAGAAGAGCAAAATCACCAGTATGACGAGGATACATCCAGTTATCTATTTCCCCACCATATTCGCCGATTGATTGAGGCGGGGCATATACCAACCTTACATCTTTAATAATTAACTTTTTAATTAATTGATAGGTTTCGCCACTATAAAAACCTCTAACTTCACATTGAAATTCTTCACTAGTTTCACAATTTTTAATTAAATTTTTTCGGTTTGTTTGAATAATCTGATATCTATCATTTTCAGACTGAGAATCATTAGTACCTTTTAAGACTTCATTTGTTACATTGGTGCTTTCTTGGGTTATATAAACTCTAGCTCCAGGTGCAGATGGAGCTTCTTCACTTAAACTTTTTGCTAAGAATCCTGTTTTAAATAAATCTTTTTCCATTCTCTTTGCATTAAATTGCAAATATGAACCTTCAATACAATGATAATTTGTAGCTATAAGGCCTGAATTAGAAATAAAGGCCGCCGAACAACCACCTAAACTAACAATGGCATTTAAAGGATGCTCAAAAAGATTACTAAATTTTTTAATATTACCTTTAAAGCCCGCAGCTCTAATATCTTTTTCGATATTTGGAAGTTGAGAGGGTTCCCACATACCTTCATCTGCAACAATAAAATTAATAGGAGTTAGTAGTAAGATAAAAAATAAAAATCTATTCATAGAGTCACCTTAAATAATAGTTGAAGTATATTATATCCATCTTTTATATAAATAAAGCATCATAATCTAGTCTATAATCGCTCATTATGGATAGAGAACTTTGGACAACTATTAAAAATGAGATAGAACTTCGCATCGATGCTGAGCCGAGTCTTGAGCCATTCTTAGATTCTTTGATTTCTTCACAAACAGATCTTTTAGCAGCTGTAGCATCCATACTATCTTCAAAACTTCACTCAGATGCACTCTCAGCTATCGATATTAAGACCTTTATATTAGAAGCTTATAGAGATTGCGATCAAGTTGAACCTGCTTTAGAGCAAGACTTAATTTTTTTTAAAGCAAATGATCCAGCATGTGATTACCTTTCGACCCCTTTACTCTTTTATAAAGGATTTTTAGGCCTAGCTACTTATAGAGCTGCAAATTGTTTGTGGAAAAATGATAGACATACAATGGCACTATTTCTTCAAAATAGAGCCTCGGAAGTATTTGGAGTAGATATTCATCCTGCTGCAAATATAGCTGGAGCTGTAATGATGGATCATGCTACAGGTATCGTCATAGGACAGACATGCAATATTGAATCAGAAGTATCAATATTCCAAGGTGTAACTTTAGGAGGAACAGGCAATGAATCAGGTAAAAGACATCCTGATGTAAAAAAAGGTGCAACGATCTACGCATCGAGCACTATATTAGGAAATATTGAGATTGGTGCTGGTTCTACAATTGCAGCAGGAAGCTTGGTTTTAAAAGATGTAAAGTCTGGAATTACTGTTGCTGGAATTCCAGCAAAAGAATTAACAAAACCTAGTTGATAGATTCTTTGAGACTATATCTCTGTATAGGTATACCAATTGCAATATATAAGGTATTTATAAACCCATATCCAATAAGAAATTGTGATGCCATAAGAGAACTATTTACAACGCTATCTGAAAATATAAATAAAATTAAAGCTATTGAAAAAAATAATTGAATATTAAAACTATTTTCTTTATTTTGAAGAATTAAAGAGATAATAAGGACTGTGAGGACAAAGATTAATCCAAATATTGCTGTTTCTTGATAAGTTTGACTTGCCACGGTAACGGTTACTAATGCTGCAAATACTACTATTGCAAAGATCTGAAAAATTCCAAATATGGACTGTTCTCTGTTAAGAGGCGGACTAAATTTTTCTGCAAATTTTGCAGGATCAGGATCAGGATTATTTTCTAATACATCATCAGGTCGCCAACTCGTTGGCCCATACCAGATTTTTAACTTATTACTTAGTTTTTTCGTGTTAATAGTATCTTGAATCATTTGGTAAAAAACTTGAAAATTTGCCCAAATAGGATTCCAGCTGTTTAAAGGTTTTACTGTGCCATAAATAGGTTTAATATCTGATCTTTGTGGAATATAGGTACCAAACATCCTATCCCATATAATAAATACACCACCATAATTAGCATCAATATATTCAGCATTTTTAGCATGATGAACACCGTGGTTCATTGGAGTAATAAATATTTTTTCTAATATACCAAGATGGCCAATATGTTTTGTATGAACCCAAAATTGGTAAACTAAATTAATACCAGCAACAGTAACAAAAACTTCACCAGGCACCCCAACCATTATCATAGGAATATAAAAAACCCATTTCCATAACCAACCAGTGCTTGTCTGTCTTAAGGCTGTAGATAGATTAAATTCTTCTCCATGATGATGAACGCTATGTGTTGCCCATAAAACCTTTATCTCATGATGCATCCTGTGCATCCAATAGTAAGATAAATCATAAAGAATAAAACCGACCACCCAGGTTATAGGGCTATCTAATGGTAATAATTTTAAGTTTAAGTATGAACCTACATATACAAATGCAGCTCCTTGAAGACCAATACCCAACAGAGGTGGGAATCTGCTCATTAATCCCAAACCTAAACTAGTAAAAGTATCACTAAGCTTATAATTATTTTTACCTACTTTAAGACCATACAAATATTCAATTACAACAAGTAACAGAAATACAGGCACTGCTATAGTAATAATTATTGATTTGTCAGTTATGATCATTTTAATTTTCCGTGGGATATTATAATTGAAATAGCCTCTATTTTTCTATAGATGCCATAACACCAATAGCATTTCCAAAAGATCTATTGTCTGCATAAATACCCTCTACACCTGCTAGTTTTAATCTTTCATCGATACCATTCTTCACTTCACTTAACATACTAGTTCTTCCAAGAAAATATGCTTTATTAGCTCCTATCAACAGCGCATTAAGATAAGCCACAGTTCCTATTACTTCACCAATCATATTGCATAAAGCAGCTGATAAGTTATCTTGTGATTTATCAACTAAAATTTTAGATTTACCAAAATTTGAAGCAGTTATTTGAGCATTAAGTTTTCCAATTTCATTCACAGCTTCACCAATCATTACATCCAATCCAGATCTATCTCCATTCTGTGCATATTTATTAAGAATAATTCCACTAGGCTCATTCATTATGATATTTCCAAGCCCTTCAAGCATTCCGCCTCCAACTGAAATACCTCCTAGATGATCAGATCCACCTTGATGAAGATGCACGCAAGCTGTTCCAGTTCCAGCACTTACAACAAGTGCTGAATCTTCCTGGATGTTATATAAAGTTTTAGCACCTTTTCCAATTGCATTGATTTCATTAACTTTGATTATAGGAATATTGTTAATTTTATCTGGTAAATTTGCAGACTTTCCTCCAGTTACACCAATACATGTAATATCTTGAGAAGCAATATTAAAATCTTTTAATATTTGTATTACCTTATCCTCAGAAAGACTAAAGTCACCATTTTTTTTATCAAAAGGAGAAGTTAGCGTTAAATACTCTGTTGTATCACTCTGAATGATCAAATCAGTATTTGTAATACCAAAATCGAAAGCTATATACATTTCATTTACTTCTAATTTTTAAAGCGAGGAGTCTATTATATTGTTCGGCCAAGTCATTGGAACCTGTTGTTGAGGATTAAATACTTTTGGCCCTAAGGCTGGGAAAGCCTTAGAAGCTTTTGCAATATCATCTTCATTTAAGAATTTGCTTGGAGTAAGTTTAAACACATCAAGTCCTCTAGTTATTTCAGTTCCATATATATAACCATTATAAAAATATGCTGACCAGTAACCACCAGTTATTAGTGTATCTTTCATGATTGGCCCACGATCAAAATATGCAATTTCCTTTGGATTAGCTGAGTCTGTGAAATCCATTACAGATATGCCTCCTTGATACCAAGCTTGAACAAATATATCTCTTCCAGGTACTGGTATTATTGATCCATTGTGCGCAACGCAATTTTCTGTCTCCAACTGAGGAGCCGGCATTTTATAATGACTTCTAAATTCAAGCTTATTATCAACAATATCGTAAATAGCGTCAGCACCCCAATCTAATGGATCCCAAGCGCGGCATCTAGCTCTACCTCCGCCACCCCATTCGTCAGTAAAAATAACTTTAGTTCCATCATTATTAAATGTTGCAGAGTGCCAATATGCAAAACCAATATCAGTAACAACATCTAATCTTTTTGGATTATATGGATCTGTAATATCAAATAAGATACCATTTCCAGAACAAGCACCTGCTGCTAAATTAGCTGAAGGAAAAACAGTTATATCATGACATTGATCAGTTCTTTTAGTATCTTGGGTATCGTCACCATGATCGCCACCAACCCATAGGCCACCTAGAGCTCCGGTATCTGGATCAGCAAAAACAGCTGGACTGCTAACAATTCTTGATTTTGAAGGATCTTCTATTGGTATTTCAATTATATCTATTCTAAATAAAGCTGTTCTTTCATCGCCTGGAATACTCCCAATACATCCTTCCATTTCCTCTTCATCTCTTACTCTCCCTGTACCAGAGTTATAGACAACAATTTTTCCCTCATCAATTGAAGTCGACACTACCGAATGGGTATGAGATCCTCTGCATGTTTGAACAACTCCAACTTGTTTAGGGTTTGTTAAATCTGAAATATCAAATATTCGAATACCTCTAAATCTTTCTGGACTAGCATCTCTTCCAACTCCCTCAAGCCCACAATCAATTCGGCTTCTGATTTGTTCAACAGACATAATTAAAATATCACCCACAATAGATACATCGCCTTGACCGCCTGGACATACTACTGAAGAAATAAGCATAGGCACTCCGCCTGCTTGAATTTTATACATATTAAAACCGTGATAACTGCCTGCTACTAGCAAATCTTCCCTAAATGCCATATCAGTGTTAGAAAAACTTAAAATAGGGGAGCGGAGTGACCTTGATTTTTCTTCGGTCGTTTTAATTTTATCTTTATCATCTTCGTTCAAATCTTTCTTCCCTTTTGCAGCAGGATTATCTGGATCAAAAAATCCAACTGGTTTCTTTAATGATGTTATTAATTCCATATTTAATATGGCCTCATCAGCAAAATATAATCCTGCAGTTAAACCAGATCTTGGGTCATCTGAAAGATTAACTGCAATGATATTCATTCTTTCAATCTCTACACTTTGATCATTAATTAAATCAGAAACAAATTCATTAAAAATAGGATCATTGGCTGATCCGGGATATTTTTTGAGTTCCTTTACCATCTCTATAGCTCCATCATGATGTTTTATCATGAGTTGGAGGAATAATCTGTCAAAGTCAGTACTATCTGATTTTCTTAGATTATCTAAGTCTTTTGGAGAAGCCATTCCAACCATATGCATATGCATATGATGTTTTTCTGATTTATTTATTAAAGCAATGTCTCTTTGAGCTAACCAATTCTCCATAAAGTTAATCTCATCTTCTTGAGATACATCTATCCTTTTTGCAAGATCCAATATAGTTTTATTATTAGTTCTTCTTGATGCAAAACTTGACATTAATATAGCTTGTTCATGATGAACGATCATGCCTTGAAGAAATTTTATATCTGCCTCAACATAGGAGGTGCCAGCTATATTTGAAGCTAATTCTGGAGCTAACTTTTTGGATACTTCGCCAGGAGCTCCAGGTTGAATTATTGGAGCATTATTATCGGTGCTATCTGTTAATAAATCATTTGATATAAAAATTAAGAAAAAAATAGCAACTAGATTTAAAGATTTTCTATGCATGCTTAATTAATCCTTATCATTTTTAATTTCTTCAGCTTCTCCTTCAATTATTGTTGGCCTGCCTTGAGGCTTTTTTTTACGCCTACCAAAACGATTAATTCTATTGTCGCGATTCATTTGTTTTTTTGAAGCTTTGATCTTTCCTAAATTACTTAAAAGAAATAATGAACCAACTATAATCAAGACCCAAAAAAATGTGTTCATTTTATCTTCTGCTATTTAATTTTATTAATAATCTTAAAATTTCTAAATATAACCATATAAGAGTAACCATTAAAGAGAAGGCTCCATACCACTCCATATATTTTGGTAAGCCTTGTTCAGCACCTTCTTCAATAAAATCAAAATCAAGCACTAAATTCAATGCTGCAATTGCAACTACAAATAATGAGAAGCCAATTCCAAATAAACCATTAGAATGAATAAAACCTATTGGAGACCCAAACAAAGACATTACAAAGCTTACTATGTATAAAATACATATACCGCCGGTAGCTGAAAAAATCATCAATCTAAAATTTTCAGTAGGCTTTACGAGACCGCTTTTATATAAAAATAACAAACTGGCAGTTATTCCAAATGTTAAACCTAATGCTTGAATAACAATACCGGGAAATTGAAAATTAGCTAGCATACTAATACCACCCAAACCGATACCTTGAGCAAGAGCATACAATGGTGCTGTAGTTCCTGATTTACTAGGATTCCTAAATATAGTTACTAATGCCAGAATAAACCCAATAATAAAACCAGGAATCATTAATTGCGGCATATTCCATCCAATAGCAGCCCCACCAAAACATAAAGCAAGCAGGATGCTTGTTTTATTTACAGCTCCATCTAATGTCATTCTTTCTGCTAAGGGAATTGACTCAGTTGTATTTGAAAAATTTCTTGAAAAAGCAGGATTGCCTGATCTTCCGAATGTATTTAGTGCCGAATGTTTTGACATACAAATCTCCTATTTTCTATATATTAAATATCTATGGGCTTTTTAACAAATTAAAAGCCTACTATAAGCCTTCAATCCAATTACTGACCAATTCAATAGCCTCTTTATGCTCTAAAGCTCTTCCAGATTCTGGCATCATAATACCTGGATCTAAAGATTCCATTCTATAAAGTAAGATAGATTCTTTAGGTTTACCAGGAACAATAGAGTATTTAAGATTATTGCTTGCTCTTCCGGTAGCGATAGGTTTTTTATAATAACCTAAATGCAACTCTCTATTTTCATGAAAATCAAGATATAGTCCTGTTGTATCAGCTGAGCCACCATCAATATGACAATGGCCACAATTAATATCCAAATATGCTCTAGCTCTATCATTTACTGAGGCTAGCATGTCATTCCAGTCAGCCATAGTTGTAAATTCAAAATCATTTTTGATCCAACCTTCTTGATGCCATCGCATCAATTGATTCATTGAGCCTTCTTGATAGGCTATTGATTTATTTAAGTTTCTGGGTTTTGGCCCTATAGGCTCAATAACCTTTTTAGATTGATGGCACTCTTTACATTGATTGATATTAGGAACCCTATACCTCACATTTTGTAGATCACCATAACTATTAACAAATTGTGTAGAAATAGTTTTTCCAGCAATGCTTAAAAGAGCATCAGTCTGTTCAGCATTCCAAACATAACTAACATTTTTCCATCGACTATCTTTTTTTATTAAAAGCCTTGTCTCAAGAAGCTGTGAATCAAGATTAGAACTTTCATGGTTATTTAAATAAGCAAAAGTTTTAATTAATACCGTACCATCAGGAAAATCAAAAACTTTATTTGGCCTATGTTCGGCTATTTGGTTGTTTGGCAAATATATAAATCTTAATTTATCAGCATAATCAGAAAATAAAGGAGTTATTAATTCATATGGCAAAACTCCTTTAGAAGGATCTTGTGTTGTCATATTTTTGAAGAAACCATAGTCGGAAAGCTTTGGTGCTACTTTATCGTTTAAAATAATTGAATTATTTACTGAGGCTTCAATTTGTAAAAAACTTATTGAGCTTAAGAAAAAAACTAAGAAAAAATATCTAGAGGGATTCACTTAGTTGCACTTTTGGAAGTGGATTTATCTCACCAACATATTTTTGATAATCTCTTTCAACAGGCTCAAAGAAGGGCAGCATATACCTTATTGGCCTTAATGCTAGAAAAGATGCATCACCGTTATTACCTAAAACAATCTTATCTTCATCAGGTTGACCAAAGATCATTTGTTGAAGAGGCAGAATGCCATCCCAAAAAATATCCGGCATATCACCTTCAGAAACATCGAATAAGATCTTAGCTAATTCACCTGTTTCTAAATCAGGGTTATATCCTGATTTTCCGAATCTATTTCCATGAATTTGAATTGCACGTGGGTGAGGGTAGTAGTCATCATCATCTGTTTCATATCCATAGGTAACAACAGCAATGTTTACCGTTTCATTATCACCAATATCATTATCAAATATTTCTACAAATGAATTTGCTTGGATAATAATTCCAGTACCTCTTGGAACTTCTCCAACAATATTGCCTTCTGGTGCAAAATTATCAGTATTATTATTTATAGATTTATTTCTGAAGACTCTCACATGATGCCCACCTTGTTGAGGTATATCAGGAAGATCAAATACTAAAATACCACCAGTGTTATTCTCAGCATGATTATCAAATACGTCAGCATAGTAAGAGTTTTCTATTTCAATTCCTGCAACATTAAATTCAGCTCTTGAATTTTTAACTATAATATTTTGTGATTGACCAACATAAATACCAGCGTCTGATGCTCCAATAGCAACACAAGAATCAATAAGGACATTTTTGGATTCTACTGGGTATAGTCCATAAGCTCCATTATCTGTACTAACTCCACCAGTCCACTCTGTTCTAACTCTTATAAAGCTTATCCCATCAACACCTTTAACTTTTATAGCATCGCCTTTTGCATCCTCTATAGCAAAATCCTGCAAAATTACATTATTGGATGTGACTGATAGGCCTTGAGCGCCAGATTGTTGATTTTTAAAGGATAAGACAGTTTGATCCATACCTTCGCCTTCAAGCCTTATGCTTTCAACGTCTATAGATAAGCTATCTTCTAACTCATATGTGCCACTAGTTAATCTAATAATATCACCAGGCTCAGCAAGAATAAGAGCTTCCTGGATAGCAGAATATGAATCGTCAGATGGACTAATAACAGTAATAGCTCCATAGGAGTTAATACTGAAGAGAAGACTAAATAATATTAATTTAGATTGCTTCAGGTATTTCGTTAAAATCTTCAAGAGGTTTCTCAAGTTCTACCCAGTCAACTTCAAAGTCATCTGGAGCATGCTCATATTCTAGTAAACCTAAAGCTTCAAACTTTGGCCTAACAGAGTCTGTTAATAAACCAATTCTTGATAAGTTTGGTATAACCCTTGAGAATAAGAAATTTCTAAAAGTTGCATTTGCTGTAGTGCTAAGTGAGAATTCTCTAGCTTCTTCTTCAGACATTTTAAGATATTTCTGCATAGCTTTAGTATTAATTAGTCGCTCCCTTGAAATAACACAGGCTTCATATGCAAATTCAGCTCTTTCTTCGATTTCCTCAGGACTTAAAGTTTTAATAAAGTCTTCTAAGTAGTTAATTCCAAATGTGACATGTCTTGCCTCATCTCTGACAACATAATGAAGTAATTGTTTTAATAGAGGGTCTTTAGAAAGCATTTTTAACATTTGGAAAGCTGCCAAAGCTAAACCTTCTATAATAATTTGCATGCCTATAAATTTAAGATCCCATCTTTCATCAGTAAGGATTTTATCTAACAAAGCTTTCAGATTTGGATTAATAGGGTAATGAATGCCTATCTTCTCTTGAAGATATCTATTAAAAACCTCAACATGTCTTGCTTCGTCAAAAGTTTGAGAAGCTGCATAAAGTTTTGCATTATATGTTGGTGCACATGAGACTAGCTGCGACGCAACCAATAAAGCACCTTGTTCGCCATGAAGAAACTGGCTTAATAGTTCTGCATTATCATGTCTATCAAATTCAATTTTTTCTTCTTCACTGAGATTTTCATAAGCTTCCAAAGTTTCATGCGGAAGTTCTTCATCAGCTTCAGTTAATCTTTCATCAGCTGGATGAGTATAATCCCAATTTAAATCAATAGAACCATTCCAATTTAACTCTTTTCCAAGTTCATATAATCTCTTAATTCTATTATCTGCAACTGTATAATCCCAGTTATAAGCTCCTGTAAGCGGTGTTTTAAAAATTTCTGCAACATCCTCAACATCTTTCTTTGATAAATCCATTTCTTCATCAAAATATAATAAATCTTTTGGCGGCCCATCAGTTTTTGTTATCTTCATATCCCTTATCCTTGTTATCAATAATTACATAGAAAACTGTAATAATTAACTCTCTATTCTATAGGAATTATTGATTTTTAAAAAGCTCAGTTAGCTCATTGAGCAAAACTTCACCTAATTCTTCAGCCCTATTAATTGTTATAGCTCTTTTATAATATTTTGACACATCATGCCCAATACCTATTGCCAAAAGCTCAATATTATTTTCGCTCTCTATAGAATCAATAATAGTACGCAAATGGTCATCTAAAAATAAACTATGATTATTAGAAAGTGTTGAGTCATCAACAGGAGCTCCATCAGATATGACTATAAGTATTTTTCTTTCTTCGGGTCTTTTGATAAGCCTTTGAAAACTCCAAGAAAGAGCTTCTCCATCAATATTTTCTTTTAATAAACCCTCTCGCAACATAACTCCAAAATCTTTTCTTGATCTTCTCCAGGAATTATCAGCATTTTTAAAAACAATATGACGTATGTCATTTAATCTGCCTGGGTTTAATGGACTGCCTTTAGATTGCCACAGTGTTTTTGAATCTCCACCTTTCCAATTCTTTGTTGTAAATCCAAGCACCTCTGTTTTAATAGAGCATCTTTCTAAAGTACTGCCTATTAAATCTGTACATATAGCAGCTAAGCTTATTGATCTACCTCTCATTGATCCAGAGTTATCTATCAAAAGACTTACCACAGTATCTTTAAATTCTTTTTTACTTTCTTCTTTAAAACTAAGAGGAGTTCCTGGTTCAGTAACAACTCTACTCAATCTTGCGGTATCAAGAAGCCCTTCTTCTAGATTAAAATTCCAGCTAGTATTCTGCTTTGATAGGAGTAATCTTTGAAGCCTATTGGCTAATTTACCAATAGTAGTTAAATGAGGTTTAATTAGATGATCTAGTTGATTTCTTAGCCTTAAAGCTTCTTCTCTTGTTGTCAGATCCTTAGCTTCAATAACCTCATCAAATTGTGTGGTAAAAATAGAATATGGAATTTGAGTTTTTTCATGAACCAAATCTTTATAAGCTCCAGAAAGCTCTATTTCTTCTTCAATAGACTTATCATCAATACTTACCGAAGCTTCTTGAAGGAGATCATCATCAATTTCTTCAGCTGGATCTTGAGATTCAGAAACATTTTCAGATTCAATCTCCATACCAGTTTCTGTTAATTCAGCATCATTTTGCTCCATCGATCCTGGAGATTCTTCATCATTATCATCCATAGCATCATTAGAATGTTCTTTGAGAAGATTCAATTGACGAAGAAGATTCAATGACTCTTTTTCAAAAGTACTCTGATTTTCAAGGCTCTTTATAAAATTTTCTTGGAGTACTTTATTATCTTCTGGTAAAAAAAGATTCTTAAAATTAATAATTATTTTTTTCGCATCTCCAGAAAACCTATAACCATTGATATGTTTAAGCCAAAGATTTGCTGCAAAAGGGAGCTGGCTTTGTATTTTTTCATTTATCAACTCTGAACTTTTTTGCTCTAAGTGGGAAGTAATATTTTTCTTTGCACCTTTGTATTTATTACCACCAATAATTTCTACTCTTGATAGTTCCAGTTCTTTAAATACCTCTCTAGCATCTTTAGTCAAAGGCAGATCTTCTAAATCTGTATGATAAAGATTCCAAAATGCCTGAAAATCACCTTCTCCTCTCCAAGCATCTATTTTTGCTGAAGAGCGAGGGGCTGAAACTAGTGATATTTCTCCTATATTAGGTGATCTATTTGAAGGGGAATTTTTTGCAGTTAGTTCTCGTTTTTTTGATATAGCCTTTACAGACGAAATAGCTGCAATATGTAAGTTCTCTCTATCTTTTACCCAAGCCATAATTATTTTGTGTCTGGGCTGTAACTTTCCTCAAGATCTTCACCAAAACAGCGTTGATAATACTCAGCAATTATTGGCTTTTCAGTATCATCACATTTATTCAAAAAAGTCATTGAAAAGGATTTCTTGATATCTTGAAAAATTATCCAATTTTCTGCCCAAGATATTACAGTTCTTGGAGACATTAATGTTGAAATGTCACCGTTTGCAAAGCCCTCTCGAGTTAGATTTGCTAATTGAATCATCTCGGTTAAAAGTTTTTTATTTTTTGCAGACTTAAAACTTTTAATCTTTGAAGCTACAACATTAAACTCTTGTTTTTCTGATAAATAATTTAGCGTAGTTAATATATGCCATCTATCCATTTGACCTTGATTTATTTGTTGGGTTCCATGATATAACCCAGTGATATCACCAAGACCTACAGTATTTGTAGTTGCAAATAATCTAAAAGATGGATGAGGAGACAAAACTTTATTTTGGTCTAGCAGCGTTAATTTGCCTTCCACTTCCAAAATACGTTGAATAACAAACATAACATCAGGTCTTCCAGCATCATATTCATCAAAAACTAAAGCAACTGGATTTTGAATGGACCAAGGCAATAGACCTTCTTTAAAGTCAGTAACTTGTTTATTATCTTTAAGTTTTATTACATCTTTACCAAGTAAGTCTATCCGTGAAATATGGCTGTCCAGATTAATTCTTAGACAAGGCCAGTTTAATCTAGCTGCAATTTGCTCAATATGTGTTGATTTACCTGTTCCATGAAAACCTTGCACCATAACCCGACGATTATGTTCAAACCCTGCAAGAATAGCTAAGGTAGTTTCAGGATCAAAAATATATGATTTATCAATCTCAGGCACCCATTGAGTTTTATCTTTATATCCTGATACTGTTAAATCAGATGCAAATCCAAAAATATCTGCAACTTTTAATTTAACATCAGCTTTCTTTGGTAAGTCTATTTTTTGTTCTACTATCATATTTTTTTCTTATTTTGAGGTAGCTATCCTACCTTTTGAGGCAGCAAAGTTCTAGTTTTTTGTTAATCATTGTAAAATTAGCACTAATAAAAAAACTAATATTAAGCATGAATAAAAAATCCGATCAAAATACCCCACTTTTAGAAAGTAGATTAAATTTATTTAAGTTAAATAAGATTGATAGAGACATTTATACATGGACAGGGGAGAGTATTGGTTGGGCTAGAATATTTGGCGGCCAAGTTATGGCTCAGACCCTTATTGCTGCATATGAAACAATAAAAAAGGAGCATTTAGCTCACTCTTTCCATGGTTATTTCTTAAGGCCTGGGTTGATGGATAAGCCTATCGTATTTGATGTTGACAGAATTCGAGATGGTAAAAGTTTCTCAACCAGAAGGGTGCGAGCTATACAAGATGGCGAAGCAATTTTTAATTCTTCCATATCTTTTCAAAAAAGAGAAAAAGGCTTAGAGCATCAGATAGATATGCCAGATGTGCCTGGTCCAGAAGGTTTGCTAAATGAATCTCAGCATAGAAAAAATATTAGCCACAAAATTGATAAAAAATATTTGCCCATGTTTTTAAGGGAACGAGAAATTGAGATGAGACCTGTTGAAGATTACGATTTTTTAAATCCAAAAAAAGCACCGCCATATAAAAATACATGGATGAAACCTGATGGACAAATGCCAAAAGATGAAAGGATTCATCAAGCATTGCTCTTATATGCATCTGATATGGGCTTATTAGGTACTGCAAATAATCCACACGGCTTAAACTTTATGTCACCATTATTACAAAGCGCCAGCTTAGATCATGCAACTTGGTTTCACAGTGAATTAGATTTCAGTGATTGGCTTTTATATCATATTGATAGCCCTGTTTCAGGAAATGCTCGAGGCTTTTCCAGAGGATCTATTTACGATAAAGATGGGAAACTAGTTGCTTCATGCGTTCAAGAGGGTTTAATGCGTTTATGGGACAAGCCTAAGCCAAAGAAGTAGATCTAGAGCTCTCTAATAGAGTCTGTAAGAAATTTAACTTTATCAGGATTAATGTCAGGTGTAATGCCATGACCAAGATTAAAGATATAGCCAGGATAATTTTTAAATTTTTCTACCATCGTTTTAACTTCTTTATAAATTATTGAATTATCTTCTTTTAAGATCATAGGATTTAAGCTGCCTTGAATGGCAGTTTTATTTTTTAGAAGTTTTATTGAGCTATCAATTGATTCATCCCAGAATAAGCTTATACATTCTGGCTTGCAGTTAGTTAACTGTTTGATGCCACCCTGAGGCTGCCTAGCAAAAATTATTATTGGTATATTTTTAGTTATATCATCAGCCTTGAGTTGTTGTACAAGATCATTTATATATTTAAGTGAAAAAGATTCATATTCTTGTTTGTTTAAAAGGTTGGCCCATGAATCGAAAATCTGAATGGCATCAATACCTGCAATAACTTGTTCTTTTAAATATTCAAAACATGCATCAGTATATTTTTTTAACAATTGTTGAGTTTGTATGGAATTTTCAGAAATAAAACTTCTAGTAAAGGCAAAATCTTTTGAAGAGCTGCCTTCAAGTGAATAGGCAGCCAGAGTCCATGGACTTCCACAAAAACCTATTAAAGGAATGCTCGCTGGCAAAGCTCCTCTAATATTTTTTACACATTTATAAACATATGAAAGGTCACTTGGATTGAAAGATGGTAAGTTTTTTATAGCTTTTATATCTTTAATTGGCCTTGTAAAAACAGGGCCTTCTCCTTCTTTAAATTCCACACCTAAATTAAAAGCATCTGGAATGGTTAAAATATCTGAGAATAAGATGCTAGCATCAAGATCAAACCTTCTAATAGGTTGTAACGCTAGTTCACAACAAACCTCAGGATCTTTACACATATCAAGAAAATTTTTGAATCTTGATCTAATTTTTCTATACTCAGGCAGATATCTTCCAGCTTGACGCATATACCAAATAGGGGGAGTGGAGTTAGTTTCTTTATCTAGAGCTCTTAAAAATTTTGGTTGATCTATCATTAGGATACGAATTCTATAATGCTTTTAGCAGCTTCGCGACCTTCCCATATTGCGGTAACAACTAAGTCTGATCCCCTTACCATATCTCCACCAGAAAATATTTTCTCATTAGAAGTCTGAAACTTATATTTTTGCTCTTCAGCTGCTAAAACCAAACCATTATTTTTAGTTGCTATATTAAAATCTTTAAACCAATCTGCAGGACTTGCTCTAAAGCCAAAAGCAACAATAACTGCATCAGCTTCTATAATAGCTTCAGAACCTGGAATTGGAACTGGGATTCTTCTGCCATTCTGATCAGCTTCGCCTAATTCAGTTCTTACAACTTTAATACCCTCAACTGATTTATTACCTAAAATTTCTATAGGCTGGATATTAAATTCAAACTCAACACCTTCCTCTTTAGCATTAATAACTTCTCTTTTGGAGCCTGGCATATTTTTTTCATCTCTTCTATAAAGACATCTAACAGATTTTGCTCCCTGCCTCAATGCTGTTCTATTACAATCCATTGCAGTATCTCCGCCACCTAGCACCACAACATTCTTACCTCTTAAATTAATATAATTATCATAGTTTTCACCAATTTTAAGCAGCTTGTTTGTATTAGAGATTAAATAATCTAATGCCTTATGAACATTAACAAGGCTTTCACCCTTGAAACCACCTTCAAGCGAAGTATAGGTTCCCATACCTAAAAATACAGCATCGTAATCTTGATAAAGCTCCTTAAATTGAATATCTTTACCAATTTCCTTACCTAAAAAGAACTCAACTCCCATACCTTCAAGTATATTTCTGCGCTTTTTAACAACTTTTTTTTCAAGCTTAAATTCTGGTATGCCAAATGTTAATAATCCTCCTATCTCTTCATGTTTATCATAAACATGACTCTTCACCCCAGATCTAGTTAAAACATCAGCACACGAAATGCCGGCTGGACCTGCTCCAATAATTGCAACTTTTTTATCTGTCCATGTTCTATATGTCATATCTGGCTGCCAACCCATTTCAAATGCCTTATCAGTGATATATTTTTCAGTAGAACCAATAGTTACTGCACCAAAACCATCATTTAAGGTGCAAGCACCTTCACATAATCTATCTTGAGGACAGACCCTTCCGCACATTTCTGGCAAACTATTTGTTTCATGACATAACTCAGCAGCCTCTATAATATTTCCTTCATTTACAAGCTTTAGCCAATCAGGGATATAATTATGAACAGGACACTTCCATTCACAATAGGGGTTACCACAATCTAAACACCTATGAGCTTGGTTTGATGCTTCAGTTTGGTTATATTCACCATATATCTCAACAAAACTTATTTTTCGCTCCTCAATACTCTTTTTTTGAGGATCAAATCTACTAACTTCAAGGAATTGGAAATCATTAGATAATTCTTCCTGATCAATATACTCACTTCTATTGCTTAATTCTTCTTTTAAGTTTCCAGGAACAGTTGTGCTTATATTAAATAATTCATCTCTCCAGATATAAAGTTCTTTTTCCGCTTCATCACGAGATGTAATAGGAGCAAAAGATTTCGTAATATATTTTTTATTTACTCTAATCTTTCCATAAAAAAATGGTGATCGAGGTTGAGTAAAAAGCATTAAACCTTTTGCTATTTTGTATTGTTTGTTTTTTTGAGTCATTTAAGTATGACACAGTATGACACTTTTATGCTAGAATCAACAAAAATCCCAATATTTAATTAAATGCCTGGACTATATAGAGATAATGATTTCAAAGATAACTGCGGTTTTGGTTTAATCACCAATCGTTATGGAGTTAAATCTCATGCAGTGATTACTAAGTCTATTAGTGCATTAAAAAGCATGACTCATAGAGGCGGGATAGGTGCTGATGGCAAAACTGGCGATGGTTGCGGACTCCTTTTTAACTTAGATCATGAGTTTTATAGAAATACTATTAAACTCGAGCAAAAAATAAATCTACCTTCACATTTTGCAATTACCCAATTATTTATACAAAAACCAATAAAAGAACTCCTACCAAAAATTAATAAAATCTTAAAAAATGAGAATTTACAATTAGAGGCTGTTCGTTTAGTCCCAGTAAATAAAAAAATATTAGGTTCTATCGCATCAGCATGCTTACCAGAAATATATCAGTTATTTATATCAGGCATTGAGAAAAGCCTAGATATAGATTTATTTGAATCTTCTCTATTGCAAGCGCGAAAGTTTATTGAAGAGATATATAACGATGACGAAATACTTTATGTATGCAGTATGTCAAGCCGCACTATTGTCTATAAAGGTTTAATGCTACCGGATGCTATTGATTTATTTTATAAAGATTTACAACAAAAAGATTTTACTGCTTCAATTTGCGTATTCCATCAAAGGTTTTCAACAAACACCAGTCCTAGATGGCACCTTGCTCAACCATTTAGATTATTAGCTCATAATGGAGAAATTAATGCTATTCGTGGAAATAGAAATTGGGCTAAAGCCAGACAATCAATTCTTTCAACCCCCTTATTGCCTAAACTTAAGAAGTTTAAATATTTAGTTAATGAAAAGGGCTCAGACTCTTCATCATTAGATAATATGATTGAGATTTTAGTTCAGGGTGGAATAAATATATTTAAAACTATAAGAATGGTACTCCCTCCAGCCTGGCAAAATGGACAAATTCTTGATGCAGAAGTAAAAGCGTTCCATGAATACAACTCAATGCATATGGAGGCATGGGACGGACCAGCAGGGATAGTGATGACCGATGGAAGTTGGGCAATATGTGTTCTTGATAGAAATGGTTTAAGGCCTGCACGTTATCAAATAGATGAAGAAGGTTTGATAACAATTGCATCAGAAACGGGAGTTAATCCTACCAATGAGGATTTAATTATTAACAAAGGCAGAGTTAAACCTGGCGGCATTTTAGCTATAAATACTGAAACAGGCGAACTACATGATGAAAAGAGTATTGATGATCTTCTAAAATTACAAAACCCATATAGAGAGTGGTTAAGGAAGAATGCCATCTATGTTGAATCATCTTTGAATGAGTTTGAAGGCCCAGGCTTAAAGAAGATTCCACAAAATGATTTAAGTCTCGCCTCAAGACTGTATCTGTTATTTAAAGAAGAAAGAAGCTCAATCATAAAACCTCTAGCTGTTGATTCTCAAGAAGGCACTGGCTCAATGGGTGATGATACTGCGCTTGCAGTTATGTCTAAAATGCATAGACAGATATACGACTTTTTTAGGCAACAATTTGCCCAAGTAACAAATCCACCTATAGACTCGCTTCGAGAAAAAAGCGTGATGTCACTTGAGACCTGTTTTGGGCCTGAATTAAATATTTATGAAGAGACACCAGGACATGCTAAAAGATTAATTACAACCTCACCAATACTTTCTCATAAAAAACTTGCAACTATTTTGGGTAACAAATATTTTAAATCTAAAGAATTTACCCTAAATTTCAATAAATCAATAAGTTTAAAAAAAGCAATAAAAAATTTGAGATCCGATGTAGTAGAAGCAGTTAGATCCGGTTATACCATTATTCATTTAAATGAAAATATTCCTGATAAAGAACATTTACCAATAAATGCTTTGCTTGGGTTAGGGGCTGTCCATCAAGAGCTTGTAAAATTAGGCTTGCGTACGGATGCTAATCTAATTGTTAGCTCAGCTTCTGCGCGAGATACTCATCATATTGCATGCTTAATAGGCTTTGGAGCCACTGCGGTATTTCCCTGGCTTGCATATCAAAGCATTTTAGATCTAACAGAAAAGAATGAATTAAAAGGAGATGCGAATGAGAATTGCGCACGTTATAGGAAGGGTTTAAATAAAGGCTTGTTGAAAATAATTTCTAAGATGGGAATCTCTACTATTTCTAGTTACAGAGGATCTCAGCTTTTTGAAATAGTTGGACTTAACCATGAGATTGTAAATATTTGTTTTACAAATACAGCTAGTAGAATAGAAGGTAAAAATTTTAAAGATTTAGAACAATCACTTCGATCATTAGATGATTATGCTAGATCTAATTTATCTGATATGAATGTTGGTGGATTATTAAAATATATTCATGGTGGTGAATATCACACGTACAATCCAGAAATTGTAAAAAAACTGCAAGAAGCAGTATCAGCCGGATCAAGAAATATTTATAAAGAGTATTCAAAACTTGTTGATGAAAGACCTCCGGCTATGCTGAGAGATTTATTAGCTATAGACAAAACAAAAAAATCAACTCCATTAGATAAGGTAGAAAAACAAGAATTAATTTTAAAAAGATTTGATTCTGCTGGTATGAGTCTTGGAGCCTTGTCTCCCGATGCTCATGAGACATTAGCACAAGCTATGAATTCTATTGGTGGTAGATCAAACTCTGGTGAAGGCGGCGAAGCTGTTGAGAGATATGGCACTGACAAGATGTCTAAAATTAAACAAGTAGCCTCTGGTAGGTTTGGTGTTACCCCACATTATTTAGTGAATGCTGAAGTCTTACAAATAAAAATAGCTCAAGGAGCAAAACCGGGTGAGGGCGGTCAACTTCCAGGCGGCAAGGTTAATAAATTAATTGCAAAATTGCGCTATTCCACTCCTGGAGTTACATTAATTTCACCACCACCCCATCATGATATTTATTCTATAGAAGATCTTGCTCAAATTATTTTTGATCTTAAACAAGTAAATCCATCCGCATTGGTTTCTGTAAAACTTGTTTCAGAGCCGGGAGTTGGAACTATTGCAGCAGGAGTTGCAAAAGCCTATGCAGACTTAATAACCATATCAGGCCATGATGGTGGAACGGGCGCAAGCCCATTATCTTCTATAAGATATGCGGGCTCTCCATGGGAGCTTGGTTTATCAGAGGCACATCAAGCACTTCGCGAAAGCGGTCTTAGAAATAAGATACGCTTGCAGGCTGATGGCGGTATGAAAACTGGATTAGATGTTATTAAAGCTGCGATATTAGGAGCAGAATCATTTGGATTTGGTACTGGTCCGATGATTGCAATGGGATGTAAATATTTAAGAATATGTCATCTTAATAATTGCGCAACTGGAGTTGCAACACAAAGAAAAGATATTATTAATCATCACTTTATTGGTGAAAAAGAAAGAGTTGTAAATTATTTTAAATTTATAGCTGATGATGTAAGACAGCATTTAAGTGAAATGGGAGTATTGAAGCTAGAAGATATTATTGGTCAAACAAATTACTTAAAAGTCATAGAAGATTTAGAATCACAATATAAGCAAGTCGATCTTAGTGCTATCTTGTATCAAAATAAATCTATTAAAGAGCCTTATTTCTGCAAGGTAGATCAAAATGATCCATGGGATAAGGGCTCTTTGGCAAAAAAAATTCTTAGAGATGCTAAGGCAGCAATTGAATCAAATAAAGCAAAATCATTTAACTATCATATCAATAATACTGATAGATCTATTGGAGCATCCATATCAGGACACATTGCTAAGGTTTATGGAGAGGATGGTTTAAATAAGCCTATTCAAATTAATTTTAACGGTTCTGCAGGACAAAGCTTTGGATGTTGGAATGCGAATGGATTACATATAGTGCTTAATGGTGATGCTAATG
>QOPI01000005.1:0-42270 GCA_003331645.1 SAR86 cluster bacterium | reverse complement strand
TACGTTATTCTGGAAGCTTGGTCGTCTTTCAGAATATAAGTTTAATATTCAATGCCCTGCTTTGTATATTTATGGCGGCAACAGTATGTTACTAGGATCAAAAATACTAACCTTTATGGAAAAAGAATTTGAGAAAGTTATGGACTTCATTGAAGTTCCTGGCGCTGCACATCATGTTCCTTTAGATAAGCCTCTTGAAATAGTTGCTATAATTAAATCAACTATATCTAAATGGGAAAATAGGGAATGAATGAAATATTAGCAATTATTTTTTTATTATTTGCTGTCATAATATCTTTCTCAAAGAAATTAATGCTCATTGGATTCCAGTTATTTTTTGATAAACAAATAAACTTAAAATTAATAGGATTATTGGCTCTAATTATTGGAGGGCTATTGCTTTATGCTGTTGATTTTTCTTGGTCAGATAGAATTTGGAAAAATACTTTATTTGTCTTTGGTGTAATTTCAATTTTAAGAGGTCTTATTGCTATATTTTTTGAAAATCTAGTTTATAAATTCGCCAAAATATTCTCCAATAACTACTATAAATTCTCTATTACTCTTAGCGTATTGTTTTTAAGCCTTGCCTTGCTTATGGTTTCACGAGATTATCTTGGTCCTGTCAAAAATATAGATGATTGTGTATCAGATGAATTGATCACTATATATTGCGAATTTACTAACCCTGAAGATATAGCTCTTCTTCCAGATAATGAATTTTTATTACTATCTGAATTTGGTGGTATAAGACCCTATGAAGAAAAAGATGGGCAAGGAGCTTTTGCACTTTTAAGGCTTAAAGATAATAAGAGAATAAATCCCAAAATAATATTTTCGAAAAATACCTGGGGAGATCCTAAATGCACAAGGACTCCCGATGATGGCTTTGGACCTCATGGAATTGATCTAGTTACTCGAGCTGATGGTTCTATTCAAGTTGGATTTGTAAATCATTATCCATTTGAATCAATTGAATTCTTTGAATTAAATCAAAATGATGCCAAATGGGAAATGACCTGGAGAGGTTGTGTAAATACACCCAAGCATAACTATTTTAATGATCTAAGTATAAGAAGAGATGGAACCTTTTATGCAAGTCACATGTATAAAAGGAGCATAACTATAAATGAATGGTTAAGTGCAGCATTATTCAAGTATGCAACTGGTTATGTTGTCAAATGGGACAAGGAATCTTTCACCAAAGTGCCGAATTCCGATGGAAGCCAGCCTAATGGTATAGGCCTTGATGAAACTAATGAGCTTTTATATATAAATCATAATCTAGGAGATAAATTAGAAGTTGTTGATCTTATTAATAACCAAGTTATTGGGACTTATAGAATTAATTCTCCAGACAATATGATCATAACAGATGATTCAATCTGGCTTACTTCGCTTGATCATGAAACCCTAGATGCATTGCCTTGTGCTGAAAGTGGAAGCATTAATTGTTCTTTGCCTTTCTCAATTCATGAAATTGACAGAGTTACGCTTGAAAGAAAGAATTTATATTCATTCCAAGAAACAGTATTTGGGTTCCCTACTACCGCTTATCCTATTAATAAGACTGTATATATAGGATCATTCCACTCTGACAGAATGGCATCTTTTACTTTAGATTAATCTTTGAAACCGTTATTCCTCAGTGATGAAGTAAAGCTACATGAAGCTCAATATTTCTATCAGGGTAATTCAGATAAGCAACTCATGCTTAAGGCAGCAAAAGTTGCTACAGATTTTATTGCAAAGAGCACCAGCTTCAAAAAATTTATATGTGTATGCGGTCCTGGAAACAATGGCGGTGATGGATACTATATAGGAATCAATCTATCTAAGATGGGTTTTGATGTGAAAATCATTGATGCTATAAAAAATAAAGAAAAAAGCTTATTGTGTAAAGATGCTTTTAATATTGCGTTTAATGGAAACCTTATTCATAAATCATCTATTTTAGATAACAATCAAAAGAATGTGGTAATCATTGATGCAATTTTTGGTACCAGTTTAAAAGGTTGCGTCAGTCCTAGTATTTCTATGCTTATAAATAAGATGAATAAGTTTGATGAAATTTTTTCAATTGATTTACCTTCAGGCATTGATCCTGATTTAGGGATTTCATGTGGCACACATGTTAATGCAAAGAAAACAATAAGTTTTGTTGGAAGGAAAGTTGGATTAAGTCTTAATGAGGGTAAAATCTCATCTGGCAAACTATATTTTGATAACCTAGATTTAGATATGCAAACTCAAAGCAAAGCTCTCGCAATTTCTTATAACTTCGAGGACGTAAAAGACTTAACACCCAAAAGATCGACTGATAGCCATAAAGGAAACCATGGTAAGACTGTAATATTTGGTGGGGATATAAAAATGGGTGGAGCCGCAATAATGGCAGCTGAAATGAGCTTAAAATCAGGCTCTGGCTTAGTTTCGCTTATTACACAGCCTATCCATGTAGAAGCCTCACTGATCCGTAATCCTGAAATTATGACAATAGGTTGTGAGAGACCAAATGAATTTAAGCTCGATCCAGATAATAATACTTTTGTTTGTGGTCCTGGGTTAACTGATAGTAATTGGTCAAAAAGCATTATTGAGTTACTTATAAACTATTCTTCAAAAATTAACGGATCTATTATTTTAGATGCAGGCGCTCTTAGATACTTGGCTAAAGATAATAATTGTTTAAAAAATAATGCTGCCCCTATTATTATGACTCCTCATCCAGGCGAGGCTGCTGATTTATTAAATATTCCAATAAAAGAAGTTCAACAGGATCGAATTAATTCTGCAAAAAAATTAGTAGGAATGTATTCTGCAACAGTTGTACTTAAGGGTTACGGAACAATTATTGCAAATAAAGAAGAGCTTTATATTTGTGAAGAAGGAGGCCCTGAGCTTGCCACTGGAGGTACAGGAGATATTCTAGCGGGTCTAATTGGTGGCCTTGTATCGCAAGGACTTTCATCATTAAATGCTTGTTTATTAGCAGTAGCAGTGCATGGAAAAGCTGGCTCTCAGTTTAAGTTAGAGAATGGGATCAATGGACTTGCTGCTTCAGAATTAATACCGTATATAAGAAAAACTTTAAATAAAAAAAGATGATGGAATTTGTGCTCAAAGATGAAAAAGCTACATTAGAGTTTGGAGCAAAATTAGCCCAAATCATAAATGAATCTGATAATGCTGCACTAGAATTTCATCTTCAAGGAGAGCTTGGAGCTGGCAAAACTACATTAGTTCGAGGAATTTTAAGCGCTCTTGGTTGGAATGGCTCTGTTAAAAGTCCTACATATACTATTTGTGAAGAATATGAACTTAATCAGTTTCTTGTTCTTCATATTGATTTATATAGAACTGAAGTAGATGAAGATATTGATATGCTTGAACTCAACAGGGAGCACAAAAATAAAAAACTAATTTTTATAGAATGGCCTGAAAAACTTCACGGAAAAAGATTATGCAACATAAGAATAAAACTGTTGCATCAAAATAATAGTAGGAAAGTTGAATTAATAGGCGATACAATCCTAATAGAAAAATTAATAAATTTAAATTTGTAAAAAATGAAGAAACTAATTTTTATATGTAGCATTTTTTTTATTTGTATTGAGTCCTCTGGTGCAAATTTAGTTAAATTTTCCTCAATAAAAGAGTTGCCATCTGGTGAAATCAGCATTAATTTTAGACTTGATAAGGTTGCATTAATTAAGTCTTATGCTTTAGATGAGCCATCAAGACTTGTAATTGATATTAAAGATTCTGAATTATTTGAAGAATCAGATACTCGTCAAAATTATCCAATAAAGAAAATCCGCACTAATCAAGATGGTGCCTCATCAAAAATAGTCCTTGATTTATATGAGTCAGTTTATTGGCAAAAACCTACCCAAGAACAAACTAAAAATGGAGTACTTTTTAATTTAAAGCTGAAAAAAGATAGAAATCTTAAAAAAAGTACCAGAGATATTATTGTTGCTATTGATGCTGGCCATGGAGGCAAATATCCAGGCGCAGTTGGGCCAAATAATATTTTAGAAAAAGATGTAACTCTGCTTATTGCAAAAGAGTTAGAAAGGACTTTAAGAGATACTAAAGGCTATAAACCATTGATGATAAGAGACGGGGATGAAACTGTTAATTTAAACGATAGATATCAAGATGCAAGAAAGTATGGGGCAGATATTTTTATTTCAATTCATGCAGATGGTTTTAGACTTTCATCAGTAAAAGGTGCTTCTGTTTTTATCTGGTCAGAGGAAGCCTCAAGTACAATTGCAAGAAATCTTTCAGACAAACAAAGAAAACGCATTCAAGCTGATATCAAAAACTTACAGCCTAGTGATTTTGATGAAGATATAGCAAGAAAAATTTATCCAGAAACCTATAAAAATAAGATAAATCAAAGCAAGATTTTGGGAACAAAGATTTTAGAACAACTTAAAAGAGATCCTTTTACTAAAATTCATAAACAAAATGTGGAATTTGCTGATTTCAGAGTTCTTAAATCTATTGATATACCTTCTGTTCTTGTTGAGTCTGGTTTTATCACTAACCCTGAAGATGCAAATAGGCTAAAAGGAAAGCCAGGAAGACGAATGATTGCAAGATCAATATTTCTTGGGATTCATAATTATTTTCAAGAAAATCCTATTGTTGGAACTTATATAGATAATAATCCTAATTACCTAAGTTATGAAATTCAAAGAGGTGATGTATTATCAGAAATTGCTATTAGATTTGGTATAACAATTGATCAAATATCAAGAATTAATAATCTAGAAAATAAGACTATTTATCCAGGCCAAGTAATAAAGATAAAAATTTAGTTATAGTCGATAGGGTCAATATCAAAATACCATTTCACTTTTTTTGTTTCTTTCCATGACCCTGCTAAAACAATAATATTTTTAATAAGTTTATTTAAATCTATTTTAGATGAGGCCTGAATTATTGAATGATGTCTAAAGTTTCCTCTGCTTTTTGAAATAATAGATGGAATCGGCCCAATTATTGACATATCTGATTTTAATTTAGCGCTTTTGTTAACCTGATGTAAAAAATTAATATTATGTTTTGCTAAAGGTGATGTCGTTCTTAGCAAGGCTATTGCGGAATATGGTGGATGGCGAAGCTCTTTTTTTTGTTTAAGGTTATTTAATGCAAAATTAAGATAATCACCAGATCTTAACTCTAACAAGTTCTTGTCTTCAGGATACCGTGTTTGAATAATTACTTTGCCATTATTTTCCTTTCTTCCAACTCGCCCAGAAACTTGAATTAATAACTGAGAAATTTTTTCTAAGCTATTTATGTCTGGACTAGTAATGCCAGAATCACAATTTAATATTATCCCAAGCTCAACTCTAGGAAAATCATGCCCCTTAGCAAGCATTTGGGTTCCTACTAAAATAGCTGATTCAGATTTATGAACCATCTCAAGGATTTCCTTTAGTGAACCTTTTTTCTTAGTTGTGTCCTGATCTAAACGAATAATAGTTGTGCCTTCAAAATAGTTCTCAAGAAATAATTCTATTCTTTCTGTACCTGACCCTTGTAGATTTAAGGAAGAACTGTTGCATGCTGGGCATTTTTTGGGTACTCCGTATGCAGAATCACATCTATGGCATATCAATCTATTTAAGCCATGATGAAATACTAGTCGAGCATCACAAGAAGAACATTCAGCTATCCATCTACAACTACTGCATTCATAAAGAGGAGAAAAACCTCTCCTATTTATAAATATAAGTACCTGTTTATTTTCCTTTAACGTATTTGTAATTGCATCAAGCGATTCTTTTGCTATACCTGATTCAAGCTGTGAATCATTTATGTCTAAGGTTATAAACCCAGGAGGCTTAAATCCATTTGCTCTTTTTAATAGTTTGGCCTCTTTATATTTTTTTTCTTGAACCAATCTTAATGTCTGAAGAGATGGTGTTGCTGTTCCTAACACAATTGGAATAGCCTCTACTTGAGCCCTTTTAATGCTTAGATCTCTGGCTGAAAATCTAAAGCCTTCATGTTGTTTATAGGATTGGTCATGTTCTTCATCTACTATGATCACTCCTAATTCATTTAGAGGACACAAAACTGCTGACCTAGTTCCAATAACTATTTTAAGTTCACCACTCTGTGCTCTTTCCCAAATGTCATACCTTTGTTTTGCTGTCTTTTTTGAATGATAGATTCCAATATTGTCTCCGAACCTACTGACAAATCTATCTTCAAGCTGGGGAGTCAAAGAAATCTCAGGCACAAGAATTAAAACTGATTTTCCTTTAGTTAAGTAGGTATCGGTTAGTCTTAAATAAATCTCAGTTTTTCCTGATCCTGTTACCCCATAAAGCAAACAAGGATCAAATCCATCTAAGTTATTTAGTATCTCTAAAGACTCTACTTGCTCTTTATTTAATGTAACTTTTTTATCATTAGAAAAAGCTTTGTACTCCGATTGGATATTTCTAGAATGAATGTTCCTTTTAACTGGTTTACGTAAGGTTGGTGGGCAAAAAGTATCAAAAACTTCTCCTATTGGATGCTGATAATAATCTGCTAACCAAAATAATATGTCTATATCATTTGATTTAAAAATAGGCTCTTCATCTAAGATTTCAGATATCTGAATAGTATAAAAATTTGGTTTCTTTGAGACCGCTTTAACAATATGACCAACTACTTTTTTCTTCCTAAATTCTACTAAAACCCTAGATCCCACTTGAATACTTTCTTTACATTCATATGTGAAAGTTTCCCTTATAGGAATAGGTATTGCCACATCATAATAAAAAATATTCATGTTTTAATTGAAAAGATCGACTTATTTGTTATAGTTCTCATCCAAATTTAGGTTTTATTATGAAAAACGATATACATCCAGAATACCGCGAAGTTTTATTCCATGATATTGGTGTAGATAAGTATTTCATTATTCGTTCAACGCTTCAGACAGATAAAACAAAAAAATGGGAAGATGGTAAAACTTATCCCTATTACACTGTTGAGATATCCTCTGCCTCTCATCCTTTTTACACCGGCAAACAAAAAATCATTGATACTGGTGGAAGAGTTCAGCGTTTTGAAGAGAGATTTGGTAAAAAGAAATAGTTTCACTTTATACCTGAACTCCCAAAACCCCCTTCCCCTCTTTCTGTTTCTTCAAAATCATCAACAAGATTAAAACTTGCTTGAATAACAGGCACCATTACCATTTGTGCTATTCTGTCGCCTGAAGAAATGATGAAATCTTCCTGTGACCTATTCCAGGCTGGAACCATTAATTCACCCTGATAATCTGAATCTATAAGACCTACTAAATTGCCTAAAACAATACCATGCTTAGAACCTAAGCCTGACCTAGGAATAATTAGAGCAGTGACATTGACGTCTTTGATGTGCATTGCAAATCCTAATGGTATTAGTTCTGTGGAGCCTGGTGTTAAGGTTATTGAGTCATCTAAACAGGCTCTTACATCCATGCCTGCTGAGCCAATGGTTTTATATTCAGGAAGGTTTATTTCTTTACCAATTCTTGAATTTAATATTTTTACTTCTATATCTATCAAGGCTTAAAGTCCCTAGGTTTTTTAAAAAAAATTAGCTCCGTATTTGCTTCTTCTACTTTCTCCCATTCTAAATCTATTTGCAAGCAAGCTATTGCAGATGTTGCAAAATTTTTGAAATCTTTTTTTGTTAATCGTATGAGTAAATTATGTAGAGATGGATTGTGACCAATTATTGCCAAAGTATTTATTTTCTTGGAATTAGCTTTAATGATATTAATTAATTCAGCATTCCCTGCATGATATAAACCATTTTCAAAAATGGTTGAACTTATATAAGTATTACTGAAAATAATATCGTAGGTCTGCTGCGTTCTATTAGCAGGGCTGCATAAAATTAAATCAGGTTCAAAGCCTGAATTAATAAAAAATTTCTCCATTAATAATGCGTCTTTTATCCCTCTTTTTGCTAAAGGTCTTTCAAAATCTGTAAGATAAATATTATCCCAACTAGATTTTGCATGCCGAATTAATATTAAATGCTTCATATAAATTGTTATTAGTGTTGCTATGTTCTCTTCTGTTCTATAAAATCGCGGTTCTATGAGTAAAATATGTCAAGTAACTGGTAAGATACCACAGTCTGGGAATAACGTTTCTCATGCTAATAATAGGACCAAAAGAAAGTTTTTTCCAAACCTACATACACACAAATTTTGGGTTGAATCAGAAAATAGATTCGTCAATCTAAAGGTTTCTGCAAAAGGAATGCGTATTATAGATAAAAAAGGCATTAGCGAAGTACTAAAAGAAATTCGTGCTCGTGGCGAAAAAATCTAGTTAAATTAAATCTTTATTTATACCCAACTTCTTGAGCTAAAAGCACAGCATCTTTTTGTAATGAACCTAGTTTTTCTACTGAAATAAGATCTTCTTTAAATGGTCCCCAGCTTTCTAGAAGTTCACCCACTTTAATACCAGGCATGACTGGGAATTCTTTATTAGCACCAGCATAAGTCTCTTGAGCATCAGCAGATGATAGCCATTCAAGTAACTTTATTGCCTCAACTTTATTTTTAGAAAATCTAGTTACTCCTGCTCCTGAAATATTTACATGGGTTCCTCTATTTTCTTGATTTGCCCAATGCAATCTAAGATTTGAGTATGCAGGATCATCTGCTAATCTTGCTAAATAATATGTATTAACAATAGTCACTCCGCATTGACCCGCAGAGACAGCTTTTAAAACTTGTGTGTCACTTGAGAACACCTCTGTAGCAAGATTATTTACCCATCCGCTTACAATCATTTTAGTTTTTTCGTATCCAATGGAATCTATCATACTCGCCATTAATGACCTGTTATAAACTTTTGTTGAAGTCCGCAGACATAGTTTGTTATTCCAAAGGGGGTAAGCCAAATCTTCATATGAGGATAGATCTCTGCTAGATACAGAGTCTGCTGAATAGACAATCGTTCTAGCTCTTTTTGATAATCCAAACCATTTGCCGTTTGGGTCGCGAAGATGTTGAGGAATATTTCTTTCTAAAATTGACGAATCTATGGATTCAAAAATTCCCTTTTCTCCTGCTTGCCATAAGACTCCAGCATCAACTGTCATAAAAATATCTGCCTGAGTTTTATCCCCTTCAACTACAATCCTCTCCATAAGTTGAGGAGCTTTGCCGGATAACAGCCTAACCTCAATACCAGTTTTCTCTTCATATTCTTTTAGAAGTGGTTCTATAAGTTGAGGCTGTCTTGAAGTATAAATCGTTAATGGTTCTATATTAGTTTCATTATTACAAGAAACCAATATTGTTGATATTAATAATAATTTTATAAATTGCATTTAAAAGCCTAAATTAATTTGATCTCAAATGATAATGATTCTCATTTAAAAAGCAACTTAACATTTATAATTTATGATTTCCGGATGCATGATTAATAAAAAAAGCCTTTATAAATGAAGTCTTATTAAAAAAAGTTAGCCCAAAATTTCTTAAAGTTCTTATGTATATATTGCTAGAACCAAATAGATTTACAAAACCATCCATTGCTTTAAGCATAATCTCATTCATTGATTTTCTTCTTAATTCATAGCTTTTAAGAACTCTATATGAATTTATTGAATAGCCCTTTTCATATGCTGATATTAGCTCTTCGCATAATATATCTGCATCAGAAAAACCTAAATTAATGCCCTGACCTGCAAGTGGATGAAGAGAATGTGCTGCATCTCCAACTACAACAACTCCTTCTTTCATATAAGATTCAAGATGGTGGGAAGAAAGTGGGAAGCTTACGATCTCTGACTTTATTATAAATTTCGAATCAAGCATAGATTCTATGAGGCTAATATTACTCATAACAAAATCCTGAGGTGAGCCATCTAGTATTTTGTTTGAAACAGACCATACAACTGAGAATATATTTTTATTCAAAGACTTAACTGGCATTAAAGCAAAAATTCCCTTATCTGTGAATAATTGATGTGCTGTTGATGCGTCTCTGTCAGATTTATCTTCAACTAAAAAAGTAAACGCCGTTTGATCATAATCTTCTTTACGAGAGACAAAATTTGATAGTTTTGCTACCGGAGAATTGCGTCCATCTGAACCAATTAATAGCGGAGTATTTAATATTGTTTTATCAACCAAGGTAATTTTAGATAAATCCTCGAAAGCTTCTATAGAAGAAATTTCATTTTCAAAATGAATTGAGGATTCTACTAATTGTTGCATTTTTGTTAATAATTCATTGAACATAATTACATAAGCAAGAGACTCCTCACCAATATCTTGTGCAGAAAATTCAATTTTCCCAGAGCCGTTTCCATCTGCTACTTTAATTAAATTAACATTTGCTAACTCTAGATTCATCCCTATATCTGATAGAAGTTTTAGGGTATTAGGATTAAGAGAAATGGTTCGAATACTTGGCGAATCAGCTTTAAGCCTTTTATTTCGCTCAATAATTATTGAATCAACGCCAGCTTGTTTTAATCTTGCGTGAATATAGCAGCCTATGATACCTCCACCTGAAATTACGACAGGATTGTTCATAATTTTGCTAAGCCATTAAGGCTTCAATTTCACTTGGATCAGATGGAACTTTTTCAGTTAAATTTATATTTCCTGATTTGGTAACAAGAATATCGTCTTCTATTCTAATGCCAATACCTTGCCATTTTTTATCGACATCTGCATCATTGCTGATATAAATTCCTGGCTCTACTGTTGTTATCATCCCAGCCTTAAATTTCATGTATTCACCGTCTTCCATGTAATCTCCAGCATCGTGGACATCTAAACCCATCCAGTGTCCAAATTTATGCATATAAAAATCTTTAAATGCACCTTCTTTATGCAATTCATCGACATCGCCATTGAGGATCCCAAGATCAACCAAGCCTTGAGTGATAGCTCTTTCAGAAGCGATTTGTGGATCCATTACATTTTTACCAACTTTGACCATCTCTGTGGCTGAATGAAGTGCATTTAAAACTATATTATATATAGCAAGCTGCTCAGCAGAAAACTTGCCGCTTACAGGAAATGTTCTTGTAATGTCAGAAGCATACATTTCATATTCACAACCAGCGTCAACTAGCAATAAATCTGAATTATTGAGATCTTTATTATTATCAACATAATGAAGCACGCATGCGTTATTCCCACCAGCAACTATAGGCGTGTATGCTGGGAATCTTCCACCCTGCTTTGCAAACTCGTATAAATATAAAGCCTCTATAGACTGCTCATTCATTCCAGGCTTAACTGCCTTCATTGCTTCAATATGAGCATCTGCTGAAATTTCACAAGCTTTCTTAATTATTGAAATTTCTTCATCATCTTTGATTAATCTTAAATTTCCAATTAAAGAGGATCCATCTGCAATATCTATAGGTTTGTTATGTCTACCTTTTATATTTGTAAGTGTTTTGTTCCAATTTATAACCAGCTGATCAAAACCATCTTTCTTTCCGAATGGATAAAAAACCTTATCCATACCCTTTATTAAATTTGGAAGTTCAGAATCAATTTGATCATTATTAAATGAATTATCAAATAAAAAGTTTTCTTTTGCGCCTTCAGGCCCTTGTCTAAAGCCATCCCAAATTTCCTTTAACTTATCTTTTTTAGGGACAAATATAGATGACGAAACTTTCCCATTAGAATTAACTATGAGCATGGTTGAACCTGCCTCACTGAAACCAGATAAATAATAAAAATTACTATCCTGCCTAAAGTTATAAGACGAATCTGAATTCCTATACTTTAGATCAGCACCAGGAATAATAATTGCACTATCCTTAGGCAGTAGATTGCCTAAAATATGTCTTCTTTTTTGATATACTTTCATCATAAGTGTAATTTTACTCTTTTAAATTAAACTTCCCAACTACTGTTGGTCGTTTTAAACTAAAAAACATGAGTGAACCTGAAAAAAATACAGTTTTGTCCGACTTAAATATTAAGGTTAATAAACTTATAAATAGATTCGAAGAGCAAAAAGGAATCATTGATTCCTACATTAAAAAAGAAAGAGACTGGAAGTCTTTAAAATTTGAATTTACAAAAAAAATTGATTTACTTAAAGAAGAATTGTCTGAATTAAAAGCTGAAAAAGATAAAGATGAGTGATTTAGAAGTAGTTTCATTAAAAATATTTGGAAGAGATATTAGTCTCTCCTGCCCTGCAGAGGAAAAACCTGCTCTATTAAATGCAGCCGAATTATTAAATACTGAGTTAAATGGTATTGAAAATAAAAGCAATGCCTTGATCCTTGCCGGACTCAACCTTGCTAATAAATTTCTACAAAATGATTCCTCATCAGCATCAAGTCCAGAAGATGCTAATAAACTTCGGATAATGTTGCAAGACATTGAAGAAGTTTTAGAAAAATAATTTTCTGCTTTCCATAAAGCTGATATTTATTTATTATAAGTTTACATTCTGGTTCATTTGCCAATGTGTTAATTAATTTTGAACCGATATTAAATTATCCGGTGATAATCCAATGTCGTTGTTGAGCATTACCTTGATAAAAGGGAAGCCTGATTCGATAAGAAGTTCACCACCTGTCCTTTCGGTTCAGGTATGGCACATAGCGGTGAAGTGGTTTGTGGATTCGCTGAATCTTTATGATGAAAACTAAATTTAGAAAATCTCTTAAACATCAATTGTCTTTAATGTCTGAGAGTGAAATTATAAAGAAATCAGCGAATATTCAATCAAGATGCATGAACTATATAGATTCTGTTGATCACTATAATGTTCTTATTTATATGTCCTTTAGAAGTGAAGTAAGGACAAATATTTTAATAGAAGAATTATTTAGTAATAAGAAAGAGGTTTATATACCAAAAATAATGCATGGCAATACTCTCTGCTTTAATAGATACATTGATGGTGATGATCTTGTTTTAAATAAATTTAATATTCTAGAATCGATCCAAGAAGATGAATTATTGCCTCAGAATTTTGATCTAATAATTTTACCTCTTGTCGGTGTTGATCAAAATGGAAATAGACTTGGCTATGGTGGCGGCTACTATGATAGAGCTTTGCAATATATTAATAATCTAGAAAAACCAAAGATAATAGGCCTAGGCTACCAATTTCAAGTAATGGAAAATATTTTTGGAGAAAATCACGACGTGAAGTTTGATTTAGTATTTACAGAAAAAGATATTATTTCTTATTGATTAAATTTATAGATAGAAAAATTAATATAAACAGCTAGAATTAGTGCCAAGGAAATATTTATTTGAAAAACTTTTACATAGCTTTATTACTTCTTCTATCGATTAATTCATATTCTCTAAATATTGATGGGGTTCTTGATGAGCCGGAGTGGAAAGAGGCTGATACAATCACAACATTTTACAATGTGTATCCTTATACATTAGAAATTTCACAAAAAAAAACAAATGTAAAAATATTTACAAATGAAGATGGCATCTATGTTGGTTTTACGAATACTCAAGATCCTCAATCAATGGGTTCATACAAACATGTCCGAGATGAATGGAATACTAAAACTGACAGAAATGCCTTTGTTGTAGATTTCGATGGTGATGGAAATACTGCATATACATTTATGCTTTCATTAGGTAATTCATTATTAGATTCGACTATAAGAAATGGAAATGACCAAAGTTATGACTGGAATGGAGACTGGATTGGTTATACAAAAATAAATAAAGAAAATTGGGTCTCAGAGATTTTTATTCCTTGGTCAATAGGTAATATGATCCCAATTACAGGAAAGCGAAAAATAAAATTTGGTGCCTTTAGATATACTGCTTTTGATGGAAATCTCATTGGTACAGCAAAAACACATCCTGAAAGAGACAAATATATGTATCAGCTTGATGAATATGAAATACAAAGCTATCCAGCTAAAAAGAATATTAATTACTTTCCTTATATTGTTTCAGCAAAAGATTCTGTTACAAATAACGAAATTAATAAAATTGGTGTTGAGATCTTCTATAACACTGGGACAGGAAAACAAATAAATGCAACAGTTAATCCAGACTTTGGGCAAGTAGAAAGTGATGATGTTGTTGTGAACTTCTCTGCTGAAGAAACTCTTTATGGAGAAAAAAGAGCTTTCTTCAATGAAAATCAGACTATATTTGATATTACTGACAGAGATAGATTAAAGGTAATGCATACAAGAAGAATTGGATCAAGGCCTTCATATGACTGCGGTTTATCTTCAAATGAGGAATTATGTAATGATTCAAAGCAAGAATACTCTGACCTTGACTATGCAATAAGATACACACAAAAAGAAGGGGGAACAGAATATGGATTTTTCACTGCAAGTGAACAAGATGAAGAGTTTTCATTAGGCAGATCCTATTATGCAGGAAGGATTAAAAGTGAAAATAATAATAGAACTCTTGGTTATATGGTTACTTACACCGATGATCCTATTATAGATAGAACAGCTATAGTTAATGCCTTTGATTATGACCATATTGTTAATAATAAACTTAGGGTATCTTCTATATTGCTTCATGCAGATGCAGACAACAAAAATTCTATAGGTTTTAAAGGTGGTATAAGGTATAAACCAACTAAAGATGACAGTCATAACCTTGGGTTTCACTATTATGGTGATGATCTAGATATAAGTGATATGGGCTATCTTCAAAAAAACGACTGGGTTTCATTTGGTGGTCGATCTTCATTTGATAGATATTTTGCTAATGATTCAAAATTAAAAAATATTGAATACTCGATTAGATATGGGCATCAAGGGGATACAAAAAGTAATACAATTGAAAACTTTATAAATCCTAAAATTGAAATAGAGTTAAAAGATACAAATAAATTTAATTTTTGGACTGCATTCAAATCATCTGGAAAAAATACAACTATTACAAGGAAGAATATATTATCCCCTTTTGTAAAAAGGCCTGCTAGATATAATCTTGGTGGTAGCTATGATTCCAAGAATTTCTCTAATTTTGCCATTGGAGCAAAATTAAATTTTGAACGAGGTAATAAAAATAATTCATGGGAATCTAAAGGATATAAAAAAACATGGGCTGAAGCAGCATATTATTTCTTTCCAAAAGATTTCTTAACAATGCGATTGGGTTTTAATTTCAGAGATCAAAAAGAATGGTTAAAGTGGATAGATGCTAATAATCTTGCAGCATACGATGCTACTGAAAAATTCTTATCTTTTAATCTAAACTATTTCAAAGGAAATAAGCATGAGATAAGACTTAAAGGTCAATTTGTTGCATTAAATGCTACTAACCCAGTAAGTTTGATATCAGATGAAAATGGATACCTAACCCAAAGTAATAAAGTTGTTAATTCTTTTAATTTGGGTGAGGCTGCTTTCCAAGTTAGGTATAAATATGAGCTAGCGCCTCTATCAAATCTTTATATTGTATATAGTCAAGGTGGGAGCATATACGAGGAGAGTATTGATTCTGATAGCTCATCAATAATTGAAGATTCATGGAATAATCCAGCTGGTAAAATATTTGCTATTAAACTGAGATTAAGATTTTAATATTTAATTATCTTAAGAAATCTTGATAAGCGTTATTAGAGGTTTCCTCAACAAAATTATATTCTGAGCTTTTTAAATGAGCCTCAAGTTTTTTACTGCTTTTGTTATTATCTTGAATCCCTATAAGCACTTTTGCAAAAGCAGCACCTAAATTTCTGTAATGAAATAAAGATATATTCCAATTTATTCCAAAGTCCCTAAGGAAATTTATAAGCGCATCAGGTTTTTGTGGGAACTCGCTTCTAAATATTCTTTCTGAAGAATTATTAGAATTGCTATTATTTCTTCCTCCAACCATATGACGAAGATGATCATTGGATATTTCATTTTTTGTTAAATCATTAAACTTAAATTTTGATTTCTTTAACTTATCTTTTAATGTTTTAAATGATTCCTCTGTTTTAGTTTTAATGCCAACTAAAACAAAAGCTTTTATATCATCAGACATTCGATAATTAAATTCAGTTATCTGAGCTTTACCAAAAATTCTACATAATCTTAAGAAACTTCCTGGTTTCTCTGGGATCTGAATACTTAATATTTTTTCTCTATTTTCTCCAAGCTCAGATCTTTCTACAATGTAACTTAATCTTTCAAAGTTAACATTAGCTCCACTACTTACAGCTAATAGTCTTTTATTTTTAATCTTTTTACTATATTTTTTTAATCCAGCTAGCGCTAGAGCGCCTGCTGGTTCAGAAAGGACTCTTGTATCCTCAAAAATATCCTTTACTGCGGCGCATACCTCATCAACACTTACAGTTATTACTCCATCAACACATTCCTTAATAACATCAAAATTATTTTTACCAACTTGTTCGACAGCAACACCATCTGCAAAGAGTCCTACCTCTCTTAATCTAACCCTCTTATCAAATTTTATAGCTTCAAGTAAACAAGCTGAGTCTTCAACTTCAACTCCATATATTTTAGTTCTCTTGTTGTTCTGGGCTATCCATGCTGAGACCCCAGCTAAAAGACCTCCCCCGCCTACTGGCAAAAATATTGCGTCATAATTTTCATCATATTCTAGAATTTCTTTACCAATAGTTCCTTGGCCAGCAATAGTATATTGATCATCAAAGGGATGAATAAATTCTATACTCTTGGTTTTTGCGATCTTTAATGCAGCTTTTACTGCCTGATTAAAGCTATCACCCTCTAAAATAATCTTAGCGCCAAAATTCTTTACTGACCTAATTTTTATATCTGGAGTAGTTATTGGCATAACAATCAAGCATGGAATTTTTAACTTATTACATGCAAAAGCAACTCCCTGAGCATGATTTCCTGCAGAAGCTGCTATAACCCCTTTCTTCTTTTGACTTGGAGTTAAGCTAATGATTTTGTTATATGCACCTCGGTTCTTAAAAGAAAAAACGGGCTGTAGATCTTCCCTTTTAAGAAAAACTTCATTATTTACCTTTGCAGACATATTTGTTGCAAAAGTAATTGGGGTCTTTATTGCAACATCGTATACACCAGCATCGCTAATAAGTTTTAGATATTTTTTGGAAAACTTAAAGCTTCCTGTTTTATTAATTTTTAGTCTCAAAGTAATAGTCTTATTAAATTTCTAGTATTATACATTCATGAGTGCCTCAAAAATCAATGTTGCTAAACAAGCAATGGAATTTATTCAAGATAAACTAACTTCATCGATGGTTATAGGCATTGGCACAGGGTCAACTGTTAATTGTTTTATTGATGAACTAGGAGAGAGTTCTCACTTGTTTAAAGGCGCAGTTTCGAGCTCAAATGCATCTTCTAAACTTTTAGAATCTAAAGGTATTGAAGTCTTTAGTTTAAACGATGTAAACGGAATTGACTTTTATATAGACGGTGCAGATGAAGTTGACAAAAATAATAATCTCATTAAAGGAGGTGGTGCGGCTCATACAAGAGAGAAGATAGTTGCTGCAGCTGCAAAAGATTTCATTTGTATAGTTGATAAATCAAAATTGGTTGATGAGCTTGGAAGTTTCCCTTTGCCAATAGAAGTTATACCAGAGTCAAGAAGTTTAGTTGCTAGGAAGATTGTTTCTCTTGGAGGAGTGCCTAAATTAAGAGTTGGGACTAAAACTGACCAAAATAATGAGATTTTGGATGTTACAGGTTTAGATTTATCAGACCCATTAGAGATAGAAAAAAAACTAAACTCAATAGCTGGTGTTGTAGATAATGGGGTTTTTAGTATAAATAAACCAACCAAGGTATTAGTTAGTAAAGTTTAAAGAAGTTTTTCTATAGCGCTCGTTAGCAATTCTGAATCTGGTTTGACTTTAGCTCTATAGCCTTTATAAACTTTTCCAGATCTGTCAATAAGATATTTATTAAAGTTCCAATTTGGAGCCATTCCAGATTCTGCTGCAAGCTTCTTATAAAAAGGATGTGCTTTGTTTCCTCTTACCTTTGCAGTCGCAAACATTGGAAAATCTACGCCATATTCAGTTGAACAGAACTCTGCTACTGATGCTTCTTCAGAATATTCTTGTCTAAAATCTCTTGAAGGTATTCCAACAACAACAAGGCCATCATCTTTATACTTGTCATATAAACCCTGGAGGGTTTCATATTGATAAGTGTAACCGCACTTACTTGCAACATTTACAACTAAAATTACACTTCCCTCATATTCGCACATATTCATCTTTTTTGAAGAATCTAGAACTTTTAATTCAGAATCTAATAGATTTGAACAAGCAGACGAAGCCATTGAGATTGTTGCTATTAGCAACAGCATGGTGAGTTTCATAATGGAATAATACTATAGTATTGGTGTTATTGCGTATATAGAGCTTAGGAATAGCGACACTAAGACAAAAACTTCTAAATTATCAACATGTTTTTTCATATTAAAACCTTTTATTGAAAGAATGGAGGGCGAGGCCCTCCATATAATTCCAGAGGATGTCAGCTATCTAAATAGGGGGAGAGAGTTGCTGACAAGTGTTATTATGCATACTTATAATCATATATCAATACTTTTTATAAAATAAATTCATTATTTTTTATGTATAATGCATTTTCTAAGCTTTAACGGAGAAAAAATTGAAAGGAACAGTACATTACGAAGTAAAAGATGGTGTTGCGATACTAACTGTAGATAATCCACCAGTAAATCCCCTCAGTGATGGTGTAAGGGCAGGATTGGTTGATAATATAAAAAAGGCTGAAGATGATAGCGATATTATCGGTGTTGTTCTTACGGGTGCCGGAAGATCTTTTATTGCAGGAGCGGATATATCTGAATTTGGTAAATCTCCTGATGGACCAGGCCTAGACGAGGCATTTAAAAGTCTAGAATTCTGCTCAAAGCCTGTAGTTGCCGCAATAAACGGCTCAGCGCTAGGCGGGGGCTTAGAAACCGCTTTAGTTTGTAATTATAGAATTGCTGGTCCTGCAGCTTTTGTTGGGCTCCCAGAGGTTAATTTAGGTCTTTTACCAGGTGCTGGCGGGACTCAGAGGCTTCCAAGACTTGTTGGCCCTGCAGAAGCATTAAAAATGATGCTTACAGGGATGCATGTAAATGCTAAAAAAGCTTTAGATATGGGTATTATTGATGAAATTTCTGATGATTTAATTAATGATTCAGTTAATTTTGTTAAAAAAGTCAGTTCTGAGTCTGGAGATCATCCAAAAGTAAGAGATTTAAATGAAAAGGTTCTAGAAGCCCGCGGTTCAGAGAATATTCTCTTAGAAGCAAAGGCTATGGCTGCAAAATCAAGAAAAGGTCAATTTGCACCAGGTCAAATCATTAAGTGTGTAGAAGCTGCAATAAATCTTGATGATTTTGATGAAGGTATGAAAAAAGAAAGTGATTATTTTATTGAATGCTTGGTTAATCCCCAAAGAGAAGCAATGATACATATTTTCTTCGGTGAAAGAGCTGCTTCAAAGATAGCTGATGTTCCTAGAGAAACTCCAATTAAAGATATAAAAAAGGCTGGCATTATTGGCTCTGGAACTATGGGAGGTGGAATTGCAATGTGCTTTGCCAATGCAGGTATCCCAGTTCATATAATTGACCAAGATGAGGATAACCTCAAAAGAGGCGTTTCAGTTATCGAAAAAAACTATCAATTTATGGTTGATAGAGGAAGAATGAATCTAGAAATGAAAGAAGGTGTATTTGGTTTAATTTCTTCTAGTTTGGATTATAACGATGTTGCAGATTGTGACATTGTTATTGAAGCTGTTTATGAAAATCTAGATCTAAAAGAGCAAATATTTAAGACCTTAGATGAAGTTGTAAAAGATGATGCCATACTAGCTAGTAATACTTCTGGTTTGAATGTTGATTCTATAGCTGCTGTAACTAAAAGACCTGAGCTGGTAGTAGGTACTCACTTTTTTAGTCCGGCAAATATTATGAGATTGCTTGAAGTTGTAAGAGGATCTAAGTCATCTGATGAAACTTTGGCAACTGTTATGGCTGTAGGCAAGAAATTAAAAAAGGCAGCAGTCGTTTCTCTTAATGCACCTGGCTTTATAGGAAATAGAATGTTGTTTGGTTATACAGCACAAGCAAATATGCTACTTTTAGAAGGTGCCCTTCCCCATCAAGTTGATCAAGCTCTGGAGAATTTTGGAATGAATATGGGACCCTTCAGAATGTTAGATTTAGTTGGGCTAGATTTAGGCTGGAGAGCTAGAAAGCTCAGTGGTGCAGAAGCAGCACTCCCTTCAAAAATAGGAGACCAGTTATGTGAACAAGATAGATTTGGTCAAAAGAATGGTAAAGGTTTTTATAATTATAGTGAAGGATCAAGAGCTCCTAATCCAGCTCCAGAGAATGAAGAGATATATAAGGCTGTTTCTGCTGAAAATGATATTGAAAGGCGTGAAATATCAGATGAGGAAATTGTTGATAGGTGTATTCTTGCACTTATTAATGAAGGTGCAGATATTATTGAAGAAGGTGTTGGGCAAAGAGCAGCTGATTTAGATGTTGTTTATATAAATGGTTACGGCTTTCCTATATGGAGAGGCGGCCCTATGCATCATGCAAATGCTATGGGTATGGCTGAAGTCCTTAAAAAGCTGAATAAATATCATGAAATGACTAAAAGTGATGTATTTAAGCCTGCAAGCCTTATTTCAAAGCTTGCTGAGGTAGATGGTAAATTTGGTGATGCGCCTCCAAAAGAAGAAAGGAAAGAAAAATTGAGCTTTTCTCAGTCTTCGGTAGCCGGAAATCTATAAATTTTATCTGATAGGGACAAATTTAAACAACAATAAGAACTTTTGTCCCTTCTTTGACCATTTTATATAATTCTATAACATCATTGTTGAACATTCTAATGCATCCATGAGAGGCTTTAGAGCCTATAAGGCCCTCCTCTTGTGTTCCATGGATGTAGATATATCGATCATATGAATCTATGCCCTCGCCCTTATTAAAACCATCTTCTTCACCTTCCAGCCACATAATCCTGGAGGTTACAAAATCATCTTTTGTGTCATTTGGTAATTTAATAATTTTGGCAGTTCTTTTTGTATTTATTCTTGATATAAAAATGGTGTCTTTAGGAACATTCTTTCCTATCATTTCTTTAATTTTATGCATTCCTAAAGGAGTTTTATAAGAGTTTTCCGTTTGTCCTTCACCATATGATGATGATGATATTGGATAACTTGATAAAATTTGTTCATTTTTAATTAAATAAAGTCTTTGTTCACTAATATCAACTCTTATTAGAGTTTCAGAGTAGCAGTTCAATGAAAAAAAGCAGGCTATTAATGTTAAGGCCTTATTTTTAACCATATATGTTTTCCTATTGTTAATAGTAAATAAAGTATTGCTATAAAGTATGGCACATAATAACCAAATAATGCATATATTGGCGTGGTATTTCTTGTATTTATAATAGAATTTAAAGATCCCTTTTGACCTTTTACCATTATATCAACTATTGTCCCTTTATTATTAATAATAGCTGAAAATCCATCATTTGTAGCTCTTACTAACCATTTATTATTTTCTAAAGCTCTAATTCTTGAAATTTCTAGGTGTTGATATGGCCCGAGAGATCTACCAAACCATGAGTCATTACTTATATTCACAATTAAATTGGAACTTTTGACCGCTTTACGTACATCATTAGCAAAAACAACGTCATAACATATTAATGGAGCAAGCTTTATACCTTTGCCAATTGAAATAGGTTCCTGATTGCTGTTCCCAGGTGTAATATCTGATATTGGAGCTCCAAAGTGATTTAATAATGGGTTGAGTATTGTTTTTAAGGGGATATATTCCCCAAAGGGCACTAAATGCTGTTTTTTGTAGATTTCATCATTTTTTATGTTAACTAGCGAATTAAAGAGTGAATTTCCTTCAAAATGCCAAATTCCAGTTACTAACTCAGTAGATTCTAGAAATATTTCTTCTTTTAGTTTGAAATATTCTCTACTTTTATAAGCAAAGGGTAGTTCAGCTTCTGGCCAAATCAATAAATCTGGATTATTCCAATCTTCCTTGGATAAATTTATAAGTTTTTTTTCAATAAGATATCTTTTATCTATGCTTTGTTTAATTTTATTATCAATTGAAGGCTGAACTATTTTTACTTTTAGTTCATCTTCTGGGTTTATTGTAGTTTCTATGTTGAATGGTAAAAATAATAAAGATGCTATAAAAAATATAAGCACTGATTTGCTTCTTGATATATTCCAATAACCTGCAATTAGAGCAGCTATAAAATAAATAATAAATGAAGCGCTTGAAACACCAAATATTGGTAAAGCTTTTGAGAGGAGGGTATCTATGCCTGTTGTACCTGGAACAAGCCAAGGAAAGCCTCCAAAGAAAAAATCTCTAGTAAGTTCAATTAGAATGAGTGCTGATGTTATATAGACTAAAGAATGTGGGCTGAGGTGATATTTTTCATCAATTTTAAAGAGTCTTAGAGGAGCAACGGCAAAGATAAGTATTAAACTTAAAAATATTATATAAACTATTGCAGATGCTATATATCCTATGTTTCCATAATAGTAAACACTTACTATTATCCATGATACTCCTACACCCCAGTGCCCTAATGTCCATAATGTTAATTTCTTAAACAATCCATTATCTGCAGTAAAGAAAACTAAATAAATAAGGTAGCTATATGATGGAATAATTAAGAACTTTAATGAAAAGGGCGCAAATGCGAAGACTCCTAATATTCCAAATATAAAAGGAATCAAGAATAATAATAACTGTTTGGATTTATCCAGAAGAGATGCTAATACCAATTTTCTTTATCTTCCTTTTATCAGCTGCTGCAACTTTTAATTTCATATTCCCTAAAGTGATTTCATCATTGATTTTAGGCAAAACTCCAAGCTTACTAATCATAAGTCCACCAATAGTCTCAACATCCAAATCTCCCACGCTAACCTCAAAGTGTTCTTCAAATGATTCTATATCTAATTTAGCATCAGCAATGAATTCGTTCTCAGTTATTTGAATTAACTCTTCCTCTTCATTATCATGCTCATCTTCTATTTCGCCTACTAATTCTTCAAGAATATCTTCAATGGTTACTAGGCCTGATATAGCTCCATATTCATCAACAACTATGGCTAAATGAGATCTGTCTTGTTTAAATTCTTCTAGCAAAGAGTCTGCTTTTTTTGTCTCAGGAACTACATTTGGCTTCCTGAGCATATCTTCGATATTAAATTTGGTTTGTCCAGAAGATAATATGGGTAAAAGGTCTTTAGCAAGCAATATGCCGCTAACCTCATCCATCCCTTTCCCTAAAACAGGATATCTTGAGTGGCCTGACTGGATAATCCTTTCAATATATGAGGTTGCTGGCTCATCAATAGCAACTGTAATCATTTCTACTTTTGGAACCATAATTTCCTTAACAGAGGTATCGCCAAGCCTTAAAGCTTTATTTGCCATTATCTGAGCTTCTTTATCAATAACATTTGATTGTCTAGCATTTTCTAAAAACTCTGATACTTCAGCAACAGTAGTTGTTTTAATAAAAAAGGGGTTTCTAAGGTATTTCTTTAGCTTGGCAAATAATCCAGCAGATGAGTTTCCCGAGTCAGGTTCTGTTTTTTCGTTCATAGTGTATAAGGGTTAATGATATTGAACTTTGATAAAAATTCAATCTCTTTTGATTCCATGTTATTTGCTTGATGATTATTATTATGATCATAACCCAAGATATGTAAAATTCCGTGAGTAAACATATGCATAATATGATCATCGAGATTTTTTTCTTGAGTTATTGCTTCATTTTTAACATAACTATAAGAAATAGCTATATCTCCAATATTCTTTGTATGATCCTTAGATAAATCTTGATTTTCAAAAGAGAGGACATTCGTATCTGTATTAATTCCTCTGTAATGAGAATTTAATTCTTTCATTTCCTTTGATGAAACAAATCTTAGATTTACATTGTTATCTTCAAGACCTTCTTTACTTGAAATGTGTTTAAACATCTTATTTAGATCATTTAACAATTTATCAGATAAATAATACTTCTCATCGCTACTTAAATTAATAGTCACTATATTTTGATGCCCTTAAAGGCTTCATAAGCATCTATTATTTTTCTTACTAATGGATGTCTAACAACATCAAGAGAATTAAATTTTGTTACGCCTATATTCTCTGTCTTCGATAAAACTTCTAAAGCATTACTTAAGCCTGAGGTTACATTAGTGGGCAAGTCTATTTGTGTTAAATCTCCATTGACTACAGCACATGAGCCATAACCCATCCTTGTTAAAAACATTTTCATCTGGTCTATAGTAGTATTTTGGCTTTCATCCATAATAATAAATGCATTATTTAAGGTTCTGCCTCTAAGGTACGCTAGAGGGGCAACTTCAATAATATCTCTTTCAACTAGCTTTTGTACCTTTTCTACTCCTAGCATTTCATATAATGCGTCATATAAAGGTTTTAAATAAGGATCTACTTTTTGTGCTAAATCTCCTGGCAAGAATCCTAATTTTTCTCCAGCCTCAACCGCTGGGCGAATTAAAACAATTTTCTGAACTCTATCATTCATTAAAGCATTTACTCCAGCTGCCACAGCTAAATATGTTTTACCTGTTCCAGCTGGCCCAACACCAAAATTAAGCTCATTTAACTCTATGTTGTTAAGATAATCTTCTTGATTTTTGCCTCTTGGAGTAATTTTCTTTTTTGGCGTTTGTATTTGATAAGAGCTCTTTACTTCTTTAAGAGAAATTGAGTTAGTAGTTGGATGATTCATGTGCTCTTGTATACATAAATGAATAGACTCTTTGGAAATTTCATTATTTTCTTGGGTTTGTTTATATAAATCTAGAAGGGCATTAGCTGCTTTATCTGAATTTTCGTCAGTGCCTTTAATATTTAGTTTATTGCCATTGTGATAAATTTTTACATTAAAGCTTTTTTCTATTAACTTAATATTGCCATTTAATTCTCCTGCAAAGATTGCTAATCTTTTTGCATCCGAGGGTTCTAAGAAGATATTTTTTAAGGAATCGTGAACTCTATGCATTTATTAACTAAATTAATTCCTTATTGTTATGTAATGTTCCTAATAATGAATACGCCAATGCTTCCTCAACTTTTATATCTACTAATTTACCTATAAATCCAATATTTTGAAAGGGGAAGTTTATAACCCTATTGCATTCTGTTCTAGCTTGGAGTTGATCTAAGCGTTTCTTTGAGATGCCAGTTACTAAACATCTTTGTATGCTTCCAATCATCTCTTTGCTAAAACCTCTTTGAATTTCATTTAATCTGCCTTGAAGTAAGCTTAGCCTATTCTTTTTCTCATCCTTTGTAACATTATCTTTAAGAACAGAAGCTGGGGTTCCAGGCCTTGGTGAATATATAAAACTAAATGATGAATCAAACTGTATGTCTTCTATTAATTGCATAGTCTCTAAAAACTCATCATGAGTTTCACCAGGAAAGCCAACTATAAAATCAGATGTTACTTTAATAGTTGGTCTAATCTTTTTAACTTTTTTAATGATCTCTCTGTATGAATCTGCTGTGTAATTACGTTTCATTGCTTTAAGTATCCTGTCTGAGCCTGATTGAACAGGAAGATGAAGTTGATTTGCTAATTGAGGCACAGATCCATATATTTCTATCAAGTCATCCGTCATATCCAGTGGATGTGATGTTGTGAACCTAATTCTTTCAACACCATTTATATTACTTGCTATATCTATAAGATCCGAAAGCCTTAAGGTTCTCCCTTCATGAACTTGTTTATAAGAATTAACATTCTGACCAACAAAAACTATCTCAGATGTCCCTTGTTCTACAAGCCGAGCTATTTCATCAAAGATTTGTTGTGCTTTTCTGCTAACTTCATCTCCTCTTGTATAGGGGACAACACAAAAAGAACAATATTTAGAGCAACCTTCCATAATTGCAACGAAGCTAGAAGGGCTAGTTGCAGTCGGCTCTGGCAAAGAGTCAAACTTTTCCTCAATTGGAAATGTAATATCTATAGCTTTTAACTTATCGTCTTCATCAAGCAAATCTGAAACCTTATGAAGAGTTTGGGGTCCATATATTAAATCAACATAAGGAGCTCGTTTAGTTATGTTAGAGCCCTCCTGGGTGGCAACGCAGCCGCCAACACCAATCTTGATGTTAGGATTCTTAATCTTTAACTTATTAAGCCTTCCTAGCTCTGAATAAACTTTATCTTCAGCTTTTTCTCTTATTGAGCAAGTATTAAGAAGGATGATATCTGCTTCTTCTACATTAGCAGTAACCTCCATATCTTTTTTATCTTGCAGTATCTCCACAGTTTTTTGTGAATCATACTCATTCATTTGACAGCCAAAGGTTTTAATATAAAGTTTAGTACCCATATTAATAATTATGAATAAAAAAACATCTTATAAGATAATCTTCATGCAACTCAACGAAATATATGAGGTTTTTGCTAAACAAATTTATCAAAGTGATATGTATGGTTTCATAGAGGTAGAAGATTATATATTTAAAAAAGATAAACAACTAGTTGTGGATCCTACTGCTGAAAAGCTAAAAAATGAATTCAATAAAGTTGAAAGAAGCTATATACCAATAAATGCAATTATTAGGATTGATGAAGTTATTGAATCTGGAGAAGCTAAAATTAAAGAAAATAAAAGTTCTGTTAGCCCTTTCCCATTAAATATTCAGCCCGCAAATAAGAACGAATAAACTAAAATAGTTCTTCTTCATTAAAAATTAAATTTTTATAAAATCTTAATTCTTCTACAGATTCTTTTATGTCTCCCATTGCTCTATGGGCACCTTTCTTCTCATAAACTTGAGCTTCATTAATCCACCTAGTTGCTAATTCTTTTACAGTTGATACATCTATGTGACGGTAGTTAAAATATGCCTCCAGGGTAGGCATATATTTTGCAAGGAATCTCCTGTCATGTGACACAGTATTGCCACACATAGGCGAATGTTTCTCAGGAACATATTTTGCAATAAATTCTAAGGTTTCGAGTTCAGCGACTTGTTGTGTAATGTTACTTTTTTTAACAGAGTCAATTAAGCCGGAATTTCCATGTTGTTTTTGATTCCATTCATCCATTCCATCAAGAAAATCCTGAGGTTGTTTAATAATAAAATTTGGGCCTTCGGCAACATAATTGAGCTGAGAATCAGTTATTAAGGTTGCAATTTCAATAATTCTTTCTCTTTCTGGATCTAATCCTGTCATTTCTAGATCGATCCAAACTAAGTTTTCTTTTGATTGTTGGGTCTTCATAACTTTTTATATTCTGTCCTATAGTGTATTTTGTGCTTTATATGGGAAAAGTTCAAACTGGTAGAGTAATAGAATTCTATTCAAATAGCTGTTTAGTTGACATTAATGGTCAAAAACTACCTTGTTCAATATTAGGAAAGCAAGATATTGTTGTTGGTGATAATGTATTTTTAGAATACCAAAACGATAAAGATATAAAGTCAATTATCATAACTTCAAGAGCTAAAAGACTATCTAAGCTTAATAAAAAAGGATTAAGAAACTCTAAGGCTATTGCTGCAAATATTAGTCATGTTGGCATATTACTAGTGCAAAACCCTAAAACTTCAACTGAGTTTATAGATAAATGGATTGTTTCTGCTTTAGCATCAAACATTAAGCCCTTTATTATTAATAATAAGATTGATATTGATATTGATATTGAATATGCACAAAAATTAAAAATATATAAAAATTTAGATATTAAAATCTTTGATGTATCAGCAAAGAGGGGAGACGGTATAGACAGTCTTCAAAGATATCTTGAAAATAAATGCACAATATTTGTGGGTAATTCTGGCGCTGGTAAGTCTACTTTAACCTCAAAACTTACCGGAAGAGATATAAAGACAAAATCCTTGTCTAATAATCAAGGTGGCCATACTACTTCTATATCAAGTCTTTATACACTTTCAAATGGTCTTGAGATAATTGATTCGCCTGGGGTGAGGGATATTTCAATAGAGGGATTGTCTATTGAAGAAATTACCTGTGGATTTGCTGAAATTTCTCAATCTGCTAAATTATGCAAATTCTCAAACTGTGGTCATAAGAATGATGAGGGTTGTAATGTAACTCTGAAGGTTAATAATGGTGAAATACATAAAAGTAGATACAATAATTTTATAAAATTCCTTGAGCAGATATCAGATGAATAAGAAAACGCACTTTGGCTACAAAGAGATCAATGTAGACGAGAAAGCTAAGCAAGTTGGTGGTGTTTTTACATCTGTTGCTAATAGCTATGATGTTATGAATGATGCAATGTCTATAGGCCTTCATAGGCTATGGAAACGGATATTAGTTGAAATAGCTGGGATTAAAAATAATGATGTTGTGCTTGATATCGCAGCAGGAACTGGAGATATTGCAAAATTAATTTCTAAACAATTCCCATCCTCAGAGATTTACGTATCAGATATTAATAATGAAATGCTTTCACTTGGCAGAGAGAGGTCTATTGATGAAGGGTTTTCAAATAATACTCATTTTTGTCAATTAAGTGGTGAAGCTATACCATTTAATGATGCTACCTTTGACGTTATTACCATTGGTTTTGGTCTAAGAAATTTTACAGATAAGTCGGCTGGACTAAAAGAGATGAGAAGGTGTCTTAAAAAAAATGGCAGATTACTTATTCTAGAGTTTTCAAAGCCAAATAATCTATTATTTAGTAAAGTTTATGATTGGTATTCATTTAATATCCTTCCAAAACTAGGTGCATTGTTAGCAAGTGATAGTGATAGCTATCAATATTTAGCTGAATCTATAAGAATGCACCCAGATCAAGAAAATCTAAAAAAATTGATTATAGAAAATGGTTTTGAAGATTGTAAGTTTTATAACCTTTTAAATGGAATCGTGGCTATACATGTTGGGTATAAGTAATATAACTAGATCTTCGCTTAAAAAATTTATAAAGGATCTTGTAGACTCTTCACCAGATCTCCAGAATAAGATTAATACTGTATCTCCAATATCATTTAGTATAAAAGTTGATTTTTTAGATACTCTATTTATTCAAATAAATGATGATGGCATTAATATTGATTTTGTAGAAAATAGAAATGCCGAATTTTCTATTGATATTAGCACTTTGGAGGTTTTGAAATATATCAAAACTGGGTCCGTTGATAGAAAGCATCTAAGAGGGGACGAAGAGAGAGCTTTTGTTTTTATAAATATGCTAAAGGGCTCTCATATTGATTTACCAATTCTTATTGAAAGGAACTTTGGGCATTTACCGGGAGCTTTATCCTATTTAGTTGATGGCAAAATGAATAAGACATCCAATGTTACAATTAATAAGGATAGTCTTTCGAAGCAATTAAGATCTTTAAGTATTCGGCTTGATAGGTTGGAAGCTTTTACTAATGAGAAATAAATGAACTTTATAACATTAATATTTGGAAGTATTAGTTTGCTATTTAGCTCGGCAAGATATGGACTGTTAAGTATACCCCTTGAAAATAGTTCGAATCCTCTTCTTAATGCACTTAAGTATCTAAACCCATTTTATTTTAAATTTTATAATCTAAGAGAGGGGCAAAGACTAGTCGCTTTAATAGAGTCTCAAGGTCCTGTATTTATTAAATTTGGTCAGCTCTTATCAACTAGAACAGATATCCTTGATGTTGCAGTTGCAAAAGACCTTCAAATCCTTACAGATCAATGTAAAAACTTTGACTCACAGATAGCTAAAAAATTAATTGAAAAGGAATTAGGTGACAACTTAAATCATCTATTTGATGACTTTAAAGAAGAACCAATTGCAGCAGCATCATTGGCACAAGTTCATACTGCAAAAATTAAAAATTCAGATAAGGAAGTTGTAATAAAAATTTTAAGGCCTGGTATTAAGAAAAGCGTTAAAAGGAATGTAAGACTTCTCAAAGGTGCTGCTTCTGTGTTTGAATTTATATATAAGGATAGTTATAGATTGAAACCAAAAGAGGTTATTCAAAATTATGAGGAAACTATTTTTAAAGAATTAGATCTTAAGCTGGAGGCAGCAAATACAAATCTTACTCGAAAAAATTTTTCTAATTCTAAAAGACTATATATTCCAGAAGTTTACTGGGACTTAACTACATCAAATGTTTTTACTCTTGAAAAGATAGATGGGATTCCGTGTACTGATATTAATGAAATAGAAGCTAACAAGATAGATAAAAAATTATTAGCAGAAAATGGCGTAACTATTTTTCTAGATCAGGTTTTTCGAGATAATTTTTTTCATGCTGATATGCATCCAGGAAATATATTTGTATCAAAAGAACATCCTGAATCTCCTGGCTACATAGCAATAGACTGTGCAATTACTGGCTCATTATCTAATGAAGAAAGATATGCTCTAGCTAGGATGTTGCAAGCTGTTTTAAAACAAAATTATAAAGCTTTAGCTCAACTATTTATTAATTCACAATGGGTGGAACCTGAAACAAATATTCTTGAATTAGAAAATACTTTGAGGGCTTGTTGTGAGCCAATATTTGAAAAACCATTATCAGAAATCGAGTTTGGCAAACTTCTTCTATATCTTTTTCAGAGTACTAGAAGGTTTGGATTATCTTTACAGCCATCTCTTGTGCTGCTGCAAAAAACTTTAATACATATAGAAGGTATGGGAAGACAAATTTATCCAGAATTAGATTTCTGGGGAATTGCAGAGCCTTATTTAGATAACTGGTTGATGGAGCAATTTAATCCACTTAAATTAAAAGATTTTATATTAGAAAATAAAGACGAGATTCTTTTAAAAACATCTGAAATGCCTAATCTAATCTACGAGGTCTTAGATGAACTGAGGGGTTACTCAAAAAATAAAAACTCAAGTAGCATGAAGATAAATGCATTAAAAGAACAACTTTATAAGGAAAAGTTTATTGTCAGGATAATTGCAATCGGGGTTGTAATTATTTTAGCAATGCAAATATTTTAAGTTTGGCTTAGTAAAGGTTAAACTAGTTTCTCATTGGAGGGTATTTATGGGATTTGGATGGCAAGAATTATTAATTGTTCTAGTAATAGTGGCATTAATATTTGGAACTCGAAAATTGAAGAATATTGGCTCTGACTTAGGAGGAGCTGTAAAAGGTTTTAAAAAAGGGCTTAACGAAGAAGAGGCCGAACAAGAATCTGATAATAAAGACTCATAAAAATTGTTTCAGATAGGCTTCTTTGAAATTCTACTTATCCTTTCACTTGGTCTAGTTATAATTGGTCCAAAGCAACTTCCTGTTGTTATTAAATTTGTTATTAAGCAATATAAAAAATTACAACAAAACTTAACAAGCTTTCAAAGCGCTATTGAAAAAGAACTGGATACCAAAGATATCAAGCAAGATATTTATAATGAGCTTCGCATGGAAGAGTTAGAGCAATCTGAGCTCTTTGAAAACAAAAAAGATAATGAGTGAAGATTCTATAACAAGTCATTTTGTTGAATTACGAACCAGGCTCTTAAGGGTTCTTGGATTACTTACAATTCTAACAATTATAGGACTTCCATTTGCAGCTGAAATATATTCATTTGTATCAAGTCCACTTATAAATGCACTTCCTGCTGGCAGTACCATGATAGCAACTGAGGTTAGCACCCCTTTCATGGTCCCAATTAAATTAACCATCTTTGTGGCTATGCTTTTAACTATCCCATATATGTTTTATCAAATATGGATATTTATGGCGCCTGGTTTATTTGAAAATGAGAAGCAATTTATTGCACCTTTAATGCTATCTACGGTTATTTTATTTGTTTTAGGAATATCTTTTGCATATTTTATTGTTGCTCCTATTATATTTAGCTTCTTTATTGCTGCAGCTCCTGAATCTATTCAAGTTATGACAGATATTAATCAATACTTTGGATTCTTTATTAAGCTAATATTTGCCTTTGGAGTTTCATTTGAGATACCGGTAGCGACCTTCCTGCTTATAAATTCAAATATTGTAAAAAAAGAGACTCTTGCTAGATCCCGTCCTTATATAATTGTGATGTTTTTTATATTAGCTATGTTTTTGACGCCGCCAGATGTTTTCTCTCAGCTTTTTTTAGCTATACCTATGTGGTTACTTTTTGAGATTGGGCTCTTGGTATCAAAAAATAAATAGTTTTCTATAGCCCAAGTCGATTTGTCCAATCATCATCACTTGGCCTTGCCTGATTGATAATCTTTTCAATAAGAACTTCGCATGAATCACTAATGATTAACTCATTATAATTTGCATCAGAGATAAAGCCTTCATCAACAGCTTTTTGCATCCATGCTATAAGGTTATCGTAATAGCCAGCTGTATTTAATATGCCAATTGGTTTATTAATTATCCCAAGCTGATTGCTTGCCATAATTTCAGCAAGTTCATCCAATGAACCAACTCCTCCAGGCAGTACAATAAAGGCATCAGATCTTTTCATAAAAAAATCTTTCCTTTCTAGCAAGGTGTTTGCAACTACTACTTCTTTCAATCTTGGGTTTGAGAGTTCCAGCTCATATAAGGACTTTAGAGAGATACCCAAAGCATCAACACCATTATCAAGAGCAGTATCAGAAACTACCTTCATTAAACCAACATTGCCTCCTCCAAAAACAACATTGATACCCTCTTTTGCGATCAATGATGCTATGTGCTTAGCTTCTTCTGCATAAATTGGATTTTTACCTTCATGAGCTCCACAAAAAACAGATATATTTTTTATTTTCATATTTTTAAACTTTGAAATTAAAAGTAATAGGGCCCTTATTGGTTAAACTTACATCCATATATTCTCCGAAAACTCCTTCAACAATTTTGTTCTTCTCTTTTTTAAATTCGTTAACAAATTCATCATACAATAACTTCGCATCTTTAGGTTTAGCAGATTTATGGAAACTAGCCTTGGAGCCTTTTGAGGTTATAGCTGCAAGGGTGAATTGACTTATAATCATAATGTCTTCATTTATATTTTTTAATGACGAAGACATAGTTTTGTCGCCTTCATCTAAAATCTTAAACGTATGTATTTTTTCTTTCATTTTTTTAACATTATCAATTGTGTCTGTAGTTTCAATACAGATAAAAATAACAATCCCTTTGTTAATGAAAGAATGAAGCAAGCCTTTTACAGAAACCTCTGCTGAAGAAACTCTCTGGACTGTTGCTAACAAATTTTTACTGGTCTTCTAAACTTGAATCCCATTCTCCTTGCGAAGCTAATTTATTCATTAATGCTCTGTGTGATAGGGCATCTTGAGAAATAAACATATTTTCTGGTTTCCCCTTCCAGGCTTTTAATGCTGCAGCCTGCAGAGCTCTTCCATATGAAAAACTAACTTTCCATAATAAGCCGCCTAATTTATTCATAGCATCTAAATGCGCTGTGGCATGAATATCAGATTGACCTCCTGATAAAAAAGTTATGCCAGGAAGACTTGCCGGAACATTTTTTAATAAACAGTCTACTGTTTTTTCTGCAACTTCTTGAACCCCAGCTTGCTCCTCTGCAGTGGATCCTGAAGTTACCATGTTAGGCTTAAGTATAGTTCCTTTTATGTTGACCTCATTAGCTATCAGGTGGGTAAATAAAGATTGTAAAGACCTTTCAGTTGCTTCATAGCAATCATCGATTGAATGTCCTCCATCCATTAAGACTTCTGGTTCAACCATAGGCACCATGCCATTATCTTGAACTAATTTTGCATAATCAGCTAAAGCTTTCATATTTGCATCGATACATTCTTGAGACGGCATTCCATCCCCTATTTTTATTACAGCTCTCCATTTAGTGAACTTTGCTCCCATGGCCGCATATTCTTTTAATCTTTCATCTAGACCTTCTAAACCGACAGTAACTGTTTCTTCTGAATCTCCAATTGGTTGCAAGCCTTTATCTACTTTAATACCTGGAAGGGCGCCTTGATCTTCAATAATATTGATCAAAGGTGTGCCATCTTTTGCATTCTGTCTAATAGTCTCATCAAATAAGATAACTCCGCCAATATTGCCTTTCATCCCTTTGGATCTAAAAAGCATTTCACGATAATCTCTTCTATTATTTTCTGTTGACTCAACTCCAATTGAATCAAACCTTTTTCCACATGTTGGATTGCTCTCATCCGCTGCAAGTATGCCTTTGCCTTCTGAGACAATATAAGCAGCTATTTCTTCTAAAGTGTTTAATGACATCTTCTTTTTCTCTCCTTGTTTAATTCTTAGATCTCAATGCTTGTATCGACGGCAACTCTTTCCCTTCCATAAATTCTAAAAAAGCACCTCCGCCTGTAGAGCAATATGATACATCATCCGGTTCAATAAATTTATTAATTGCTGCTATAGTCTCTCCGCCGCCAGCTATAGAAAAAGCGCTAGATTTGGCTATTGCTTTTGAGAGCTCTTTTGTTCCAATTTCAAACAGTTGATTCTCAAAAACACCTAATGGGCCATTCCATAAAATGGTATTTGATGATGCTATAACATCTTTCATCGCAGGTGTTAAAAGTTGATCTAAGATCATCTCATTTTCAGCAACTTCTTTAATATTTTTCTCTTTAACTGCTTCTCCCTCAAATGTAAGAGATGTTATTAATGCATCAGGTAAAATAATTTTGCCGTCATCTAAAATTCTCTTTGCAAGGTCTACCATTGATTCTTCATATAAAGATTGGCCTATCTCATATCCAGCAGCTTTTATAAATGTATTTGCAATGCCGCCCCCAACAATTATGTGATCAGCTTTTTTATTGATATTAGTTATAAGCTCAAGCTTAGTTGAAACTTTAGCACCACCAATAACTGCGGTATAAGGTTTTTTATAGTTATTTAATGCTTTTGTTAATGCCGAAATTTCTTTATTTAATAATAGCCCTGAACAGGCTTGATTTGACTGAGTTATAGCAGAATGCGTGGATGCTTGTTTTCTATGTGAGGTCCCAAAAGCATCGAAAACATAAATATCACATAAATCAGCAAGCTGTTTTCCTAGCAATTCACTATTAGCCTTTTCCCCTTTAAAAAATCTTATATTTTCTAGCATCTGTATCTTTGAAGATGAATTAAATAATTTAGATGAAAATATATCTGAAACTAACTCTATAGGTTCATTAATAATTTTAGATAATGCTTCTGCAACAGGCTGTAAAGAAAATATCTTTTCTGAATTTCCTTCTGTAGGCCGACCAAGATGGGATACCAATAAAACTTTTGCCCCTGCTTCAAGGCACATCTTTATAGTTGGTAATGATGCTAATATCCTTGTGTTATCTTTGATAGTTCCATTTTGAATTGGAACATTCATGTCAGCTCTAATAAGTAATCTTTTATTTTTTAGATCTAAATCAGATAAATTATTCATCGATTAAAGACTTGGCGGCCTTAACTACATTTTCGACATTAAAACCAAAATGCTCCAATAAAATACTAGCTGGGGCGGACTCGCCAAAAGTTTCAATTCCTAATACTTTGTCATTTTTGTTTAATAATCTATACCAAGAATTTGGATGTGCTAATTCAGCAACAAGAGTTGGTAAATCGTCTTGTATGACAGAAGATTGATACTCTTTAGATGTATTTAAGAAAATATCTAGGCATGGGATTGATGCAACATTGGCAATTATTCCTAATTCTTTTAACTGAATTGCAGCGTCTAACATCATTTGAACTTCACTTCCTGAGGCAACTAAAGTCAATTGTGCTTGAGAATTGCTTTCAAGAAGGTAGCCGCCATTTGAAATGCTCTCGATTTGATCTTGATCTCTTGTTATTGCAGAAGTGCCTTGTCTAGAAAAGATTAAACAAGTTGGAGTTGTCTTTGAAGTAGCTGCATTCTCCCATGCAACAGCAGTTTCAACTAGATCTGCAGGCCTCCAATTATTCAAATTAGGGGTTGATCTAAGAGTAACCAAATGCTCAACCGGCTGATGTGTTGGGCCGTCTTCTCCTAAAGCTATTGAATCATGAGTATATACAAAAATATTTGGCAGGCCCATTAATGCAGATAACCTAACTGCATTTCTAGCATAATCAGTAAAGACTAAGAAGGTTGCTCCATATGGCTTCACGCCTCCATGAAGAACCATGCCATTCATAATAGCCGACATTCCAAATTCTCTTACTCCATAGTTAATATGATTTCCTGAGGGATTGTCATTAAAAAATGTTGAGCTTGCTTTTGAAAAAGTATTATTTGAAGGGGTTAAGTCAGCTGAACCGCCCAACAGTTCTGGCATTTCTTTAACAAAAAAGTCTAGGCATACTTGAGATGCCTTTCTAGTTGCCATCGATTTATTCTCTGCATCACATTGTTGAAGAAAATCATTATATTTATTTGAAAAATCTTCAGGTTCATCGCCTGCTATTCTTCTTGATAATTCTTGATGTTTTTCTGGGCTGGATTCATTTAATGACTGCATCACTGAATCCCAGTTTTTATTCTTTTCTATTCCTTCTTCTGTTGCGTTCCAAAATTGATATATTGAATCTGGAATGACAAATGGTTCATGTTGCCATCCTAGAGCTTCTCTTGTCTTAGCTATTTCTTCATCTCCAAGTGCTGCTCCATGAACATCACTAGTTCCTGCTTTATTTGGTGAACCAAATCCAATAGTGGTTCTACAAAAAATCATTGTTGGCTTAGCTTTCTCTTCTTTTGCAGACTTAATTGCCTGATCTACAGCATCAATGTCATGGCCATCTACAGATATTGTTTGCCAGCCATAACTATCGAATCTCTTTACAGAATCGTCTGTAAACCAATTATCAATCTCCCCATCAATAGAGATGCCATTTTGATCATAAAAACAAATTAACTTTCCAAGCTCATGGGTTCCAGCAAAAGAACAGGCTTCATGTGATATACCTTCCATAAGGCAACCATCTCCTAAAAATGCATAGGTATAGTGATCCACAGGCTTAATATCTTGTGAGTTAAATTCTGCAGCCAATCGCTTTTCAGCAATTGCCATGCCTACTGCATTTGCAATACCCTGACCTAGAGGTCCAGTTGTTGTCTCAATGCCATAATCTATATCATATTCAGGGTGGCCTGGTGTTTTAGATTTCAGTTTCCTAAAATCCTTCAAATCATCAATTGTCATTTTGTAACCGGTTAGATGGAGAAGGCTATACAAAAGCATTGAGCCATGACCATTTGATAGGACAAATCTATCTCTATTAAACCAACGAGGGTTGCTTGGGTTATGATTTAAATGATTCTTCCAAAGGGCTGTAGCTATTTCTGCCATCCCCATCGGCATTCCTGGATGCCCAGAATTGGCTTTTTGGACAGCGTCCATTGATAAAAATCTTATGGCATTTATTGATTCAGATTGGTTCAATATTATTTCCGAAATAGTTTTAGGAATAATAATATTTTACTTATAAAAATAATAGCTAAATATATACTTTTTTGATATAAATATACTCCTTGTGAGTTTTTTACTCTTATAGAGTGATTTCACCTAAAAAAATATTTTTTCTCACAGTTTTTTTTGAATTATTGGGAGAGAAGAAATGAGTTATATTTTTACGTCTGAATCAGTTTCCGGTGGTCATCCAGATAAAGTTTGTGATCAAATATCTGATGCGGTTCTTGATGCTTACTTAGCAGAAGATCCAAATAGCAGAGTAGCCTGCGAAACCATGATAAAAAATAATATGGTCTATATTGCTGGAGAGATAACTTCACTTGCTAGTCCAGATTTAGAGCCTGTGGTGCGAAAAACAATTAATGATATCGGCTATAACACCGATGAATATGGTTTTAATGGAGATACTTGTGATTTTACCAATCTGGTATTTGAGCAATCTCCAGATATTTCTCAAGGAGTTACTGAGGGGGAAGGAGAAAACCTCGAGCAAGGTGCTGGTGATCAGGGTCTAATGTTTGGATATGCTTGTACTGAAACAGAGTCTTTGATGCCATTGCCTATTGATCTTTCTCATAGATTAGTTAAAAAACAAGCTGATGTAATGAAAAGTGGTGAGCTTAAATGGTTAAGACCTGATGCAAAAAGCCAAGTAAGCGTGATCTATTCTGATGATGGCAAAACTATAGAAGGTTTGTCTGCTGTAGTTTTATCTACTCAACATGATGAAGATGTTTCACAGGATGAGATTAAAGCTGAAGTCATGGATAAGATTATTAAACCAATAGTGCCCGAAGAGTGGCTGCTAGATTCTACTAACATATATATAAATCCAACAGGCAAATTTGTAATTGGTGGTCCTGTTGGAGATTGTGGTCTAACTGGAAGAAAAATAATTGTTGATACTTATGGGGGTATGGCAAGGCATGGTGGTGGAGCTTTTTCAGGGAAAGACCCATCAAAAGTTGATAGATCTGCTGCGTATGCTTCAAGATATGTAGCTAAAAATATAGTAGCTGCTGGCCTAGCTGATTATTGCGAAATCCAAGTTTCATATGCTATTGGTGTTGCAAAGCCAACGTCAATTCATGTTGAGACTTTTAATAGCGAGAAAATCTCTAAAGAAGCTATAGTAAAAATTGTAGAAGAAGAATTTGATCTTAGACCAAAAAGTCTTATCAATATGCTTGATCTAAAGAGGCCTATATATCTTCCAACAGCTGCTTATGGGCACTTTGGCAGATCAGATATAGATCTTTCATGGGAAAATACTGATAAAGCATCAGAAATATCACAATAAAATTAATCTTAAATTAAGGAAATAAAATGGAAAATGACTATAAAGTAGCAGATATTAATCTTGCAGAATTCGGTAGAAGAGAAATTTCTCTTGCTGAGAATGAAATGCCAGCTTTAATGGCTTTAAGAGAAAAATACAGGGCTGAACAACCTTTGGCTGGAGCTAAGATTATGGGATGTATCCATATGACCATTCAAACAGCTGTTTTAATGGAAACATTAATTGATCTTGGCGCAGAGCTAAGATGGTCATCATGTAATATATTTTCAACTCAAGATCATGCTGCAGCAGCAATGGCAGCAAGAGGTGTTCCAACTTTTGCATGGAAAGGTGAAACTGAAGAAGAATTTGAATGGTGTATAGAACAGACCATTTGTAAAGATGGTGCTCCCTGGGATGCAAATATGATATTAGATGATGGTAGTGATCTAACAGCTATGGTCCATGATAAATTTCCAGATATGCTTGATAAAATTCATGGCGTTTCGGAAGAAACGACAACTGGAGTGCATAGATTAAAAGAAATGCTTCAAAAAGGTGAGTTAAAAATTCCTGCAATCAATGTCAATGATGCTGTCACAAAAGCTAAAAATGATAATAAATATGGCTGTCGTCATAGTCTTAATGATGCTTTAAAAAGAGGTACTGATATGCTTCTTTCTGGTAAAAAAGGCCTAGTTATTGGTTATGGTGATGTTGGAAAAGGCTCTGCTGCTAGTTTAGCTCAAGAAGGAATGATTGTAAGTGTAGTTGAATCAGATCCTATCTGTGCAATGCAAGCATGTATGGATGGATTTCAGGTAGTTTCTTGCTATAAAGATGGCGTAGTTACAAGGAAGGAAGATGATATTAATTTAAATGTTATGCAAGACACTGATCTTATTGTAACAACAACAGGAAACGTTAATGTTTGTGACTCAGCCATGCTTAGCACTTTAAAAAATACTGCTGTAGTTTGTAATATTGGCCATTTTGATAACGAAATTGATACTGCTTACATGAGAGATAAGTGGTATTGGGATGAAATTAAGCCGCAAGTTCATAGAATCTTTAGAGATACCACTCCTGAACAAACACCAGACTTGACTAGTAAAAATTATATTATCTTACTTGCTGAAGGAAGACTGGTTAATCTTGGAAATGCTACAGGGCATCCTAGCAGAATTATGGATGGCTCTTTTGCCAACCAGGTTCTGGCTCAAATTCACTTATATAAGCAAGGTTTTGCAAATATTAATGATGAAGAAACAAAGGCTGAGATGATAAGTGTGGAAATCCTTCCTAAAAAATTAGATGAAGAGGTTGCGTCGCTAATGGTTGCAGGCTTTGGTGGAGTTATGACTCAACTTACTCAAAATCAAGCTGACTATATTAATGTGCCAAAAGATGGTCCATTTAAGGAAGAAACCTACAAATATTAGAAGTTATCATCTTACAATCATAGGGTTTATTAATCATAATAAGCTCTATGAAAAAATTTAAGAACTTAGTCAATATATTTTTTATTTTAATTGTCCTTAGTGCTTGTGGAGTCAAAGGACCTATTAATCTATTAAACATTCTTGGAAGCTTCTAGAAAAAAATTGCATGATTAATTATTCAAAGATGAATGGCAATGGAAACGATTTTGTAATAATTAATTCTATTGAATCCGATATTGATTTAAAAAAAGATTTTATTCAAAAAATTGCCTGTAGAAATAAGGGTATTGGTTTTGATCAATTGATACTAATCTCAGCTCCAAAGGCTTATCAAAATGATTTCTTTGTAAAGTTCTACAATGCAGATGGTGGTGAAGCCTTAATGTGCCTTAATGGAATAAGATGCGCCAGCGACTACATCTGGATGAAAAATTTAGCGCCTAGAAAAGAAATGATGATTGAAACAACAAATCAGGTATCGGCTGTGAAACCAGCTGAAAAAAGCTTAATCGAAGTATCTATAAACTTGCCAAATTACTATGAAGATTTAACTCTTGAAAACACATTAAAGAGTTTTATTAAACAACCTTTTTTTATGGTGGATTCTGGTAACCTCCATTTATGCATTAAGGTTAAAGATATAAATGAATTAAATTTGAATGATTTATATGAGGAAATAAGGGCTCTTATTAGACCTTATCAAATGAATATTTCAATATACAAAATTAAAAACAAAGAGGTTGTGATATCTACATTTGAAAATGGGGTTGGTAAAACACTTTCATGTGGTTCTGCTGCAGCATCTATCGCCTTTCTTGAAACTAAAAATAAGCAATCATTAAAAGTTAGCTCTGAAGGGGGCTTTCTTAACTTCTTCAACGCAAATGATAAACTAGTCATGCGAGGTCCTACTAAATTAGATTTTGATGGAGTTATAAATGAGTGAGTCTATTAATGCCAAAGATGTTGAAATATTCCTATTAGATAATCCTGATTTTTTTGTTTCTAGAGAAGCCTTATTAACTGAATTAGATTTTAAGCACGATTCTGGAAATGCCTCATCATTATTGGAAAGACAAATTAAAAGGCTTAGAGAGGAGCATAATACTTTAATAGAGCTGTTAACTTCATTTGTTGAGGAGGCTAAAGTTAATGAGGATTTATTTATTAAATCAAAAAATTTAACTTTATCTATTCTAGAAGCCAGCGATGACAAAGATATAACCAATCGCATTGAAAAGGAGTTTAAGGATAATTTTGGAGTTGATGTATGTACTCTAAAATTCTTTGATAATTCTGAGATCTCAGTAATTGAGGATAAGACTGATCTATCTTTGCATAAAGGAGCTGTCCACTGTGGAAGTTTTTCTTCAGCAAAATTGTCTATACTTTTTGAGGATAAAGAAATTAGTTCGGCGGTAATTGCTGTGCTAGTTTATGGTCGTAAGATCGGCCTCTTGCAATTAGGAAGTAAAGACAGAACTAAGTATCTAGGTGATGAAGATACAACATTTATTGAATATGTCAGAGATGTTCTTGAGGCAAGGCTGTCTTCTCTAGCCTCAAATGAGTAGTTCAAGATATTTCATAGAAACTGATCTTGAGGCCTACTTAATATATATAGCTTCGGTTAGAAATCTTTCTTCTAATACTGTTGGGTCCTATAAAAGAGATCTTCTCAAGCTAGTTAAATATTTACAAGAGCTTGGTATTACCTCTTATTCTGAAGCTACCGAATCTGTTTGTTCCAGCTGGGTAGGTAATCTTTTTGCAGCAAATAATAATCCAAAGAGTATTCAGAGGCATTTATCTTCAGCTAAAGGATTTTTCAAGTTTTTATTAAAAAATCAAATTATAGAATCTTCTCCTTTTGATCTGATTTCTGGGCCTAAGGCTGCAAAGCATTTGCCTGATGTTCTGTCGCCTGAAGATGTTGAGATTCTTATGAACTTTAAACCATCAAATAATATAGAGATAAGAGATCTAGCAATAATTGAATTAATGTATTCTTCAGGTCTTAGGGTATCTGAAACCTCTGGTGTTAATCTCAATGATTTTGAAGAAGATATGCAGTTTCTAAGAGTGCTTGGAAAAGGATCAAAAACTCGACTTGTTCCTATTGGTCGATTTGCAAAGCAAGCTATTCA
>QOPI01000004.1:0-57596 GCA_003331645.1 SAR86 cluster bacterium | reverse complement strand
AAACAAAATATCTAGCATTTCACACTGATAGGATCTAATACCAATGCTTTGAGCATGCTCTATCATAAATAAAGATGTATCTTTTTTAACACTAAGTGTTTCAACTGGATCGGTTATAAATAAAATTCTTTTGCTCATTTTTATATATTACCTATATGAGATTGAAATAAAGTTATGCCAGCAATTGGAGCTGTTTCTGCTCTTAGGATATTTTTTCCTAATGAGCGCACTGCAATATTTTTCTCTTCCATATTAAACCTTTCTCTATCAGAAAAACCAGATTCTGCCCCAGTAATAAAAATATATTCATTCGCATCACTAAAATCTACTTCAGCCAACCCTGCAGATGCATCAAGATCAAAAAAACAGACAAAATTGTTAGAAGTTTGTATAGGAATATCATTCAAACAAGTTTCAAGGTCTTTAAAACACTTAATACTAGGTAAGAAATTTATCCCTGATTGTTTACATCCACCAATAACAACATCTTCAAGTTTCTTATTTAATTTAAATAAATCTTTTTTAAGCAAGCTTTGATCTAATTTATCAGGCCTATAATACATCAAGTCAGTGACACCCATTTCTGTTAATTTTTGTGTCATAAAAAAAAGGTTCTCTTTTTTAATAAATGGTACTACCGCAATAATTCTTTCTGATGAGGTCTCAACTAACATAGAGTCAGAAAGGGTCTCTACTCTTGTGTATTTATTTGTGCTGCTAAGAATTCTAGCCTTATAAGAGAGTCCAGAACCGTTAAATAGCTCGATCTCTTGTCCCTCTTTCATCCTCAGAACTTTAGTAATGTGCGAGGATTGCATTGCATCAAGCTCATACACTGATGCAGTATCTGCTAAATTTTTTAAATACATTCTATGCGTTTTCACAATATCATTATAATAACTATTAAAATTCTATAAATGACTATTCATATTTTACTTTTAGTTAGGCACGGAGAAGCAAGCGCATCTTGGGGAGAGCATAATGACCCGGGGTTAAGCAAAGAAGGACAAAATCAAGCTCATGCTTTAATAGATTATTACGCTAAAGATGATCTCAATAAATATAATTTTATTTCAAGCCCTAAAAGAAGAGCTCTTGAAACGTCCCAGCCTTTAGCTAAGTTTTATAATAAAGATGTTATTGCTTGCAAAGCATTTTCTGAAATTCCATCTGATAATATCCCTAATGAGAGAAAGCAAGAGTGGCTAAAAAAGATTATGTTGCAAGAGCAAGTAATGTTGCCTGATATGGTGAAGGATTGGAAAAAAAGCATAATGGAGGAATTATTCTTATTTAAAAGCAACACTATAATATTTAGTCATTTTATGGTCATAAATACCATTATTTCCTCTATTTTAAATAATCAAAAACTGCTTCATTTTTATCCTGATTACACCTCTTCTACTCGACTAATTCTAAAAGATAATGAAATAAAAGAAATTATCCTTGGAGATAATAAAAAAACATTAATAAATCTTTAAATTACTATTGAGCATTTTTTAATCAACTGTAAACTTATGAGTTCTGTTTGATAAATAACTAAGTTTGGCAAAAAAAAATAAATCATTCGATAATTACTCCAAGAAGCCTCTCAAGGAAGAGGTAAGAAAGGCTATGAAACGATACTATGGTCAGCTTGAATCAAATATGCCAATTGATGTATACAAATTAGTTCTTGATGAAATTGAGCCGCCTTTATTAATAGCAACTATGAAGTTTGTTAATCAAAACCAAAGTAAAGCTTCAAGAATTTTAGGAATTAATAGGGCTACCTTAAGAACTAAATTAAAAAAATACGATCTTTTAAAATGAATGCGCTGAAACCAAAAACAGCTTTAATAAGTTTATCTAATAAAGAAGGTTTGGATACTCTAGTTAATTTTCTTGTTTCGCAAAATGTAAAAATCCTTTCTACAGGAGGAACTTATAAGGCTATTAAAGAGATAACAACTAATGTTATTGAAGTATCTGACTTTACTGGATTTGAGGAGATGATGGATGGAAGAGTAAAAACACTACATCCAAAAATACACGCAGGTATTCTTGCTAGACGCGATCAAGATATGGAAGTTCTCTCAGAGCGTGGTTATGAGACTATCGATTTGGTAGTAGTAAATCTTTACCCATTTAAAGAAACGATTGCTTCAGGTTGTTCTTTTGATGAAGCAATTGAAAAAATTGATATAGGCGGTCCTACTATGATTAGATCTGCTGCAAAAAACTTTAAAGATGTTGCTGTTGTATCTGATCCTTCAGATTATTCTAGATTGATTGATGAATGGGAAAGTAAAGAAGGTATTTCTTATGATTTTAGAAAGGAGCTTTCATTAAAAGTCTTTACACTGATGGCTGATTATAATGCTGCCATATCAAATTACCTTGCTGGAGAAACCCAAACTAATTTACCAGATTACTCTTTTAGTAAACAAAGCTCACTTAGATATGGAGAAAATCCACATCAGGCTGCAAGTCTTTTAACATTTGCTAATTTAGAACATAAAAATATTGCTAATGCTGAAATTATCCAAGGTAAGGAGCTTTCTTACAATAATATTGTTGATGCAGATGCGGCATGGGAATGTGTTCGAGAATTTAGTGAGCCTGCATGCGTGATTGTTAAACATGCTAACCCTTGTGGTGTTGCTGAGTCTGACTCTATTTTTAATGCATATGATTTGGCTTTTAAAACAGACCCAACTTCTGCTTTTGGTGGGATTATTGCTTTGAATAAAGCTCTTGATGCTAAAACAGCTAATGAAATAGATAACAGACAGTTTGTTGAAGTTGTTATTGCGCCTGACTATGAGAAAGCTGCTCTTGAAATTTTTGCACAGAAAAAAAATATAAGAGTCCTTAAAGTAGATCTTGTTCAAGATGATCCTTATCCTGGGGTTATTAAAAAAGTATCTGGTGGGATATTAATTCAAAGTGATGATACTTTTATGATTCCACAGGAAGATTTGAAGTGTGTTACTAAAAGGCAGCCAAGTGATAGTGAAATAAATGATCTAATGTTTGCATGGAGAGTTGCAAAATTTGTGAAATCAAATGCAATTGTTTATGTTAAAAATAAACAGACAATTGGTATTGGGGCTGGACAAATGAGCAGAGTAATTAGTGCAGATATTGCAAACCTAAAGGCAAAAGAAGAAGGCTTAGAAGTTGAAGGGGCTGTAATGGCATCAGATGCGTTTTTTCCATTTAGAGATGGAATTGACAAAGCTGCATCAAGCGGAATAGCGGCTATTATTCAACCTGGTGGATCTATTAGAGATGAAGAAGTTATTGCTGCTGCTGATGAGAATGACATAGCTATGATGTATACAAGCACCAGACACTTTAGGCACTAATGAAGGTACTAGTAATAGGTTCAGGCGGCAGAGAGCATGCTTTGGCATGGAAATCAGCACAAGATAACTCAGTTACCAAAGTATTTGTATGTCCAGGAAATGCAGGCACAGCCCTAGAACAAAAATTAAGTAATATCTCAATTGATGCAAATGATTTTCAAGCTATAGAGAATTTTTGTACAAAAGAAAATATTGGGCTCGTAATTATTGGTCCTGAGCAACCTCTAGTAAATGGGTTAACTGACTATTTGCAAAGTAAAGATATAAAAACTTTTGGTCCCTCTCAAGCTGCTGCTCAATTGGAAGGCTCAAAAACCTTCTCTAAAGACTTCTTCATTAAATATGGAATCCCAACAGCTGCCTATGCTTCTTTTGACAATTATAGTGCTGCTAAAGATTACATTAATGATATTGATTATCCTACAGTTGTTAAAGCTGATGGTCTTGCTGCTGGAAAAGGTGTCATTATTTGCAATAACAAAGAAGAGACAGTTGAAGCATTAGGCAGTATTTTTAAAGATCAGGCTTTCGGTGAAGCTGGAAGCAGAGTAGTTATTGAAGATTTTCTAGAGGGTGAGGAAGCAAGTTTTATAGCAGTAGTAAGCAAAGATAAGATAGTTTCACTTGCAACAAGCCAAGATCATAAAGCTGTTGGCGATGGTGATGTGGGTTTGAATACTGGAGGTATGGGCGCTTATTCTCCTGCGCCTATTGTTGATGAGCGTATGCATCAAAAAATTCTTAATGAAGTTATGAAACCGACTATGAATGGCTTAATAGCTGAAGGCTCGCCCTATTTAGGTTTTCTTTATGCTGGAATAATGATTAGTAAAGGTGAATTAAAAGTTCTTGAGTTCAACTGTCGGTTTGGAGATCCAGAAACACAGCCTATCTTGCTTAGATTGAAATCTAGCCTTGTGCAATTGTGCCTGGCTGCTATTGATAATCAATTAGATTCATATGAAATAGATTGGACTGATAAACATGCTTGTGGAGTTGTTATAGCTAGTGAGGGTTATCCGGAAAGTTATGCTTCTGGTCATAAAGTTACCATTACAAGCTCGGATGATTTAGATATGAAATTATTTCATGCTGGAACCAAGCTTAATGGAGATCAAATAATGACTGCTGGTGGAAGAGTATTCTGTGCTACAGCTTTGGGAGATAATTTGAAAGCTGCTCAGGCAAAAGCTTATAATTTAGTAGATACAGTTTCTTTTGAAGGAGCTTTTTTTAGAAAAGATATTGGTTTTAAAGGGATTAAATGAGCATCATAGATAATATTATTAATGAATTTGATATTGCGCTAAAAACATTATCAAATAAGAAATCTGGGACTGGCAGAACTTATCCGCCTGAGCCTTCTCAAAAGAATTCAGAAGAACTCACTCAGCAAGAAAAAAAATTGTCTATTCAAATGATGCGAGTAAATTTAGCAGGTGAAGTTGCAGCTCAGGCTCTCTATCGAGGTCAGGCATTAGTATGCAAGGATCCTGAAATAAAAAAACATCTCATTGAAGCTGGAGAAGAAGAAACAGATCATCTAGTTTGGTGTAAAAAACGTTTAGATGAATTAGAAGGAAGAGGTTCAATTCTAAATCCAATATGGTATGCAGGATCTTTTGCTATAGGTGCTGTTTTTGGTAATTTTGGTGAAAAAGTTAGTTTAGGTTTTGTGGAAGAAACTGAAAAACAAGTAGTAGCACATATAGATAAGCACTTAGATAAAATTTCGCCTAAAGACAAAGAGACAATTGAAATTCTAAAAACAATGCGTGAAGATGAAGACCTTCATGCACAACAAGCCGTTGATAATGGTGGTGAGGAGCTTAAAATTCCGACAAAAAAAATAATGTCAGCCACAGCAAAAGTTATGACATCAACGAGCGCTTATATTTAGAAGCTTCCCCTCATAAGACTCTCACCAATTAAAAAGGCACTAATGCCTTTTTCTTTTAAATAGTTCATATCCTCTTTATTTTTAATGCCAGATTCAGCGATAAAAATATTATCACCCGAGAAAGAATTTTTTAAATTGACCGAATTATTAATATCAACTTCAAATGTTTTGAGGTTTCTATTATTAACTCCTATTAATGCATTATTAAAATGCTCAACCCTTTGAAGCTCTTCTGCATCATGAACTTCAATCAAGTAATCTAATTCAAGAACTTCAGCTAAGGCTACAAAATCAGTTATTTCTATATCTGACAGAATGCTGGCGATGAGTAAAATACAGTCTGCTCCTATTAATTTAGCTTCATAGATTTGATATTCATCAACCATAAAATCTTTTCTTAAAATAGGTAGTGATGTTATTGCTTTAACGTCTTTTAAGTATTGATTGCTGCCTAAAAAGAAGTCTTCTTCTGTAAGAATAGATAAGGCTGCAGCTCCAAATTCTTGATATTCTTGAGCTTTTTGGATTGGATCAAAGTTCTCGCTAATAATCCCTGCACTTGGTGAGGCTTTCTTTATTTCTGCAATAACGGCCTCTGCTTTTCCAGCAAGACTCGCCTTAAATTTTCCCTTTGGAAGATCTAATCTGCTCAGCTGTAATTTAATTTCATCTAAAGATACTGCTGCCTTTTTTTCAACTAATTTAGCTTTAGTATTTTTTACAATGTCATTTAAAATTGTCATTAGCTACTTGATACTCTTACATAGGCTGCTAGTTTGTCAGCTGCTTTGCCACTATTCATTAAATCAAAAGCTAGCTCTACTCCATCAGCAATAGACTCAGTTTTTCTTGCAACATAAAGGCCAGCCCCTGCATTTAAAGCAATCATGTCCTGAATTGCTGATTGTTTTCCAGCAAAGGCCTCACGGACTAAAAGCAAACTTTCTTCAGGAGTTTGAGCAGATATCTCACTGAAGTCTGCGGTTGAAAGCCCAAAATCTTTTGGTGATATTTTGTACTGATTAATTTTATAGTTCTTAAGTTCAGAAATTGTGGTTGAGCCCGTAATAGTTATTTCATCCAGGCCATCATCTCCATGAACAATTAAGACATGCTCCATATGTAAATTTTTTGACACTTCTGAAAAGGTCTCAAGTAGTTTTTTATCATAAACACCTAGAACCTGTCTTTTAGCTCCGCAAGGATTCGTATGAGGACCTAATAAGTTAAAAATAGTTTTTTGACCTATACGTTGTCGTGCTGGCATGACATATTTCATAGATTGATGATGTAAAGGCGCAAATAAGAATACAAATCCAACCTTTGCAAAAACTTTTTCAAGTTTTTCTCTGTCATGCCCAATATCAGCACCTGCAGCTGTTAAAAAGTCTGCGCTGCCTGACTTGCTAGAGATAGCCTTGTTGCCATGTTTAGTAATTTGAGCACCCCCAGCTGCAGCAACAAAGGATGATGCGGTAGAACAATTAAATGTATGAAGGCCTGTGCCGCCCGTCCCGCAAGTATCAATATGACTCCCATCTCCTAAATTAAATCTTAAAGATTTTTCTTTCATAACTTGTGCAGCAGCAGTTATTTCTACTTCTTTAATACCCTTTTCATTTAAAGCTAAAAGAAATTTCTCAATATCGCTATCATCAACCACACCGGTCATTATGCTTTCAACTGCAAACTGCATCTCTTCAGATTGTAAGTGTTTCTTGGCTTCTAATTTTTTTAGAATATTGTCAATCATAATGTTAAGAAATTTTGAATGAGTTTTTTTCCGAAATCTGTCTCTATAGATTCAGGATGGAATTGTACTCCGTAAATTGGTCTCTCTTTGTGCTGGACTGCCATGATAATGTCAGGATTATCTTTGAGTACTGAGGTTATTTGTAATTCATCTGGTAAAGAGTTTTTCTCAATAATTAAGCTGTGATATCTAACTACTGAATAAGGATTATCGATACCTTTAAATAGGCCTTTATTGTTATGAGTAATTTCTGAGAGTTTTCCATGAAATATTTCTGGAGCTTTTATAATCGTGCCACCAAATGCTGCTCCTATAGACTGGTGTCCTAAACAAACTCCTAGTATTGGAACTGATGAAGCTTTTATTAAGTCAATTGAGATGCCAGCTTCTTTTGGGGTGCAAGGTCCTGGAGAAATTACAATTTTATTAGGATTAAGTGCAGCTATATCTTCAAGGCTTACTTCATCATTTCTTTTTACAATAACCTCATTACCAAGCTCTCCAATATAATGAACTAAGTTGTAGGTAAAAGAATCATAGTTATCTATAACTAAAATCATAAGATCATCTCCATAGCGTCAATAAATGCCTTAGATTTTTGTTTGCACTCTAGCCATTCATTTTCTGGCACAGAGTCTGCAACTATTCCAGCTCCTGCTCCGACATGAATAATATTGTCTTTAATAACTGCAGTTCTTATTGCTATAGCTGTATCAATATTGCCATTCCAAGAAATATACCCAATAGCGCCACCATAGATACCTCTAGAACTTGGCTCAAGTTCATGAATAATCTCCATAGCCCTTATTTTTGGTGCTCCAGATAAAGTCCCAGCTGGTAAAGATGCTTTAAGTGCATCAATATAATTAAGATCATCATCAATACTGCCAATTACATTTGAGACGATATGCATTACATGAGAATATTTCTCAATAATCATCTTATCGGTTACCTTTACTGAACCAATTTTTGAAACTTTACCAACATCATTTCTGCCTAAATCAATTAGCATTAAATGTTCAGCTATTTCCTTGGGATCATTTAATAAATCTTGTTCATTAATGTTATCTTCTTCTGGGTTTTTGCCTCTTTTCCTAGTTCCTGCAAGAGGCCTTAAAGTTAAATTTTCATCCTCTAATCGAATAAGGATCTCTGGTGATGATCCTACTACCTGAAACCCTTCAAAATCTAAGAAATACATGTATGGAGAAGGGTTTAGTTTTCGAATTGCTCTATACAAAATAAAGGGATCCCCATGAAAGTTTGAAGAATAATCTTGTGCAAGAACCACCTGCATAACATCACCCTCTTTAATATAATTTTTAATCGTATTAACTGCATCGAGATATTCTGCTTTTGTAAAGTTTGATTTAAACTCAAGACTTCCAGTAGGTTTTTTAAAGTTATCATTGGTGATGGTTATTGGATGCTTAATTAATTTCTCAATTTTATCTAATTCTTTTTGGGATTCTGTATATGAGAATTTTTTTGAGTTTGCATTAAAAATAATCTTAGTTGTGCTGGCAAAATTATCAAAAATGATTAATTTTTCTGCCTTAATTAAATAAATCTCTGGCATATGATCTTTAAACTTAGAATTCTTAGAAGCTAGCTTCGCTATTTTAGTTTCTGCATATTGAGCACTTTCATAAGCAAAGAATCCTACATAGCCTCCATAAAATCTTGGCATTCCCTCCAGCTGAGGAGCTTTATCTTGAGAAGTAATCTTCTGAATGCTGCTCAATGGATCATCTGAATGAAATGATTTTGAAACACCATCTAAACAAGTTTCAATCTGATTTCCTGAAACCTTTATATAATCTTGGCAGTCAAATCCAATAATAGAAAACTGAGCCCATCTATTGCCACCCTCAACAGATTCGAGCAAAAAAGTATTTTGTTGATCTGAGATTTTTGAATATAAAGAAATGGGAGTATCTCCAGCATTATCAATCTCCCTTGTTAAAGGAATGATTGAATAAGCTGAATCAGCATACTTTATATACTCTTCTTTAGTGATCATGTTTAAAAATCTAATATATGTCCTTTAGAGATATTATGCTCTTTGAACCAGCCTCTATTTACCTCTAAAGCGAAAGCAGCCTTGTTTTCTGAGCATATACTCGTTTCGGACATGGGAACCATATCATAAATTTCTAAAATTTCTTTCTCTTCTGACATAAAAGCTATACTTAGAGGCACTTTCGTATTCTTCATCCACATACATCTTGTAGAGTAGTCTTCCCAGATAAAAAGCATTCCTGTATTTGCTTGTAATGAAGATCGATACATTAGGCCACGTTTTCTTGCGTAAAAATTATCAGCAATCTCAATATTAGGAAGGATTGATTTTAGATTAATAGTATCTTTATTTTTGGTATGCAGTTCACCAGATAAAAATAAACTGCTGACAAAAAATAATTTAAGATATCTGTGCGCGAAGTTTTGAGATGGTATCTTCATAATTATCAGTACCAAAAATAGCTGACCCAGCTACAAAGGTATCAGCACCTGCTGCAGCAACATCACCAATGGTATTTAAATTCACACCGCCATCTACTTCTAGTCTGATATCTTTTCCACTGGCATCAATCATCTGACGAACTTTTTCAATTTTATTTAGAGTCCCGCTTATAAAGCTTTGGCCACCAAATCCGGGATTAACACTCATTAACAAAACTAAATCTAACTCTTCGATAACGTCATCGAGCACATTTAAGGATGTGCCTGGATTAATAGCTAGCCCTGCCTTGCAGCCAGCATCTTTAATAGCATTTATAGATCTATGAACATGCTTTGTAGCCTCTGGATGGAAGCTTATAAGATCTGCTCCTGCATTAATAAAGTCAGCAGCTAGCTCATCTACCGGCTCAATCATAAGATGCACATCTATAAAATTCTTTATTCCATAATCTCTTAGTGATTTACATACCATAGGGCCAATTGTCAGGTTAGGAACATAATGATTATCCATTACATCAAAATGTACCCAGTCGGCTCCAGATGCCATAACATCCTCAACCTCTTTACCAAGAGTTGCAAAGTTTGCAGACAATATTGAAGGTGCGATTATGTATTTATTTTCACTCATAGTTTAATTTTCTTCTTTATCAGCATTAATGGCAAGAGAAAGTCGCTCTGGAGAACCAACATCTATCCATAATTTATCTGCTTTCTCGCCAGTGACTTTATTTTGTATGATCAAATCTTTTAAAACATAATTCCAAATATCAAAAGGCGCTTTTGGTAGATTAGCTTGTTTAAAAATGCATGGATTTATTATAGATATCCCTGCAAATGTTAATGCGTTAGTGCTTTCAGAAATAATTACTCTTTTATTTTCTATAGAAAAATCGCCTTCAATATTGTGATCAGGATTACTTACTCCTATGAGATGTGCAAACTGAGTATTATTTGGCAATATAGTAAGCGGTATTTCATGATAAGTATCTGCATTAATTAATAGGAAGGGTTCATCATCAAAATGTTCAATAGCATTGAGTATTCCTCCGCCCGTCCCTAAAATACATTTTTCTTTGATTATAGTAATATTTGCATCCTTATAATGTTGAGCTAAATGCTTTTCAATCATGTCGCCAAGGTAGGATACATTAATAACAATATCTAATATTCCAGCATCAAAGATTTTCTTGATGTTTCTATCTAGTAAAGTTTCGGCTCCAACTTTAATAAGAGGTTTAGGCATATCTTTTGTAAAAGGCAATAACCTCTTTCCTATACCGGCAGCAAGAACCATCGCCTTCATATCATTGCTAACTTTTGTTTTAATTTAGGTTTTATTGTATCAATCATATAGCTTTTACAAGTCCAATCATTTGGGATAATACTTATTAAGTTATCTAATATCATCGGCAAATCATTAAGCCTAAATGCTCTATCATTTTCTAAATATAATCTTGATAATGTTCCAAGTATTCGCATATTTCTTTGAATACCTCCCCATCTAAAACATTCAAATAATTCATTATTATTTAATGCTAGTGAAGATCTATTTTTATAAAATTCTAAAGAATCTTTTACAAATACTTTGTCAAATGGCAGGTAATGATCTAGAAGTATGCCAGCCAAATCAATGCCAATTGGACCGATACAAAGGTCTTGAAAATCAATAACGCTTATAGTTTTATCTTCAGATACGATGAGATTTCTTCTTTCAAAGTCAAAATGACAATTAAAATAAGGTTGTTTTATAAGATTTTCTATAGCGGCAAAAGATAAGTCATTTACACATTGATCAGGATTAATATCTAAAAAATTATTACAAAATATTTCATTAAAAAGATTCGATTGATCTGTTAAATCTATTTCTGATAACTTTTTTATCTTAAGACTTTTAATTTCCTGGACTTGGACTAAAAGTTCTAAACTTTTATTAATCAATTCATTTTTATTGGATTCATTTAAAATTTCTAGCAGATCATCATCGCCAAGGTCTTCTTGAATAGTAACCCCAAGTTTTTGATTGTGCATTAATACTTTTGGAGCATTAATACTATGTGTTTTAAAACAGTCAGCTAAATAACAAAACTGATTATGGTCACCCAAAGATACTTCTAAGTAACAAAATATTAAATTATTTGGCTTATAGCTTAATCTCCAGTATTCACGACCACTTGCTTCTAATTTTAAAGCTATAGCTCTTTCGCACTCATAGCCACATTGAGCAGCTAAATCTATTACTTCTGATTCTTTCAAAGCTAACTATTCTTCACCTCATCTGGAAGCGGAGTATTATCTGGAACAAAGAAATCAGGCATTAACTCACCAAATGGTACATTCGCATATTTGGTAAAGTCAGTTACACCAGCCTCATATAAAACTATGTCATCAATACAAAAATTGCCACTAAAGGTTTTAGAGTCTTTAGTTAAAATTGTATATGCTGCATCAGCCATAATGTCTACATTTCTAGATAAGCGCATTATTTCATCTCCACCAAGATGATTCTGCACTGCTGCTGTGGCTATAGCTGTTCTTGGCCACAATGCATTAACGGCAACTCCTTGCTCTTTAAATTCAGCTGCCATACCTAAAACACACATACTCATGGTGTATTTAGCCATAGTGTAGCCAACATGACCTCCAAACCATTTTGGGTCCATATCTAATGGTGGAGCAAGATTTAAGATATGAGGATTATCTGATTTTAGTAAATGAGGTAAGCAATATTTACTAACCATATAGGTTCCTCTTCCATTAATTTGATGCATCAAGTCATATCGTTTCATTGAAGTATCAAGAGTATTAGTTAATTGAATTGCCGAAGCATTATTAATACAAATATCTATTCCACCAAAATGCTCGACTGCTTTATTGATAGCATCACGAACATTATCCTCATTCCTTATATCACATACCATAGGTAATGCATCGCCGCCGGCATCAATGATTTCATCTGCTGCGGTAAAAATAGTTCCTGGAAGTTTAGGGTGTGGCTCTGCTGTTTTTGCTGCAACTACAATCTTAGCTCCATCTTCTGCAGCTTTCTTTGCCATTGCTAATCCAATACCCCTGCTTCCACCTGATATAAATATTACTTTGTCTTTTAAATTCATAATTTCTTCCTCTTAAAATTTTTCCATATAAGGTCTTAGATCTAATTCTTGTGTCCATGCAGTTCTATCTTGTAAATGAACATTCCAATAAGTTTCTGCAATTTTTTCAGGACTTAGGATACCGTCTTTTTCCTTCAGTGCATATGCATCAGGAAAATTTTCTTTTATCCAAGGAGTATCAATAGCTCCATCTATAATTATGTGTGCAACATGTATACCCTGGGGTCCAAGTTCTCTTGCCATGCTTTGAGACAAAGCTCTTAATGCAAACTTAGCTCCTGCAAAGGCTGAAAATCCTGCACCTCCTCTAATAGAAGCTGTAGCTCCTGTAAACAAAATAGACCCGTGTCCTCGAGGCTTCATATATTTTGTAGCTTCTCTACCAGTAAGAAAGCCCGCAAATGTAGCCATTTCCCAGACCTTTCTGTAAACCCTAGCAGTTGTCTCTTCAATTGGAAAAAAAACATTAGCTCCTGGATTAAAAATTACTACATCAATTGGAGCTACTTCTTCTTCTACTTCTTTAAAAAGTTTTTTAATTGCATCTTCATCTCTCGCATCTACTTCAAATCCTTGAGCCCATCCACCATCTTGCTTAATTTCTTCTTCCAAATCCTTTAAATCAGATGCATTTGTCCCTCTCCGAACTGGGCAAACCTTATAGCCTTCTTTGGCAAATTTCTTTGTTAATGCACTTCCAGTTGCAACACCTGCACCAATAATAATTGCTGAATATTCTGAGTTATTTTTCATATTTAGTTATAAACTTGTATAGTATTTGATCACTTGCTATTAAACTTTAACAAAATATTTAATAAAAATGAAAATAGACTTTATATTTGATGTTGCTAGTCCTAATGCTTACTTGTGTCATAAGGTGATTCCAGGTATTGAGAATAGGACTGGTAAAACCTTTAATTACATTCCTTGTTTGCTAGGAGGAATCTTTAAAATAACTAATAATCAAGCTCCTATGCTGGCTTTCAGCGGAATAACAAATAAGCTTGAGTATCAGAATATTGAAATAGCAAGATTTGTCCAAAAGCATAATTTAGACAAATTTACCATGAACTCATTCTTTCCAATAATGACGCTTCAACTGCAAAGAGGAGCTATTGCAGCAATCTCATTGAATGTTTTCGATCAATATATTGAGGCTATCTTTAAAGGCATGTGGGAAGAAAGTCTTAACCTTGGAGATCAGGATATTCTTATCAATTTACTTACTAATGAAACTGATATTGATATAGAAATACTTGTAGAAAAAATGCAGAGCCAAGAGATTAAAGATGAACTCATTGAAAATACTAATTTAGCAGTTGAAAAAGGTGCTTTTGGTATTCCAACTTTTTTTGTTGATGATAAAGAAATTTTCTTTGGTAAAGATAGTCTTATTGACTTGGAAGCATATATTGCTAATTAAGTTTTGAAGGAAAAATAGAACTTTCCGAAAAATGCGCTTTCTAAGCTAACAGGTATAAAATAAATACAATGAACACTATACGATTTACTGCTTTGTCAGTATTGCTATCTTTTGGAACATTCCTTGAAGCTAATAATTCTGGCCTGATAAGTATGAGTAAAGATTATAGTGCAGATTCTTGTATGGTATATAACCTTGACATTGCTCTTATACAAAATAAAGACATAAACGTAGAAGCTGACTTATTAAGTTTTGATGAAAATAATGCTGTTAGTTTGAATAATAATGTTCTCATTAATTTTCCAGGAGGTTCCTTAAGCTCATCAGAAGCATTAATATCAGAAAATAAGGATCTAATTCAATTTGAAAAAGATACAAAGCTATCGTTAGAAAACTTTTTTCTTCAAGGCCAAAAGGGATCTTTAATGAGATCAAATAATAATATTGAAATTCAAGATGGCAGCATCTTTTTACCCTATAGAGGTTTAAAGGTTGATTTTAGCCAATTAAATGGCTCTTTAGACAATGATCTAAGTTTCAATGATGCAATAATATCATCATGTATGAATCCTTCTGATGGTTGGCTCATTGGAGCAAATGAAGTTGGTTTGAATAATGAAACCTATAGAGGTTATGCTAAAAATATAACCCTTAAAATAAAAGGTGTTAGTGTTTTTAAGGCCCCTTACATGCCTTTTGCAACTACTAATGAAAGATTATCTGGCTTTTTAGAGCCTACATTATCATCATCATCTGATGGTGTTGATTTTTCAGTTCCATATTTTGCAATATTGTCTGATCATTCAGACATTACTCTAGCATTAAGAAATATTGCTGAAAGAGGTTCAGGCATAGAACTAAATTATCGTTATATTAAAGAGCATACTAAAAACAATATCGATGCTTTCTTCTTTAATAGTGATAAAGAAATGCAGAAAAACTTTCCTGAACAAGCAAACTCCAGGTGGGCATATAAAATACAGGACTCTTTGATGCTCAATGATGGCTCAGGAATGAATTGGGGTGAAATAGTTATTAATTGGGGTGAGGCCTCTGATGCAATGGCCCTTCGAGATATACCAGGAGAAATTACTTCAGTTGGAATGCAACGTGATCATTATTTAAATCAAAATGTAAAAATATATTCATCTTTTAAAAATTTTCAAATTAGTTTTGAGCATGAAGGTTATCAAGCTCTCAATCCATTACTTACAAATGGTTATAAAAAATCACCCTCAATAAATGTGAATTTTAGTAAAAGAATTAACTTAGTAAATATAAAACATAAACTTAATATTACAAACTTTGAGGCTAATAATTTACATGAGTTTTTTGGGACATCAAGCTCAATGGGTAAGTATCTAGCAATTATTGAAGATCCTGTAGAAGGAAGAAGAACATATTCTGATCTTACATTTTCTAAGCAGTTTATAAAAAATATATTTACTATTGATGCCTCTATAGGGTTAAAAAGTTTAAGTTATGATTTAAATAATCATAAATTAGCTAATAATAATATTCATAGTCCAAACGCAACAATTAATGTGAGCAGTGTCTTTCTAAAAAATAATAAAAACGGCTTTTCATCAATTCAACCAAGATTGTTAGTCGGCTTTTCCCAATACAAAGATCAAGCAGGAAATCCTGTATTTGATAGTGATTTGATAAGTTATAACAATCAAGTCTTTGAAAACAGCCGTTTTTCAGGCATGGATAGAATATCTGATGAAGCAAATCACAGTATTGGCTTTGCTTATAAAGTCAATAAATTTAATAGGGATGTATTAAAGTTTACTTTTGCAAAAAAATATACCCATTCAGATAACAAAGTTTATCTATCTAATCCCAATATGGTAAATCCGCATAAAAAGAAATTTATAATGTCCTCGATGTGGATGCCTAATATGAATAATTCATTAAAAATATATGGCGGTTTTGATAATAAAGATAACAAATTACATATTGGTGGTATCAATTTTTTAACAAAATCGTCTATAGGAACTTTGGGTGTTGCGAAGAGATATAGAAGAATGGCTGGAAATTTCAGACAAACCCTAAACTATTCAGAAATATATACCTCTATAAATATTAGAGATGGGTTCAAAATTATTGGGAAGTTCCAACATGACAATGAATATGACGTAAAAATTCAAAGTATGATTGGGCTTGAATATGAAAACTGTTGTATTGCATTGAGAATAATAGGTAGTGATAAGAATCTTACAAGATATAATGATCTTTATAATTCAAGCTATACATACATAAATGATGCATGGGACAATATGATAAATATTGAAAATAAAAGTAGAATCAATTTTGAATTTGAATTAAAAGGCTTTAGCGCATCAGTGAATAAGATAGATAAAATGCTTCAAGATTCTTTACTTAATTATTAGGGAACTTTTTATTATGAAAAAATTAACAATATTCTCATTATTAATGATTATACCTGCGTTGGTATTTGCTAGGGTGGAAATCTTAGATAGGGTTGCAATTATTGTTGATGATGGTCTTATTATGGAATCCCAAATTACTGAAAGCATTTTAGAGATAAAAATGAATATGCAGATGCAAAATATAACTATTCCACCTAGAGAAGAATTGCGAGAACAAGTAATAGAAAGATTAATTATAGAAGAGCTGCAACTCCAACTTGGTAATCTTTATGGTATTAGAATAAGTGATGGTGAACTTAATCAAACTCTTAATACAATTGCTGCTAATAACAATCTTTCTCTTGAAAACTTTATAACGACTATAGAAGAAGCCGGCCAATCATATGAAGCTGTTCGAGAAAAAATTAGAAAAGATATGATCATCCAAAGAGTACAAAGAGGTAAAGTTGGAAATGAGATAAATATTACTGAACAAGAGTTTGTAAGTTTCTTAAAAACTGATGCATCGGTAGCACAAATTAGACCTGAATTATTGGTAAGACAGATATTGGTAAAAACGAAAAGTAAAGCCGATTCTATCTTAACTAGGCTAGACTCTGATGAAAGCTTCGATATTATTGCTCAACAAGAATCTCTTGCAGGAAATGCTTCTAATGGCGGCTTAATGCCATGGAGAAAAATTGCTGATATGCCTGAAATATTTGGAACAGCTTTAAAAGAAGAGGTAGTTGGAACTATTTCAAAGCCTTTAGAAACAGGATCAGGATTTCATATCTTGAAAATAGAAGAAAAAAGAGGTCCTTATGTTAAATATGAAGATCAGTGGAATGTCAGACATGTCCTTTTAATGCCTACAGCTATAAGAAATTTAGATGAAACATTTATAGAAATAGAAGATATTCGAAATAGAATTATAGCTGGTGAGGATTTTGGTGAGCTTGCTAAAGAGTTTTCTGAGGACGAAGGGTCTGCCTTAAAAGGTGGTGACTTAGATTGGTTTACTAAGGGCACAATGGTAAAACAATTTGAAGATATGATGCTCCAGTCTGAATTAAACGAAGTCTCAGAAGTGTTCAAAACAGATTATGGATATCATTTTCTTGAAGTTTTAGGCACAAGAAATTTTGATAGAACCTCTGAACTTATTGAAGATAGAGCATATTCTGCACTTTACTCAAGAAAGTTTGATGAAGAATTAGAGAATACTTTAAGGTCTATGAGAGCAGAGGCATTTGTTGAAATCAAAGACCTAGATTGAAAAAAATTATTTATTCCCCTGGTGAACCTTCTGGAATAGGCATAGATCTAATTATTCAATTATCTACTTCAAATTATTGGAGTAATTTTAAAAATTCAATTATTGTTCTTGGAGATCCAAGATTGTTTGAAAAGAGAGCTGCTCTTCTAAATAAAAAAATTCACATAACATCTATAAAAAGTATAGATGCATCAAAAAAAAATAAAAAAAGTAATCTACAAGTTTTAGAAACTGTTAAGTGTAGGAGCCTTGCTGCAGGAAAATTAAATTCTAAAAATGCATCTTATGTTATTGAAAATCTAAATCTGGGTATTGCCCTAGCTCAAAATAATAATGCGCTAGTTACAGGCCCAGTTAGTAAAGAAAATATAATTAATGCTGGAATAAAATTCTCAGGGCATACTGAATGGATTCAAAAAACTACAAAAAGTCCTGATGTACTTATGCTCTTGATGGCAAACAAATTACGAATTGCATTAGCGACTACACATATACCTCTTCATAAAGTTACAAAAGTAATTACTAAAGAATTAATTATCAATAAAGCCAAGATCTTAGATGAAGATCTAAAGTTAAAGTTAAAAATAAAACAGCCTAAAATTGTAATGCTTGGACTTAATCCTCATGCTGGTGAGGGAGGAACAATTGGATCTGAGGAGATAAATATTTTAAAGCCAGCTGCAAATAATCTCAGAAAATTGGGAATTGATATAACTGATCCAATCTCAGCTGATACAGCTTTTACAAAAAAAATATTAAATAAGACAGATGCATATCTTGCTATGTATCATGATCAAGCTTTACCTGTCCTTAAAGCCTTGAGTTTTGGAGATGGAATAAATATTACTCTTGGAGTTCCTATTATCAGAACATCGGTCGATCATGGTGTGGCGCTTGATATTGCTGGGACTGGAAAAGCCGATTACTCCTCGCTTAAAAATGCTTTAGATATTGCAAAAAAAATTATTTAATGAATCAAAGAGATAAGAGAAGAAAATTTGGACAAAACTACCTCAAAGATCCCGCCATTCTTTTTGAAATAGAACAATCAATTAGCCCTCAGCCTAATGATAAATTTTTTGAAATAGGTCCTGGCATGGGAGCTCTTACTAGTATTCTTAATAAAGAAAATATTTCTATTACAGCAATCGATATTGATGAATTTAATATATCTTACCTAAAAAAAGAATTTTCTGGCCCTGCTACCTTTAATTTTATTCAAGATAATATTTTAGATAACGATCTTAATATTCTGGGCAAGGGATTGCATAGAATTGCGGGAAATTTACCATACAATATATCTACTCAAATTATCCTTAAGATGATTAAGTACAATAAACGAATTAAAGATATGCATTTTTTAGTTCAAAAAGAAGTTGCAGAAAAAATAGCAGGAGCTCCTGGAACAAAAGATTGGGGGAAAATGGGCATTAAGCTTGCAGCATTTTTTACAACAGAAATACTATTTGATGTACCTCCAGAAGCTTTTGATATAAAGCCAAAAGTGAATTCTAGTTTTATTAGAATGACGCCTTTGAAGGATAAACTGTTAGAAGATGAAAAAATAAAAGACTTCTTCGAGATTATTGATTTATCTTTTACTTCGCGAAGAAAAAATATCAAAAATAATCTAAAAAATAAAAATATTGAATGGTCTAAAATAGGTATAAATGAAAAAAGTAGGCCTGAAGAGCTTAATCTAGAATCTTTTTTAAAGATTGTTAAAGAAGTTAATAAAAGCTAGCTATGGCTACTTACGTAATAGGCGATGTTCAAGGTTGTTTTAAAGAACTTATAAAACTAACCAAGAAAATAAAATTTAATCCATTAAATGATACCTTGGTATTTGCTGGAGATTTAGTTAACAGAGGGCCTCAATCTCGCGAGGTCTTAGATTTTTGTCTAAAAAATAAAAGTTCTATAAAGGCTGTTCTAGGAAATCATGATTTATATCTTTTAAGCTTAATTCAAAATAAGCAAAAAAAAGCTAAAACTCTAACTCCTATTCTAAAGTCAAATAATACTAAAAAATATTTTGACTGGCTTATAAGAAAACCCTTAATACTTAAAATTAAAATCAAAGAAAATGGTGAGACATTTTGGATATCTCATGCCGGGATTCCATTTTTTTGGAGTTTGTCAAAGGCCATGAAATTAAGTAAAGAGCTTTCATCAAATCTAAAAACTAGACCAAATTTCGTATTAAAAAATATGTGGGGGGACAGGCCTGTTAAATGGAATGATAGTTTGAAAGGTAAAAAACGTTACAGGTTTATTATCAACTGTTTTACTCGAATGCGATACTTAGATAAGGGTGGTAATCTGAATTTAAAAGCAAAAGACATGAGACATAAAAAAGATTTAGTTCCATGGTTTATTGAATCTGTAAATATTTTAAAAGGTTCTAGTGAGAATTTAGTATTTGGACATTGGGCAGCACTTGAAGGAAAGACTAAAATAAAAAATATAATTGGCTTAGATACAGGCTGTGTATATGGCGGTAAGTTAACAGCCATACGCTTAGAGGATAAAAAAATATTTACAGTTAAAAAATTATGAAGATATATCAAGTAGGTGGCTCAATACGTGATGAACTTTTAGGACAAGCGCCTAAAGATAAAGACTGGTTAGTGGTTGGCTCTTCTCCTGAAGAAATGATAAACAAAGGTTTTAAACCTATTGGTAAAGATTTCCCAGTTTTCATCCATCCTGATTCAAAAGAAGAATATGCTCTCGCAAGAACTGAAAAAAAGAGTGGTTACGGCTATAAAGGTTTTACTTTTTATTTTGGTAAAGATGTTACTTTAGAAGAAGATCTGTCTCGAAGAGATTTTACAATCAATGCTATTGCAAGAGATAAAGACAATAATCTTATAGATCCTTTTGATGGTATTAAAGACATAGAATCTAAAACATTTAGACATGTATCAGATGCTTTCTTGGAAGACCCTCTTAGAGCAATCAGAATCGCCAGATTTAAGACTTATCCTCACTTGAAAGATTTTGTAATAGCTAAGACTACTGAAGAAATGTTAACAACGATTAGTAAATCAAATGAACTGAGTAAATTATCTAAAGATAGAATTTGGATTGAGATTGAAAGATCGCTTCAATCTAAATATGCTTCAGAGTTCTTTAAATTACTTCTAAATTTTAATCTAATTACGCCATGGCTTGAGAGACTTACTAACCCAGATTGCAGTGATGACAATTCAGCTGAAATAAAATGGGCAGAATTAGAAGCTAAAAATAATTTTGAACTTGGAAAAAATGTCCCCGTACCTAATAATTTTAAACTTTATGTTGGACTGCTAAAATCTTTAATTGAGTGTGAGGAAAATTTGCCTGAAAATGATCTTATAACATGTATTGAAAAATTAAATTTCCATAGAAATGAAAAGGAAATGATTGGCCTTTTAAACCTTAAAATATTAAGTAGTAATAAAGATTTTATTGCCAAACTTGCCTCAAATGTTCTTGCTGAAGATTTCACTTCTTTGAAAGAAGTTAGTAAAAATGAGGTTAAAAATGTTAAATTGCATCTCATAAAAAAAGCTATTAAAAATACTTATGCATAAAGTTATCCTTGTTACAGGCGCTGCACAAAGAATTGGAAAAGAAATTTCAAAAGTCTTTGCAGATGATAATTGGAATGTGATTATCCATTACAACAATTCAGCTGATGCTGCTTTAGAGCTTGCCAAAGAGTTAAATCATAATCGAGAAGGTAGTGCTGCAATAGTTCAAGCCAATCTTGATAAAGATCAAGATATCGAAAGGCTTATTAATGAAGCCAGTGCATCTTATGGTCAAATTGATGCTCTTATTAATAATGCTTCAAGTTTCTATGCGACTCCCCTATCAGATATATCTAATGAAAACTGGGATAATCTTATGGGTAGTAATTTAAAAGGTCCGTTATTCATTTCAAGAGGCTTAGCACATTTATTGGAGGAATCATCGGGCTCAATAGTAAACATAACGGATATTAATATTGATAAAGGGATGGCTGGATTTTCAATTTATTCCGCTGCTAAAGGAGGCTTACAAGCAATCACTAAAGCGCTAGCAAAAGAATTAGCACCTAAAATAAAGGTAAATGCGATTGCGCCAGGAGCAATTTTAGAACCACCAGGAAAATCTTGGAGCGAAGATGAATTGAATAATATTCTTAAGAAGATTCCATTAAATAGAATAGGTAACGAAAGTGATATAGCACATGCTGTTAAATTTTTAGTTGATTCAAGATATATCACGGGGCAAACTATAAAAGTTGATGGAGGGCGGTCGTTAGCATGACAGATGGTGAGACATCTATAGAAGATATCTATTTAGGGACTAAAGAAGTCTCTGAAAATTTGAAGTTTGATCAAAAGAAATTACAAGAATGGATAGATGCAAATATTCAATCTAGCGGAAAGATAAAAAAAGTAGAACAATTTAAAGGTGGGCAAAGTAATCCTACTTATAAAATTACTACTGAAAATAATAACTTAGTATTAAGGCGTAAGCCTCCAGGAAAACTTCTTCCAAGTGCACATGCTGTTGATAGAGAATATAGAGTTATAACTGCTTTAAGTCAGACTAACGTTCCTGTTCCTAAGACCTATGGTCTATGTGAAGATGAAGATGTAGTTGGTACTCCATTTTTTGTAATGGATTTTCTTGATGGTGAGGTGTATTGGGACCATATGCTGCCAAAATTATCAAAAGAAGAAAGAATAAAAATATATCAACAAAAGAATAAGGTCTTAGCCGCCTTACACACAGTTGACTATAAAAAGATTGGTCTTGAGACTTATGGAAAGCCTGGAAATTATGTTGCAAGACAGGTAAGTAGATGGACGAAACAATATTTAGCATCTGAAACTGAAACAATTCCTGAAATGGATAATCTAATTGAATGGCTAGCTGATAATATACCTGACGATGATGAAACCTCTATTGTTCATGGGGATTATAGACTTGATAATATGATCTACAAAAATCACGAAGTTATTGGAGTGTTAGATTGGGAACTTTCGACTTTAGGGCATCCAATTGCAGATTTTAGCTATCACTGTCTTACCTGGAGAACTCTGCCTGCTATGAGTGACTTAAAGTTGATTAAAGAACTTGGTATACCATCTGAAGTTGAATATAGAGATATGTATTCTGAATATACCGGTAAAGATTTATCTAAAAATTGGGAATTTTATATGGTCTTTAATATGTTTAAGATTGCAGCAATACTTCAAGGTATTCTTGGCAGAGTTAGAGATGGCACAGCTTCGAGTAAACATGCCGAAGAAAGAGGCATGCAAGTCTTTCCAATATCTAAAGCCGCCTGGAATATAGTTGAAACAAACTTTAAGTAGCCTATTTCTTCTTACTAAAAAAGAATAATAAAATTCCAGAAATTGATGATACTAATGCAAGAATAGAAAATAATCTTAATAAGAAATTATTAATATTATCTCTTTGGTCATAATCCATAATGTGCAGCGACCATAAAAAATCCCACATTCGCCATGAATTAGATCTTATTGCCAGCACATCTCCACTCAAAGGATCTAAATAAATATTTATATCATCCTTTGATGAGGTAGTAATTTGGTATATAGGTAGTGACCTGCCTCTATACTCAGAACCTGGCGAGCTTTCAGTTAATAAGATAGCTGAAACTGGCTCAAGTGAAGTTTTTATCGAGGCAATAAGTTTTGCTTCTTCGACTGAAAGTTTTTCTAACATATTACCTTCAGGATAGGTTCTATAAACTATATTGCCATCTTTATTAGAGGCTATAACCTGTTGGCCCAATCTATCGAATATTCTATACTCAACGTTTGAAGGTAGTCTATATTGTTCCCCTCTAATGAGCTCTATTTTGTTAAAAGCAAAATAGATTCCAGATACTGTCCATAGCAATAATTGTATTGCTATAAAGATACTAAGATACCTATGAAGGCTTCTAATAAATTTGTTAGTTTTCAAAAGGTCCTCTTTAAATTATTTCTTTAAGTGGATTTGAAACAAATGAATATTTTTCAACTTCATCACTTTCAAATAATATTTCATCATCTTCTAACTGAAGAACAATATCAACATCTAGAGTTCTAGCACTAAACTTTGGAACATCTCTTCTTCTTCCAGACTCATCCTCTATCTCTTTAAGTTTGATATTTAAATTATCAAAAGTTAGTTCTGATTCACCACTCATGACTAAATTTAAAAAATCATCGCCTTCGAAACCTTCTGCTTTTGTTTGATGTACTGATGAGAATTCGGTTTTTTTAAGGATCTTTTGTAACTTTTCAATCGCTAATATCAGATTAGCCTCAGCATTTATATTGCTCCCTAGAGAAAGGTAATATTTCATCATCTGTAAATAATCAAACCTACATCTTTTGAGCCTCTTAATGCTCCTGGCTTAGAGACTCTTAATTTTATGGATTTAACGCCATATTTTTCTTTTACCAAAGCCGCTATATTTTCAGCAAGAGTTTCTTGAAGTTGAAAAGATGATTCTTCAACAAACTTAATGACGCCCTTAGTGATAGCCTTGTAATCAATAGCATCTTCAATTGAATCAGTGGCTGCAGCTTTTTTACAATCAAATGGAAATTCCATATCGATACTTACTTCTTGTTTTTCTTTTCTTTCCCAATCAAAAATACCGATGATAGTTTTAATGCGTAAATCTTTAATATAAATCACATCTTCCATTTTATACCTCATTTAAAGGCCATCTTGGCCTAGCACATGATTGACCTTGATTAGATAAATCAGGTGTTTTTAAAGATCCTAAATAGGCTATCATTGCTGCATTATCTGTACAGTGTTTCATAGCTGGATATCTTACCTTAATACCCATTTCATTCTCCAAATTACTCATTTCTTTTCGTAATAATCCATTAGCTGCAACACCGCCAGCTAAAATAAGGGTATCTCTTGAGGTTTGCAGCATAGATTTTTTAATCTTGGAAACTAAGACATCGATAGCCGCTCTTTGAAATGAAGCCGCAATGTCAGGAATATGCTCATCAAGATTATCCAAGTCTCTAATTGAATATAAGACAGCTGTTTTTAAGCCGCTAAAACTCAAGTCTAGATTATTCTTATTAATCATCGGTCTTGGATAATTAAATTTTTTTGGATTACCTTCTTTTGCAATTCTTTCTATATGCGGGCCGCCTGGATATGGAAGTTTTAGAAGCTTTCCAACTTTATCAAATGCTTCGCCAACTGCATCATCTTGTGATTCGCCTAATATAGAATATTCGCCAAGGCCCTTTACATCTATTATTAATGAATGTCCTCCTGATACCAGTAAAGAAATAAAGGGGAAATTAATATCATCAAAATCTAAAGCTGGCGCCATGAGATGTGCTTCTAGATGATGAACTGGAATAGTTGGCACTCCAAGTCCTGCAGCTAATCCATGTGCAAAGCTTTCACCTACAAGCAAAGCTCCAAGCAATCCAGGGCCTGATGTATATGCTATTTGGTCAATATCTTCAATTTTGCCTTTACCTAAAGCCTCCTCGAGCACAGATATTATTTTTAAACAGTGATCTCTAGAGGCCAGTTCTGGAACAACGCCACCATATTCAGCATGCATATCGATCTGGCTAAATACAGATTCGCCAACAATGCCCTTCCCGCTGTCGTATATTGCTACAGCAGTTTCGTCACATGATGTTTCAATACCTAAAGTTAACATAAAAAAGTTTTGCAAATTTCCTCATAAAAGCCTAAACTACGCGACTAATTATGCCTTCTATTATAATAAAAGATACAGAACATTTTGACATTGGTCTTAGAAAGTTTAAGCGCGCTTGCGAAAAAGCTGCTATCGTGCCAGAAATAAGAGCAAGAGAGTTTTATGAAAAGCCAACTGCCAAAAGAAAACGCTTAATGGCAGCAGCTGTTAAAAGAGCTCACAAGACTAATAGAAAGTTCTCATTTTCAAGACAAAGATCTTACAGATAAATCTTGGTGCTTCTCGCAGATATTAAATCACACCTCAAGCAAGCCATGCTTGCTAAAGATACAGATTCCAGGGACACTTTAAGAATGTTGTTGGCTGAAATACAGCGATATGCAATTGATAATAAGGTTGAAATTGACGATGCTAAGGTTCTGCAAATTATCAATAAAATGGTTAAACAAAGAAATGATTCAATTGAGCAATTCACAAAAGGTAATAGGCCTGACTTAGCTAAAATAGAAAAGACTGAACTAGATATTCTCTCAGCATATAAACCAGCACAACTTAGTGAAGCTGAGATTACAGAAAAAGTACAAGCTACAATAAATGAAATAGGCGCAGAATCAATGCAAGATATTGGAAAAGTAATGGGTGCTCTAAAGACTTCCCTAGCTGGCTCTGCTGATATGGGCCTTGTTAGTAAAATAGTCAAAGATCAATTAAATTAATCTGAAAATCAGCATAATTATAAAATCTAGAGGGTCTGAGTATGCAAAGAAGCAATAACAGAGAATTAAATCAACTCAGAGAAGTTTCAATTGAGACTGATGTAAATATCCATGCTGAAGGCTCAGCTTTAGTTAAATTTGGCAACACTCATGTTCTGTGTACTGCGACTATTGAGGATAGTGTTCCTCGATGGATGCGTGGAAGTAATGAGGGCTGGATAACTGCTGAATACGGGATGCTGCCGCGCTCTACCAATGATCGAATGAATAGAGAGGCAGCTAGAGGTAAACAAAGCGGAAGAACACAAGAGATTCAAAGGCTAATTGGAAGATCATTAAGACAAGCTGTTGATCTTAAGTATATCCAAGGCAAGACAATTAATATTGATTGTGATGTGCTCCAAGCTGATGGTGGAACAAGAACAGCTTCAATAACAGGTGGTTGTGTTGCTTTATTTCAAGCTCTCCAAAATCATCATGATGATCATAGAGCAATAAAATCTTATGTTGCTGCTGTGTCGCTTGGGATTATTGATCAAGAAGTGCTACTTGACCTAGACTATAAGGAAGATAGCAATGCAGACACTGACCTAAATCTTGTTGTAACTGAAGACCTTAATATTATTGAGATTCAAGGTACAGCTGAAGAAGCTCCATTTTCACAAGATGAGCTCAATAATATGTTAGATATTGGCAAAGTTGCTATTAATGATATTATTGAAATACAAAAATCTTGTTTAAAATAATTGAAAGAATATCAAAAACAATTTCTTGAATTAACACTGCATGCAAAAGTCTTAGAATTTGGAGACTTTACTCTTAAGTCTGGCAGACAAAGCCCATATTTTTTTAACGCTGCAAAAATGCTCAATGGCGGACATTTATATCAGTTAGCGATTTGTTACCGAGAAGCAATAAAAGATGCAAACATATCTTTTGATTGCATCTATGGTCCTGCATATAAAGGAATTTTTTTAGGCTCGATAGTCTCTATGATATTTAGTCAGCATGATGAAGTGTATCCACTGGCATTTAATAGAAAGGAAGTAAAGGACCATGGTGAAGGTGGAAATATAATCGGAAATGATCCTCAGGGCGATGTATTAATAATAGATGATGTTATTTCAGCAGGCACTGCCGCAAAGGAATCGATAGAAACAATCAAATCACTTGGAGCTAGGCCTAAAGTAATGCTTGTAGGTCTTGATAGACAGGAAAAGGGGCAAACAGATGTTTCTGCAAGACAAGAACTTGAAGAAGCTTTTAATATGCAATTTGTATCTATAATTAATCTCGATACACTTATTTCTTATTCAGCCTCAAGCCCTAATCATGAAAAATATCTTGATAAGCTCAAAGCTTATAGGGATGAATGGGGAGCTTAAATGTTTTCAGGAATTGTTGCAGGCCTAGGATCAATTAAGTCTATAAAAGAAAATGATGATATTGTTTCGATTAGCATAACAGCACCTAAAAATTTTGGAAAAAACCTTAAAAAAGGAGCTAGCGTATCTGTTGATGGAGTTTGTTTAACTGCTAAAAATAGCAAATCAGATACTATTAAATTCGATGTGATTGGAGAGACTCTTGCAAGAAGCACTTTGGGAAATCTTACTAAAGGACAAAAGGTTAATCTAGAGAGATCTATTACTGCAAATACTGAGATTGGCGGGCACCTTATGTCAGGTCATATACATAATGTTGCAAAAATTCTTTCTGTCAATACAAGTGAAAACTCAACCGATATGAAAATATCTATTCCAAAGGGTATAGGTAAATATATTTTAGAGAAGGGTTACATAGGCATTAATGGGTGTAGTCTAACGGTAGGAAAAGTATCTAAATCAAATTTTAATATTCATTTAATACCTGAAACTTTAAAAGTTACTAATCTAAGTCTTTTGGAAAAAAAACAATTTGTAAATATTGAATTAGATCAAAATACAGTAAGTATAGTTGACACAGTTGAAAGAATACTTAGCCGCTAAGATACTGAGATAAAACTGCCATTCTTATAGCAACTCCATTGGCAACTTGTTGCCTAATTACACATTGCTCAGACTCATAGACCATAGTTGATATTTCTATATCGAGATTTACAGGACCGGGGTGCATTAAAATTGCATCCTCATTAGCCATAGCAAGCCTTTCAGAATTTATTTGATATTCATATTTATATTGATCTAAATCTATAATATCTTCTGCTTCAAGCCTTTCGTGCTGAATTCGTAAAGCAACTATTACATCTGCACCTTCAATTGCTGTATTAAGATCAGGCTCATATTTTCCTTTGGGATGATTATGAAATAATTTACACATATCTGGATGCCCAGAGAAGGTAAGAGATTTGAAATCAAAATTACTAACTCCTTCAATAAAAGATGCTGTAACTCTTGAATGGTCTAAATCTCCGACAATAACTATATTTTGATTATCAATTGTCTCTTTGTGTTGGATGATCGTCATTAAATCCAGCAATCCTTGCGTTGGATGAGAGATAGAGCCCTCACCTCCATTTATGAAAATCATTTCAGGCACATATTCAACTAATTGTTGAATTACTGACTCTGAGTGCCTTAATACGCAAAGATCTACTCCCATTAAAGAGAGAGCATCAACCGTTTCATATATAGATTCGCCTTTTTGTAATGAAGATGTATCAGTATCAAAATCAATAACATTACAACCTAAATTTTTAGCTGCTATCTCAAATGAAGATTTAGTTCGTGTACTAGGTTCACAAAAAATATTAGCAATTGTCTTATCTAGAAATAAAGATTCTTTTTTAAAAGACCCATCTGTATTAATAAATTTTTCAGCAAAATTAATTAAATCTTCTATCTCTTTTCTCGAGAGTTCTGCTAAGGATAATAAACTCTTATTCATCTAAAAAAACAATTGCATCCATTTCTATATCTACGCCTAAAGGAAGTGCTGCCACTTGAACGGTTGCTCGTGCTGGATATGGCTCTATGAATTTATCTTTCATTACTTCATTAACATCTGCAAAATTTGTAAGATCAGTTAAATAAATATTAAGTTTTACTATATCTTTTAAAGAAGCATCTGCTGCTTCACATATGTTCTCTATATTTGAAATAACTTGCTCAGCTTGTTCTTTAATTGTCCCTTCTATTAAAATATCAGTATTAGGATTAAGTGGGATCTGTCCTGAGATATATAAAGTATTGCCAACAACAACACCTTGAGAGTAAGGGCCTATTGCTTTGGGAGCATCTTCTGTGAATATGATCTTTTTACTCATTATTACTTCATCTCCTGAAAATAGATAGCTTGGTATAAGCAGCATTATATAGAAAATAAAACATCTATTTAGTATTAATAGTTTTGGCATCATTTACTATTCTTTTACAGCTTTCGACAAATTTCATTGATCTTAGTTTTTGCATGATTTTACGCAACTCGTCTACATTTTCAATATCTATCTCAATATTACATTCAGTAAATTTAATATCTAGATCCTTAGTATTAACTGCGATTATATTTATACCTCTTTGGGTGAAGGTAGAAATAACATCTGCAAGGGTTCCTATCTTATTTTGAGCAATAACCTGAAGGTGAGCTGCATAGGATCTTGTTTTTTTATTTTCGCCCCAATTAGCATCAAGATATCTAGAATCATTTTGTTTAAATGGAGCAACTTGTTGGCATCTAGAGTGATGAATTACAATTCCCCTCTCGGTATCTGAGTGAGCTGTAATGGGATCGCCATATATAGGCATACAACATTTTGCATACCTAACTGCAACTCCTTCTATTTTATTATCTATTAAAGTAACAGGATGTAACTCCTCTGATACATCCTTCCTAATCTGAAGCCCCTCATAGAATCGTTCAGCAACAAGATTACCTGTACGTTTTCCAAGACCTAAATCAGTCAATAACTGATTGAGTGACTTTACTCCAATTAACTTAAGGACATTGTTTAAAGTGCCTCCTCTATATTCTTCTAGGCTATGTCCGGCTCTTTTTAATTCAGATTCGAGCATTACTTTTCCAGCTTTTCTTGCTTGTGAAACTTTTTGATGTCTAAGCTGATTTCTAATGGCGCTTCTTGCTTTCCCACTGACAACAAAATTTAACCATGCTGGATCTACATTTATAGACTTACCAGTAATAATTTCGACCGTTGAGCCATTTTCAAGCTCTATATTTAATGGCGCTTCTTTTCTATTTACTAAACAACCTACAACTGTATTACCAAGATCAGTATGAAGCTCATAAGCAAAATCAATTGGCGTAGCGCCAGTTTTTAAATTAACAATATTACCTTTCGGCGTGAATACATATACCTCATCAGAAAAAAGATCTGTTTTAACAGACTCAACAAATTCTTCTGAACCCTCAGATCTCTTATGTAAATCTATGATGCTAGACATCCACCTTCTTGCTCTAAATTCTTTTCCAGATTCAATATCATCTGTCTTATATGTCCAATGTGCTGCTATTCCCTTTTCAGCTATTAACTCCATGCTCTTTGTTTGAACTTGAACTTCTATTGGAACGGCGTCTAAGGCTAATAATGCTGTATGAAGTCCCTGATAACCATTGGATTTAGGTATAGCTATATAATCTTTAAATCTTTGCTCAATTGGTTTATAGCAATTATGAATTATGCCTAGGCAGCGATAGCAGTCATCAGCAGAATTAACAATTATTCTAAAAGCATATACATCTAAAATTTCTGAGAATGGTTTATGCTTAACCTTAATCTTTCTATATATGCTGTAGAGATTTTTTTCTCTTCCCTGAACAGTACTTAAAATTCCATTATTTTTTAAATGTGCTTTAATCTCCTTCCTAATTTTATAAATAATTTTCTTTCGGCCGCCGCTAGATTTTTTTATAGCAGATTTGAGCATTTTTGCTCTTAATGGATGAAGACATTTAAAAGCTCTATCTTCAAGTTCTGCTCTTACATCTTGCATTCCTATTCGAAGTGCTAATGGACCAAAAATCTCAAGCGTTTCTTTGCATACATATATTTGTTTATATCGTGGCAAATGATCAATAGTTCTCATGTTATGCAGCCTGTCACATAGCTTTACAACAATAACTCGAACATCATTAGCCATAGCTAAAGCCATCTTTTGGAAGTTATTTGCATTCCTTTCAGCTTTATCTTCAAGCTCTATTTTTCCAAGCTTGCTAACACCATCTACAATATTTGCGATATCTTTGTTAAATATTTTTTCTAAATTAATTTTTTGAACATCGCAGTCTTCTAAAACATCATGCATGAAACCAGCGCATATAGAATCTGCATCCATACCTAGCTCTAAAAGGACTTTAGCTACCGCTGTTGGGTGAGAAATATAATCTGATCCGTCTTTTCTTTTTTGACCTACATGAGCCTGATGAGCAAATGTATAAGCTTTTCGAATTAATCGTATATCTTTTTTACTTAGATATGATTTAGCCTCTATATAGAAGTCTTTTGGGAACTTTAATAAAGATTCTGGGCTATCAAAATTGATTAAGTTATTTGGAAGAACTCTATCATTCAAAATAGCTCTCCTTTATATATCACCTAGCTACTTCTGAGTCCTTTTCTTCAGGTGCCGCAAACTCATCTAATAGCACATCTTCTTCTAAGGTTTTATTAAGAGTCTCTCTATCAATTAAACCTTCTTCTATTTCTCTAAGTGCAACGATAGTAGGTTTATCATTATCCCACTCCACCATTGGCTCTCTGCTAGTTGTTGAAAGTTGTCTGGCACGCCCTGCTGCAAGTAAGATTAATTCAAATCTACTTGGTACTTTTTCTAAACAACCTTCTACTGTAATTCTTGCCATAATTTTCTCCTGGGGGCGTATTCTAAAGCTTTTATACCTAATTAGACAATAAATCTTCTAAAACTTCAGAAATATGCTTAGCCTCTTTATTTTGCACATTCCTATTTACGATTAAATTGTATAACTCATCTGCTGCCATATCAAAATTATCGTTTAAAACTCTAAAATCATAATCACTTGCACTGTTAAGCTCTTCAATTGCATTTTTTAGTCTTTGATCTATAACTTCTGGTGCGTCTTCATTTCTATTTTCTAATCTTACTTTAAGATCTTGTATGCTAGGTGGTACTATAAAGATAGAGGTATTGGGTATATTTTTCTCTTTTATTTGATAGAAACCTTGAACATCAATATCAAGAATTAAATTAATCCCCTTTGATGATTTGGAATCTACATAATCCTTAAGAGTTCCATACTTATTTCCATGTACAGTTGCAGATTCAATAAAAGCATCCTCTTCTTCAAATGTTAAAAATTTTTCTTGTGATATAAAGAAATAGTCTTTGCCTTCGATATCATTTGATCTTGGAGATCTGGTTGTTGCAGAAACTGATAATTCTATTAAAGAGTCCGATGCAAAGCCTCTTCTTATTATTTCTTGTATTAAGGATGACTTTCCTGCGCCCGATGGAGCTGAGATTATAAATAATTCTCCTTTATTCATATTATTCAATATTTTGAGCTTGCTCACGCATTTCTTCAACGGTTAATTTCATTCCTAAAGCTAAATCTTTTAATATTGGTTTGTCTAATTTCACCGATAAAGTGCTGGTCTCTCTAAATAGCTCTTGAAGGATAAAGTCTATTTTTTTTCCTTTGGCTTGCTTTGAAGCAAGCTCTTTGCTCAAAGCAATCAAGTGGAATTCAATTCGTTCTAATTCCTCTGCAACATCATGCTTTAGAATAAGTATTGCTGCCTCTTGATGAAGTTTATCAATATCTAAATTTACTTCTAGTTGTTTTACCTTGGTACTTAAAGCTGAAATCCTTTTTTTATTAATGGCAGGAATTGCACTTAATAATTTCTTTTTTGTGGTCAACATCTTTTGAATCTTTTTTTCAAAAACTACTTGGACTCTCTTACCTTCTTCAAGGCGGTTCTCTTTAAATTCTTTAAATGCATTCAAAAAAACTTTCTTTAAAGTTATATCAGATATCTTATTATCTTGACGCGTTTCAAAGATGCCGGGAAAGTTTCTTATGTCTGATAAAGAAATGCTATCTGAATTAATAATAGAAAAATCTTTTAAGACTTTTTGTAAATTTTGCATAGATTTCCTATTAATTGAATATGAGTATGTTGGTGAATGATTGAATCCAAACCTAACATCTAAAGCGCCTCTTTGAATCTTATTTTGAAGAGTGTTTCTAATAAAAATATCTAACTTGCTATTAAGATCATTTGGTTTAGTAGTAACTTCCATAAACCTATGATTGACAGACTTTATCTCACAAGTAACCTCGCCCGTTTTATCAATGTGCTTATACAAAGCATATCCTGTCATACTATTTAGCATTGCTACATTGTATTTTTTCTAACAAAGAAGTTCTATATAAATTAATTATTAAAATTCGAAACCTAATTCTCTTAATCTCTCACTAGAGATCTTTCTTATCGAGTCATTTGTATTATTAAAATATTTTTTAAAATCTTCAGATCCAGTAACAGACTTGAAATATTCTTCATAAGTTATTGAGCTCGACGAGCAATTGAATAAATGATTATTTAAATAAAGCTCTTCTTTTAAAACAAAAGCTAGAATTCTTGCGCATTCATCTCTATGTAATCTATTTAAGTATTTATTGGGTAAATCTCTTTTAACACCATTAAAATTTTTAATAAAATCTTTTAGCCAATTAGTATTATCATCATAAAGTCCGCTAAGCCTTAAAATTAAAGAATTAGATTGAAATAGCGATTGAATAAGTTTTTCATATTCCAAGATAATGGATCCGCGATAATCTGAGGGCTCAGGAGCATTTAACTCTGACAATTTGCCTTCTTGGTGAGTGCCATAAACTCGAGTTGAAGAAATACCTATGAAAGATTTAAATTCAATATCTTTTAAAGATTTATTGATGATTTTAAGAGGTTCTATGAAACCTAACTTATAACCACTTTCAGAAAAATCAGCTGGCTTTGGAAAAAAAATAACCGAATCAAATTTTTTCTCGGGAGCTTTAAATGGTTCCTGGTTTAACCAATCCCACTCTTTTAATTTACTACCTTTATATTTTTTAGGTGACCTGGTTAACCCATAGATAATTACATCCTTATCTAAAAGCTGCTTTTCTAGCCTTTGCGCTAGATCACCAAAACCTATAATTAATATATTCTTTTTCATAATTTAATTTAACAAATGTCTATATTAAAAGTAATATCTAATCGTGGCTAATTTTGATTTAGAAAATATTCCTGGCATTGGGCCCTCTATAAAAAATAAACTCAATAGTATTGGTATTTTTAATAGTAATGATCTGTGTTTTCACTTACCTATTAATTATCAAAATAGAACGAAAGTTATTCAGCTAAGTAATGCTGAGATTGGTGATGAAATATTTATTGAATGTAAGGTTTCAAGTTGCCAAGTCTTATATCGACCAAGGAAAATGATGATTATTAAAGCTGCAGATCCCTCTAGATCTATTTTAATAAGATTTTTTTATTTTAATCCTGGTCAAGCAAAACAATTTAGAGCTAACAAAATTATAAGATTGTATGGCGTATTAAGGATAGGTAATTATGGATTAGAAATGATACATCCTGAATATGAGATTGTGGATAATCCTAATCTGCCAACAGAACAATCTTTAACTGCGGTTTACAGAACTACTAAAGGTTTAAGTCAAAATCAGCTTAGAAAATTTATTAAGATTGCAATTAAAAAGTACGATCAAAATAACGAGATTGATTTGAAAAAATATGGCCTTGTTTCAAAACTTTCTTTAATTAATGCTCTTGGCAATATCCATTTTCCTGATCAAAGTATCGCAACCGATGATATTGCGCCTGGAGGAAGGCATCCTGCTAGAGAAAGGTTAATCAAAGAGGAAATGATAGCCTTTCAAGTTGGAATGGCTTCATTAAAAGATAGGCAAGCTCATCTTAAATCAGCAGCTCTTAATCACCAAGGAGGTTGGTATGAAAGTGTACTAAATAATTTTCCTTATAGCCTAACCAATGCTCAGCATAAAGTTGTGGAGGAGATAAAAAATGATATTAGCAGGACTGCTCCTATGATGAGACTGGTACAAGGCGATGTTGGTTCAGGTAAGACTATTGTGGCTGCCATTGCTGCAGCTCAGTCTATAGATAACAATGCTCAAGTTGCTTTTATGGCACCAACCACCTTATTAGCCGAGCAGCATTTCATAAATCTACAAAGTTATTTTCCGGATTATAAAGAGTCTATAGCATTATTAACTGGTTCAACCAAAGCTAAAGAAAAAGCAAAAATTAAAAATGGTCTTAAATCTGGTTCGATCAAATTAGTAATTGGGACGCATGCTTTATTTCAAGATGATGTAAGTTTTTTACTTCTAGGTTTAATTGTTATTGATGAGCAACACAGGTTTGGGGTTAACCAAAGACTATCTCTAAGATCTAAAAATATTGAAACTGCTTTGCTGCCTCACCAACTTACACTCACTGCAACGCCTATACCTAGAACAATGGCAATGAGTGTATATGCAAATATGGATATATCGATTATAGATGAATTGCCTCCCGGTAGACTACCTATCCAGACTTCGACCTTAAGTCTTAAGAAGAAAGATCAGTTAATTAATAGGATTGAAAAAGCTTGTTCTGCAGGAAGTCAAGTTTATTGGGTATGTGCGCTTATAGAAGAATCTGAGTTAATGAATGCTAATCCAGTTGAACAAACATATGAGCAGATTATAGAGGAGATTCCATCGATTAAATGTAGCTTTCTACATGGCAAGATGAAAGCAGAAGAAAAACTTGAAACCATTAATAATTTTAAGAATGGTAAAGTGCAAGTTCTAGTATCAACAACTGTTATAGAAGTAGGAGTGGATGTTCCTAATGCTGATATTATGATTATTGAAAATGCTGAGAGATTTGGTCTAGCACAACTTCATCAACTTAGAGGAAGAATCGGAAGAGGTAGTAAGCAAAGTCACTGCATCCTGCTTCACAATGACTCAATAGGAGATATTGCATATCAGAGGATGGATATACTAAAAAATTCTACAGATGGTTTTTATATTGCTGAAAAAGATTTAGTAATAAGAGGTCCTGGTGAAATTATGGGATCGCAGCAGACTGGGGTCATTCCATTTAAGTATACTGATCTTATGCGAGATAGCGCATACCTTGAGGAAACTAAGGAGATTGCTGAGAAAATTTATAAAGAAGATAAAACTAATTCTGATAAGTTGATCCAGAGATGGCTCTCTGGATCAATTGAATTTGCGGACGCTTAAAATAATATTCCGTTAAGTGGAAGCAATGAAGAAATTACAAGACTTACCATAGCCATAACATTAATTAAAATGTTCATTGATGGTCCTGAAGTATCTTTAAAAGGATCTCCTACAGTATCTCCAACAACTACTGCTGAATGAGTATCTGAACCTTTACCACCTAGGTTACCTTTTTCTACATATTTCTTTGCGTTATCCCATGCACCACCAGCATTTGCCATAAATAGAGCTAAAGCCACACAGCCTAATAAACCTCCAGCCAACATACCACCAAGTGCTATAGCGCCTAAACCGAAGCCAACTACTGCTGGCATAGCTACCGCTATAATACCAGGCAACATCATTTTTTTAAGTGCTGCTTTTGTAGCAATTTCAACACATTTTTCAGAATCAGGATCGGCGGTACCTTCCATCAAACCTGAAATCTCTTTAAATTGTCTTCTGATTTCATTAATCATTTCAAATGCTGCATCTCCTACAGCAGTCATAGTTATAGATGATATTAAGAATGGAATACATATACCTATAAACATTCCTACGAGGACCATTGGATCAGTTAATGACAGAGCAAAAGCATCGCCATATGCAAGTGCGACTTGAGCAGAGTATGCTGAAATAATTGCTAAGGCTGCTAAAGCTGCAGCTCCAATAGCAAATCCTTTACCGATTGCTGCAGTAGTATTGCCTAACTCATCTAATGAATCGGTTATATCTCTTACTTCTTTGCCCATTCCAGACATTTCTGCAATACCGCCCGCATTATCTGCCACTGGTCCGTATGCATCGATTGCCATAGTAATTCCAACAGTAGAAAGCATTCCAACAGCTGCTATACCTACTCCATAAACACCCACAACCCCAGCGCCATTTGCTAATGAAGTGGAAACAAGAATTATTGTGGCTAGTATTAAAATAGGAATTACTACGGATTGCATTCCAACTGAAAGTCCAGAAATCATGACCGTTGCAGAACCCGTTTCACCAGATTCAGCAATCTTTTTAACAGGAGTACTGCCTGTATAGTATTCTGTTATTAATCCAATAAGAACTCCGCCAACAGCTCCTGAGATTACGCACCATAATACAGCCATAGGTATATCACCCATGCTATTAATTAAAAAGTATGCCATCACAATAAAGATTGCTGGTGCAAGCAAAGTGCCTGATCTTAAAGCGCTAGCTGGCTCTTTAGCAGATCTTAATTTGACTATAAAAATTCCTAATATTGAAGCAACTAAACCAGTTGCAGCAAGACCTAAAGGAAGAAACATTAAACCTGAGTCTTTCATAGTGTACGCAATAGCAATAGAGGCAATCATTGATCCGCAATAGGATTCGAAGATATCAGATCCCATTCCAGCAACGTCGCCCACATTATCTCCAACATTGTCGGCTATAACCCCTGGATTTCTTGGATCATCTTCTGGTATACCAGCTTCAATCTTTCCAACTAAATCAGCTCCAACATCAGCACTTTTTGTAAAGATGCCTCCTCCAACTCTTGAAAATAAAGCTACAACTGATGCTCCCATTCCAAAACCTTCAAGGGCATGAACATGAGTACCACCATCAGCTGCATAAAAATAATATAGACCACCTAAACCAATTAAGCCTAGCGATGCTACACAAAGACCCATCACAGATCCTCCGTAAAAAGAAACTGAAAGGGCTGCTGCTGCGCCATCTTTTTGTGCTGCAGTTGCTGTTCTAACATTTGCCTTAGTAGCTGCATACATTCCAATAAAACCAGCTAATGATGAGCATGCCGCACCTACCACAACTGCAATAGCAGTTTCTGTACCAAGAAACATTTGAGCTAAAACTACAAGAACCGCAATAAATACTAATAAATATTTATACTCTGTTTTCATAAAAGCTAGAGCGCCAGCATGAATTTGATCGCCAATCTTTTTAACTTTATCTTCTCCATCAGGATATTTCATAACAAGCATGTACACAACGAATGCTGCGATCATGCCAATAAGGCCTAATAGTGGTGGAAATAGTGCTATGTTCATTCGAACCCCCGTTTTTTTAAAAATGCATTCTATCAAATAAATCTATAAAAAGACTTATTTTTAACTAATTATCAAATACTGTTTTATCTAACATCTCTTCTGATTGTGCAACGATACATGCCACCGTAGCATCCCCCGTAACATTTACAGAAGTTCTAATCATATCTAGAATTCTATCAACAGCCAAAATGATGCCAATTGCTTCAAGAGGCAATCCAAATTGCTGAAGTATTATTACAAGCGTAATTGTTCCAGCTGAAGGAACTGCAGCAGCACCTATAGATGCAACAACTGCTAGTAAAACAACTTGAACATATTGAAAGATTGATAAATCGATGCCGGACATCTGTGCAATAAAAACTGTGGCCATGCCTTGCATAATTGCTGTTCCATCCATATTAATGGTAGCTCCAACAGGTATGACAAATGAGCCTATATTTTTATTTACTCCAAGATCAGTGGTAACGGTTTTAAGAGTTACTGGAATAGTTGCAGCACTTGATGATGTTGAAAAAGCAAAAATTGCCGTCTCTTTCATTTTCCTAAAGAAGACAATGGGGCTTAAGTTAGTAAATATTTTGAGAAAAATTGAATATGTAACTATTGCATGAAAAATTAGAACTGAGATAAGTAAAACAACATACATAACAGCTTCTTGAAAAATATCTAGGCCATCTGTAATTACAAATTTACCAATTAAACAAAAAACTCCTATTGGGGCATAGGACATTATCATTAAAACTAATTGCATGAATACTGTATTCAATCTTTCAAAAGATTCGCTAAGATTCCCTGTTAAATGATTAGTTTTATTTAAAGCTAATCCAAATAAGATACTAAAAAATACAATTGCAAGCATTTGATTATTTGCCATTGCTTCAATTATGTTAGATGGAAAAATATCTAAAATCGTTGAATAAACACTTTGGCCTTCTGGTAATTTTTCAGGTGCAGAGATATTTGAAGAATAGCCTGCTCCAGGTTTAAATATTGAAGCAACCAATAGCGAGATGCTTACTGCTATAGCAGTAGTTCCAAGATATAGACTAATTGTTTTAAATGTAATGTTGCCAAGACTGGTCAAACTGCTTAGAGAAGAAATGCCGGATACAAGTGAAAAGAAGACCAATGGGACTATCAACATTTTAAGAAGATTTATAAAGATTGATCCACCAAGATTGAAGATATAAACCTGAATAAAATTTTCTATAGGACTCGGGATAATATCTAAATAATATGCAATTGAGCCTAAAACAAAACCAAAAAACATTCCCAGTAAAATATTTCTTGTTAGATTTTTAGGGGTTTCAAGCATTAGATCTCTACCATGTCAAAATCTTCCTTTCCAACACCACACTCTGGACACAGCCAATCTTCAGGAACATCTTCCCAAGCTGTTCCTGGTTCTATACCATCATCGGGCCAACCTAATTCTTCATCGTATATTAGACCACATACAATGCATTCCCATTTTTTAAAATCCATAAAATACTCTTCTAAAAATTTATAGCTCTAGTCTAAATATAAAAAAACTTCCGCGTATAATATCAGATTTACCTATATTAATTAATGAAGCTAGAACAAATATCATCCTGGGATTTATATGATAATATCAAAAATAAATTAAATAGCAGCATAATTAAATCCTGGCTGCTTGAAGAAGGCCCGATAACAAAAAGAATAAAATCATCATATGAATTTAAGCTTAAATTAATCCAAGATGAAATCACTGAAGTTATTGATGCTGATAAAAAATTTCTTAATACTAATTCTAATGAAATAAGAGTTAGAGAAGTTGTCTTATTAGGCGATGAAAAGCCTTTGGTATATGCTCAGACTCTAATACCAAATAGCACAATAAATAAAGGACTGGCTGAACTCGGAAAAATTGGCAATAAGCCGCTTGGGGATATTTTATTTGAGAAAGATATCTTTACAAAAAAAGACATAGTTTACGCTCAGTTTATTTTTGATAATAATTCTTTTTGGGGAAGAAAAATTAAATATACCGTAAAAAATCAACCCTTTTCAGTTATGGAAGTATTTCTAATTAAATGAATAAGCTAAGATCTATTATTGCTATAACCAGACTTAATAGACCTATAGGTATTTATTTATTGATTTACCCTTCGTTAATTGCTTTCATATTTGCAAGTCAATTATTAACAAATGCAGAAATCATGACTCCTAAATCTTTAAATATTTTGCTTTATAAATCTTTGGCGATAATTATTATTGGCGCTATTTTAGTCAGATCAACTGGTTGTGTAATTAATGATATTTTTGATCGTAAATTTGATAAAGATGTGGAAAGAACTAATGACAGGCCTCTTGCAAGTGGTGTTATGAGCTTAAATGAAGCGCTTATACTTTTTTTGGTTCTTGGAGTATTTTCTTTCCTTCTTTTGCTGCAAACAAACTCCCAAACTATTTTAGTCGGTCTGTGTACTGCTATCATGATTATTTTATATCCCCTATCTAAGAGATTTATTTTAGGACCACAATTCTTCTTGGCATTAACTTTTGGCGCATCAGTACCAATTGTTTTTTCTATCTTAGGGCAATTAAATTATGAACACTCAACTTCGATAGTACTTTTGTTTCTATGGAACGCTTGCTGGATAATTTCTTATGACACTATCTATGCTTTAGGGGATGCTAAAGACGATATCAAAATTGGAGTAAATTCTACTGCTCTAATGTGGGGAGATAAATCAAATGATAATATTAGGAATTATCGAACCATCTCTATATTATTTTTAATATTATTTGGGGCAATGGAGTCCTTTTCATTAGTCTGGCCAATAGGACTTTTATTAGTACTATACATTTCTCATCTATATCAGCAGAATTTAATAGAAAACAAAAATTTTCTTCTAGCTTTTAAGAGTAATAACTATACTGGATTGGCAATTCTGATGCTTATGATCCTTGAGATTTATATTCTTCCTTTGTTTTTTTGATGAGTGTTTTAATTAAGAAATCATTTGGGGAAATACCTAAAGAAAATTATCAAAACTTAGACTCAGAAATTGTATCGCCTTTCATGCAATATGATTTTTTGAATGCGCTAGAAAAAAGTAAATCAGTTTCAATTGATAATGGGTGGGAGCCGCTTCATTTTGTAAATGAAGAAAATGGGAAATTAAATGGCTTTATGCCTTTATATAAAAAATATAATAGTGCTGGTGAATTTGTTTTTGATCACTCTTGGTCTCATGCATTAGAGCAAGCTGGAAGACAATATTATCCAAAATTATTAAGTGCGATACCCTTTACTCCATGTGCGAGTGAGAAAATTATAGGAAAAGGCATAGAGATTAAGGACCAAATCATAAAAAACATACAAGATTATATGACACAAGAGGCTATAGAAAGTTGGCATGTTTTATTTCCCAATGAAGCTACCTCTAAAATATTAAATAATTATAATTTTATTGAAAGATTTGGATGCAAATTTATATGGAAAAATAGAAACTTTAAAAATTTTGATGACTTCTTAGAAATATTTACAGCCAGACAAAGAAAAACTATAAAAGCTGAAAGAAAGAAATGTTCAGATGCAAAAGTTAGTTTTCAAATCATTGAAAGTAAAGATATAACATATGCAGATTGGAGTATCTTCTATGAACTTTATTGTCAAACCTATCTTGATAGATGGCAGAAGCCATATCTTGAAAGAGAGTTTTTTGATCTCTTGACGAAAGATTCTAGCTCATGCCAGCCTATATTATTTTTTGCCCTTCAAGATAATAAAGTTATAGGTGGTTCGTTATGTTTTAAAAATGAGGATACTCTTTATGGTCGTCATTGGGGCAGCATAAAAAAGATCGATTCTCTTCATTTTGAAACATGTTATTACCAAGGCATAGATTACTGCATAAATAATAAACTAAAATTTTTTGATCCAGGTGTTCAAGGTGAACATAAAATTAGAAGAGGTTTTGAGCCAGAAATAACCTCATCACTTCATTATTTTTTAAGAAATGATTTAAGAGAAGCTGTAAAAATATTTTGTAATAAAGAAAAGTCTGGGATCCTGCAATACAAAAAATCATGCGAAGAATATACTCCTATTAAGAAAGAATATAGAATCATATTATGAGGAGTAGGCATTCTAAGACCGCACACCATATAGCAATATGTGAAGCTAATTATTTAAGATTAGAAAGTTTATTAATAAATTTTTTAAAAGACAGACATACATTTGAATTGCATTTAAATGATCAAGATATTCAACATATTTCTTTTCTAATTCTTGAAAGAACAAAACATACTTTGATGATTGAAGCAAAACAGAGTGATTTCTCATCGCCTTTAAATGCTTTTGTTATAAGAATAAACGTATTTATAGATGCTGGTTTAGCGGAGGTTGCTTCCTACCAAAGTGAAAAACCATTGCCATTCTTTTACAAAAAACCATCCATACAGTCCAAAGATGAAAAAGATCAACAAAACAGATTTCTTACAGAATGGTTAGAAAGTATTTTTATTTCGGGAATAGCTCCTAAGTCCGCTATAGAAAAAATATTTGATGATTAAATCGATATTTTATTTCCATGGATTTATGTCTTCTGCAGATTCAACTAAAGCTCAAATATTTAAAGAATACATAGTTAAGAATCACAAAAATATAAAACTATACATACCTAATATTGCTGATAAATTTACAGAAGCAATACCTCAACTTAATAAATTAATAGAAGAATCAAATTCTAATGAAATGGTATTTATGGGAAGCTCTCTTGGTGGATTTTTTGCAACTCATTACGCTGAATGTTTTAAATCAAAAGCTGTGGTTATTAACCCTGCTATTAAACCTTCAGATGGTTTAAAGATGTATTTAGGTGATAATGAAAATTATGCAAATGGTAATAAATTTGAACTTACAAAAGATGATATTGATGCTATTAAAGCTTTAGAGGTTGATTTTATTAAGAATCCAAAGAATTATCTTTTATTATGTGAATCTGATGATGAGGTCCTGAATTATCTTGATGCAGTTAGGTTTTATAAAGCATCATATCAAGATATAAGCTTTGGTGGAGATCACTCTTATAGCCGCTTTAAAGAAAAACTGGAAATTATAAAGAAATTCATTAAAATATAGTATATGCGCAATATAGGTGCATATATTAATTAATGCACTATAATAATACTTAAAATGCACTAAAAAAGTACTTTTTTTAATATAATTGTGGCACTATTATTGCATGTTATATGTTAGTTAACTAATTTTAGGAGAAAAAATGTCAGAATTTAAAACATATGAATATGTTTGGTTAGATGGTTATAAACCAGAACCATCAATGCGAAGTAAAGTAAAAGCAACTAAAGCTGATACACCACCTGAATGGTCTTTTGACGGATCATCAACTCAACAAGCAGAAGGCGGAAGTTCAGATTGCTTATTGCTTCCAGTCCAAACATATGTAAATAAGAATGGTCATGATTTAGTAATGACGCAAGTTCAAGCTGCTGATCATACTACTCACCCATCAAATTTTAGAGCAGCAGCTGAAGAAGTTGTTACTGATGAATGGTGGTTTGGTTTCGAGCAGGAGTTCTTTTTTACTGATCCTCAAACAGGAGAACCTTTAGGCTGGGAAGATGGAGAGCCAAGAGAACAAGGTGATTACTATTGTGGAGTTGGAGCCAGTAATGTTGTTGGTAGAGAAATCTCTGATGTCCATTTAGCGACATGCCTGGATATGGGTATTGAACTTACAGGTACAAATGCTGAAGTGGCACTAGGACAATGGGAATATCAATGCTTTGGAAAAGGTATTAAAGCTGCAGATGATCTTTGGATAAGCAGATACTTACTTTATAAGATTGCTGAAGAATTTGGAGTTGGTGTGAATATTCATCCAAAACCAAAGACTGGTGACTGGAATGGTTCTGGTATGCATTGTAATTTCTCAAATGAGGCTATGAGAACTGCAGGTTCAGAAGAGTTATTTTCATCAATGTGTGACAAATTAGGTGAAGTGCATGAAGAAGGTATTGCAGCCTATGGTTCTGATAATGATATGAGGTTAACTGGTTTACATGAAACTCAAAGTATTGATACTTTCTCATATGGAGTTAGTGACAGAGGTGCGAGTATTAGAATTCCAGTATACACAGTTGAGCATGACTGGAATGGCTACTTAGAAGATAGAAGACCTGCTTCAAATGCTGACCCATATAAAATTATTGCTCATATCGTAGGGACATTAACAAAATAAAAATCCAAATTATCGACTCCTTGAAAGAGGAGTCGTATCTACTCCATGGTTGATTTAGAAAAGTTAGATATATCATTACTAAATCATTTAACTACTGAAATTATAGTATTAGATGAATCTAAAAAAGTGTTATGGATTAATGATTCTGCTCAGGCAAATGGTTGGAGTAAGGATTCAAATGATCTTTCTTCTTTTTCAGCAATGTTATCTCCTGATACTGAAGAAGAGATACGAAGAATCATTAATATGGCCATTGATGATCGAAAATCAATTACCAAAAGAGATTTTGAATTAAAGGCTAAAAAAGAAGATTCACGTGAAGTAGATCTCACAGTTTCTTACTCGCCAAAGGACAGTCTAATTATCATAGAGGTAATGAGTGTTGATAATTTGAATAAAATTATTGACTCCTCAAAATCAGCTTCCTCGCAAAGAATAGCAGCAAACCTTGCACGCACTCTTGCACACGAAGTAAAGAATCCATTAGCTGGTATTAAAGGGAGTGCGCAAATACTCAGCTCAAAAGCAAAAGATGATTTCTCAGAAAAATTTCTTAAAATTATTATTGAAGAGACTGAACGATTAAATTCAATTGTATCTAAAATATTAACGCCTCCACAAAAACCAAACATGGAACCATTTAATATTCACTCTGCTCTTGAAAGAGTGCACTCCCTTGCATTAGCAGAAGGAATATCAAATGCAAATCTATTAAGAGACTATGATCCTAGCATTCCAGATATCAATGGAGATGAAAATTTATTTATTCATGCAATATTAAATATAGTAAAAAATGCTATACAAGCTATAGATATTAACAATAATGAAGCTTCTATAACTATCTCTTCAAGAGTAGGATACAGTAGGCCTATAAATGGGAAAGTCTTCTCAACTATATGTCAAATTGACATAAGTGATACGGGTCCTGGTATACCTGATGAAATCCAAGAACAAGTTTTTTTTCCAATGATGTCTACAAAAGATGATGGATCTGGGTTAGGTCTATCAATTGCTCAAGACATAATAAGGATTCATGGTGGCTCAATAACATTCTCAAGCAAGCCTGGTAACACAGTTTTCTCTATTTTATTACCACTGCCAATTGTTCAATTAAAGGGTGTAGCAAATGCATAAGATATGGGTAGCTGATGATGATGCAGCCATTCGAACAATCTTAGAAGAAAGCTTAAATACTGCTGGGTTTGAAACTACTATATTTCCTGATGCTGATAGTCTTATAGATAATCTAAATACATCTCAACCTGACCTAGTTATAACAGATATTAAAATGCCTGGAACACATGGGTATGACCTTTTAAAACATTTTAATGATAATTACGAAGATATCCCTGTAATAGTTATGACTGCATTTACTGATATGCAAGCTGCAATTGATTCTTATGGAGGTGGAGCATTTGAATATATGCCTAAACCTTTTGATTTAAATGAAGCGACAGATATTATAAATAGAGCTCTTGAAGGTAAGCCAAAAACTAAAGGCTTAAAAGGCAAGCCTTCTTCTGAAATTATTGGAAATGCTAATTCTATGCAGTTAGTTTTTAGAGCTATAGGAAAGTTATCAAATACAAATGCTACTGTTCTAATTCAAGGAGAGTCTGGAACAGGTAAGGAGCTTATAGCCAAATCATTGCATAAAAATAGCCCAAGACATGACATGCCATTCGTTGCTCTTAATATGGCAGATATACCAAAAGAACTAATTGAATCAGAATTATTTGGCCATGAAAAAGGTGCTTTCACAGGAGCAGTTGAAAAAAGAATTGGTAGGTTTGAGCAAGCAAATGGTGGAACATTATTTCTAGATGAAATTGGAGATATGCCCTTAGAATGTCAAACAAGATTATTAAGAGTTTTATCTAATAAAGAATTTTATAGAGTAGGTGGTGATAAGCCCATTAAAGTAGATGTGAGAATCTTGGCAGCAACACACCAAGACCTTCATAGTTTAGTAAGCTTAGCTAAATTTAGAGAGGATCTTTTCTATAGATTAAATGTCATTAGAATTGAGGTTCCAAAACTCAAAGAAAGAATTGATGACATAAAATTACTAGCTACAGCATTTCTAAAGATGCATTCAGACTCCCTAGGTGAAGAATTAAGAGTGCTCAGCAAAGAAGCATTAGAAGTTTTGGAGAAATATAATTGGCCAGGTAATGTAAGGCAATTAGAAAATATTTGTTACTGGTTAACACTTATGTCTCCAACTCAGAATATAAAAGTTGAAGACTTACCAAATGAAATTAAAGATTTTGATAATCTTGAAGATGATCTTCCAACTGATTGGGAAAAAGGATTTTCTATATGGCTAAAGAATTTATCTAATAGCAAGGACTCAAATTTATTAGATATAGTTGGGCCTAAATTAGATAAAATGTTAATAAAAACAGCTTTAGAAAAAACAAATGGTCGTAAAAATGATGCAGCTGTTTTATTGGGCTGGGGAAGAAACACTCTTAGCAAAAAGATTAAAGAATTAGGGCTATAGTTATTTTGTAATTAAAGGTAGGCCTTCTTGCTGCCAAGTCATAACGCCACCAGTTAGAATATTTATGTTTGTATACTTCATATTCTTCAACTTTTCTCCGATATTTGCTGATTGTCTCCCCATTGCACAAACTAAAATAATTGGTTGAGTTAAGTCAGATGATATTTGATGAGAATGATTATCAAAATTATCAAGAGGCATATTAATAGAATTAGCTATATGACCGACTTCAAATTCTTCTGAAGTCCTTAAATCAATAACTGTTGCTGAGCTTTTATTGGTTAATCTAGTTAAGTCTGCACAAGAAATTTTACTTCCCCCTCTATTCATTTCATAGCGAGACCATAAGATAATGGTTAAAAAAAGTGGAAATGATAGATACCAATTGTCTATTAAGAATAAATTGAATTCGAACATAGTGTTATTATCTCTTAAAATAAGTCACTTGTGTTTAATGGAGTAAAGAAATGGGCTTAAAAAGTAATCTTGTTTTAGTGAGGCATGGGCAAAGTGAATGGAATGAAAAAAATCTTTTTACTGGTTGGAAGGACCCAGGATTAACTGAGCTAGGATATGAAGAAGCAAAAAAAGCTGGAGAGCTTATAAAGGCTACTGAAATAATTTTTACGTCTATGTTTACATCAGCTCTAAAAAGGGCTCAATTAACTGGTGAAATAATTTTAAAAGGTATCGGTCAAGTAGGAATTCCTGTTATAAAGGACCAAGCACTTAACGAAAGAGATTATGGAAGCCTATCAGGTCTCAATAAGGACGATGCAAGAGAAAAATGGGGCAATGAGCAAGTTCATATATGGAGAAGGTCCTATGATACGCCTCCACCAGATGGAGAAAGTCTTAAGAATACTGCTGAAAGAGTGCTGCCCTACTTCAATGAATTAGTTATGCCTATGATATTTAATGGGGACAATATACTTGTAGCAGCCCATGGGAATTCATTAAGGGCATTAATTATGCAACTAGATAAAATATCTGAAGAAAATATCGTTAAGTTAGAAATACCTACTGGAGCTCCTATACATTATCAATTTGCTGAAGATGGCTCGGTTGCATTAAAGCAAAATCTATATGAATGATTAATCTCCAAAAAAATAATATAGACATTGGCAATTATATTGTTGATTGGTATTTGCATGCAGGTAGGCAAGATTTACCCTGGCGAAATAATATATCTCCTTACAGAGTATGGATTTCTGAGATTATGCTGCAACAAACTCAAGTCAAAACTGTAATTCCATATTACAAAAGATTTCTAGGCAAGTTTCCTACATTGGATAGCTTAATGGTAGCTACCGAAGATGAAATCATAGCACTATGGTCAGGTCTTGGTTTTTATAGAAGAGCGAAGAACATATTTAAGGCAAAAGAAAAAATTAGATTAGAGCTAAATGGCAAATTTCCAAAAGACTTTGAAGAGCTAAAATTATTACCTGGTATTGGTGAATCAACTGCTGGTGCAATAATGTCCATTGCCTATAAAAAATCTTATCCAATTCTTGATGCTAATGTAAAAAGAGTTTTATCTAGATTTGCAAAAGTTAAAGAAACCTCTTTATCAAAGAGAGATAAAAAATTATGGGAAATTTCCAGTAATGTAACTCCAAAATCAGATATATTTGAATATACACAAGGAATCATGGATCTTGGAGCAACAATTTGCACAACCAAAGATCCTAATTGTCTCCAATGTCCATTAAATGAAATATGTGCATCTTCTTATAATGTAGAAGCTCCTAAAAAAATATCTAAAGTTGTAAAAATTAAGCCTGTTCGAGAATTAGACTTTACTCTTGCTTATACAAATAAGCACATACTATTATTTAAAAGAAATCAGGAAACTTTTTGGGAGGGTTTGTGGCTGCCTTCAGAAGATCCAAAGAGTCACAATATATATAATTCAAAATCAATAAAGCAGCATAATGTTAATGTGCATCATAAACTAACCCATCTAGATCTAAATCTGAATATAAATCTATTGAGCTATAATAATATTTTTAAAGTAAAAACAAATGCCGAGCATTGCTGGATAAAGAAAACACAAATTGATTCTTTTGGTATGCCTGCTCCTATTAAAAAGATTATCTCAACATTATGACAAAGACAGTATTCTGTAAAAAATATCAAGAAAACCTCCCAGCCCTGGAGATCCCCCCAATGCCAGGAGCTAGAGGTCAGGAGTTAATGGATACTGTTTCTAGGAAAGCTTGGGATGAATGGAAGTCACATCAAACAACCTTAATAAATGAAAAACATCTAGATATGTCTAATCCTGAAAATAGAATGTGGCTTTTAGATCAAATGGAAAATTTCTTTAACAATGAAGATTATGAAAAGCCAGCTGGGTTTAAACCATTAGATTAATTTTTTTGTTCTTTGATTAATAAACTATGGGCTCCAAGAACCTAATGACAATATACATAAACTTGCCTATAATCCACAATTCACTTTAAGCCCAGATAGCTCAGTTGGTAGAGCAAAGGACTGAAAATCCTTGTGTCGGTGGTTCGATCCCACCTCTGGGCACCATCATTTATTAATCAAAGAACAAAATAATAACTAACAAGCATAGGTTTTTATACATTTTAGGCCTGTTAAACAGGTATTTTCTGATATAATGTCAATGTGATTGACAATAATTCTGATGAAAATTTCCTTGAATCTAATCTTTTAAGATTATTAACAAAAACATCCCAATGGATGGAGTCTGAAATACATAAATTAAATAAAACTCATAAACATGAATTCTCAATTGCTGAAATTAAGGTACTTGATGGTCTTAGAGGTAAACAGAAATCTATTGCAGAGCTTGCTAGAGTTTTACAAATTTCTCGCCAAGCAGTTCATAAAACTATTCATAAACTCAAGGATAAGGGGTATTTACAATTAGTAATCGATAAAAACAATAAAAAAGACCGAAAAGTAATAATTACTGAGAATGGAAAAAATGAGAGAAATAAAAGACTTGAGGATATAGTTGAAATTGAACAAAAAATTTCTTGGGTTATAGGTGAAAGAAATTTGGATTACGTAAAGGAAATATTACTTGAACATATAAGAAATATAAGAACTCAAAATAGTTGAAGAACATTCTTATAAACCTAATAATAAGTTATGGAAAATCTATCTACTTTATATCCTAAAATTAAACCATATGATTCAGGATTTCTGAATGTTGATGAGCATCAAGTTTATTTTGAGCAATGCGGCAATCCAAATGGAAAACCTGCTGTATTTCTTCATGGTGGCCCTGGCGGCGGAGGCAGTGAAGAAGTTAGAAGATTTTTTAATCCTGATATTTATCGAATAATAGTATTTGATCAAAGAGGTTGCGGAAGAAGCAAGCCTCATGGATGTCTTGAGAATAATACAACCTGGGATCTTGTTTCTGATATTGAACTTTTAAGAAAAAAACTTGAGATAAATAAATGGTTAGTCTTTGGAGGGTCTTGGGGCAGTACTTTGTCGCTAGCTTACGCTCAAACTTATCCTAATTCAGTAAGCGAATTAGTATTAAGAGGTATATTTCTTTTAAGAGAGGAAGAGCTTAAATGGTTTTATCAAGATGGATCAAGTCGAATATTTCCTGAAGCTTGGCAAGACTTCGTAGACATTATTGATGAAGATGAGCGCGATGATTTGATGGGTGCATATCATAGAATATTTAATAGTGACGACACAGCAAAGAAACTTTCAGCAGCAATTGCATGGACAAAATGGGAGGCTTCAACTATTAGTTTGTCCTATAGCCCAGCAACAGTAGAGGAAATGTCAAATCCCGAGTTTGCTCTAGCTTTTGCTCTAATAGAAAATCATTATTTTATAAATAAAGGATGGTTTGAAACTGAAAATCAGCTTATTGAAAATATTGAGATAATTCGTTCAATACCTTCGGTTATAGTACAGGGGCGATACGATGCTGTTTGTCCAATGAAAACTGCTTGGGAATTATCTCAAGCATGGCCAGAAGCAGAAATGATTATTGCTCCAGCATCTGGGCATACTGCTTTTGAAAAAGAAATTACGCATGCATTAATATCAGCAACAGATAAATTTGGAGAAAAATAATCTTGACCTCAAGTAAACTCTAAGGAGTATAATTTTTCTATAAACATAATAGAGGACAGAAATGACACAAGAAACTTCAAGAGAAATAAGATCTGAGATAACTAGCGAAGGAAAGTTGCATATATCTATTGCAACAGTAGAAAAACCAATACCAAAAGAAGATGAGGTGCTGATTAAGGTTGAAGCTGCGCCTATTAATCCTTCTGACCTAGCTCTATTAATTAGCTTTGCATCTGATCCATCAACGCTTTCCGTTTCAGGTTCTGGAAATGACACAGTTGCAAGTATGGATATTCATAAAGGATTAATGAAAGCCATGACTCCAAGACTTGATCAATCAATGCAGGTTGGAAATGAAGGTGCTGGTATTGTTGAAGCTGCAGGAGCAAATGCAGAACATTTAATTGGAAAAACTGTTGGTGTTGCTGGAGGTGCGATGTATTCAGAATATAGATGTGTGCCAGCAATGAATTGCTTAGTCATGGAAGATGGAACTTCTTCTAGAGATGCTGCATCATCATTTGTAAATCCACTAACTGCACTAGGCTTTATAGAAACAATGAAATTAGAAAATCATACAGCTCTTGTGCATACTGCAGCTGCCTCTAATCTGGGACAAATGCTAGTAAAAATTTGTAAAGACGATTCGGTTCCATTAGTTAATATTGTTAGAAAAGAAGAACATGTTGAATTATTAAAAGATATCGGAGCTGAGCATGTTTGCAATATGAGCTCAGATACCTTTATGGATGACTTGGTAGAGGCTATTGTAGCAACTGGAGCTACTCTTGGTTTTGATGCCACTGGAGGAGGAAATAAAGGTCAATTAGCAGGTCAAATTCTTTCAGCTATGGAAATAGCAGCTAATAAAACTGCTGCAGAGTATAGTCGATATGGATCTGATACTTATAAACAAGTATATATTTATGGCGGCCTAGACCCCTCTCCAACTATTCTCAAAAGAGCCTATGGTATGTCATGGGGACTTGGGGGGTGGCTATTAACGCCTATGATTGGAAAGATTGGAATGGAAAGATTTATGGCTATGCGAGAAAGGGTTGCTAAAGAAATTAATACAACTTTTGCTAGTTACTATACTCAAGAGGTTTCCTTTGAAGAAATGCTTCAGCCTGAAGCAATACAAAGCTATGGCAAACAAGCCACAGGGACTAAGTTTTTAGTAACACCTCATAAATAGATAAAGGAGATCTGAAGAAGATTAAACTTAATAAGTTTAAGATAAACTAGAATGATTGTGTTTTTTTTAACTGTTATCTTTGTTGCCGTGCTTTATTTAGCAATAGGATTTTTAATTAATAAAAATAATGCTCGTTATCTGCTTGCAGGCTATAACACTATGAGCGAAGAGAAAAGAAAAAAATTTCCAATAGACAGCTACCTTGTTTTTTTTAAAAAATTCTTTACTCGTATGTCCATATTCTCTTTACTTTCAGCTTTATTATTTCATTTAATTTTTGAAGTTGAAACTGCAGTTATGATATGGGCAATCTTTCAAATTATCCCCTATGTATATTTTGTATTTCAAAGTTTAAAATACTAGAGTTATGACTGATATTGATTTATATGCATACGGTTTCCCAATCATATTAAGTATGATTATTGCTGAAACTATTTATTCAAAAATTCATAATCTATCTTTATATAAATTAAATGACAGCATGGCAGGATTTGGTCTTTTGGCAGGAAATATTTTTGTCAATATTGCTACAAAGGGTGGGATTTTATTTTTTTACTTTTATTTATATGATTTCAGAATAATAACTATCAATGATCTAATGCCAAGTATAGCTGTCTGGGTACTTACATTTATAAGTATAGATTTTGTATATTATTGGTACCACAGATTCTCACATAGGGTTAGATTTATGTGGGCTGTTCATATGAATCATCATTCAAGCGAAGAGATGAATTTTACTGTAGCCCTTCGCCAGGCTTGGTTTGGCCCAATAACTAAAGTGCCATTTTTCTTTATTCTTCCAATTATAGGATTTGATCCTTTTATAACTGCTCTGGCTGGTGTTGCTGCTACCATGTGGGGAGTAACTGGGCATACTCAAGTAATTAAAACATTAGGTCCACTTGAGTATATTTTTGTTACTCCTTCATCGCATAGAGTCCATCATGGTTCCAATCCTGAATATATTGATAAAAATTATGGCAATATGTTTATCATATGGGATAGGTTGTTTGGAACTTTTGCTAAAGAAGATTCTAAAGTTATATTTGGGATAACTAATAATGTTAAAACATTCAATCCTGTAAAAATAACCTTTATGAATTGGCTACAAATAGTTAAAGACTTTAACAGGTCATCAAATTTTAATGAAAGATTAAAATCAGTATTTGGTCCTCCTGAATGGAATCTAGATAAGAATAAAAGCCTATAGCTAAAAAAGTGATATTTTAGCTCCTTAGTGTAGAATTACTCCAAGGGAGAAACCCATGAATGAAAAAAAAGACCTTTTAAATGATCTTAAAATAGATAGATCAGAGGATAATGAGCCTGAAAGTTCATTTATAAAAAGGTTAGGTTTTGTTCTTGTTTCAATTATTATACTTTTTCTTGTTCTCGCCCAACTTGGATTTTTATCCCAAGATGAGATTATTGAAGTTGATGCATATAAAGCTAAATCGGCAAATCAATCAAATAATTCAACATCAAGTGTTCTGGATGCTTCTGGTTATGTTACAGCTAGAATGCAGGCAACTGTTTCTTCAAAAATAACTGGTAAAGTTTTAGAGGTTTATATAGAAGAAGGGATGTTTGTAGAAAAAGATCAAATCCTTGCTCAATTAGATGACAGCACAGTGCAAGCAGAGCTTAAGTTCGCAGAAACTCAACTACAGGAAGCTAGAAGAGTTTTTAATAGAACCCTCGAACTTAGAAAAGATAATCTTGCAAGCCAAGCCTCTCTTGATGCTGCTGAATCTCAATTAGATGGATTGAAAGCAAGATTAGACATAAGTAAACAAATAGTTTCAGATATGAAGATACGCGCTCCATTTTCAGGAGTTGTTATCAATAAAGCTGCTCAACCAGGTGAAATGATTTCTCCTGTTTCAGCAGGTGGTGGTTTTACAAGGACAGGAATAGGAACTATTGTTGATATGGATTCTTTAGAGGTTGAGGTTGATGTTAATGAATCTTATATAAATAGGGTTCAACCTGGTCAGCCAGCTATAACAAATCTAAATGCTTATCCTGAATGGGATATTAATTCTGAAGTAATAGCTATTATTCCTACTGCAGATAGGAATAAAGCAACAGTAAAAGTTAGAATAGGATTATTAGAAAAAGATCAAAGGGTTTTGCCTGACATGGGTGCAAAAGTTTCATTTCTAAAAGAGCAACCTAATACAAAATCAGTTGTTCTTAAAGGAGTAATTGTCCCGTCAACATCAGTAATAAAAGAAGGTGCTTCTTCTTTTGTCTTTTTAATTAAAAATGGAATTATAGTCAAAACTAAAGTTCAGGTTGAAAGTACCTCTGCTAATTATGCAAGAATAATAAATGGCATAAAAAATGGAGATAGTGTTGTTGTTAATTCAAATAATGGATTGCAAGATGGCCAAGAGGTAGTAATTAAGTAAGGAGTCATATGTCAGAAATATTGGTAGACGTTAAAAATCTTTCGAAGGAATATAAAAGAGGTGGCGAAACTCTTGTTGTACTGGATAATTTAAATCTAGAAATACCTAAACAAGACTATTTAGCTTTAATGGGCCCTTCAGGTTCAGGCAAATCTACTCTATTGAATCTCATAGGTGGACTTGATACACCTTCTAATGGTTCTGTATCAATAAATGGAGAAAGGATTGATAAAATGAATTCAAGACAACTGAGCAACTGGCGTGCAAGTAATGTAGGTTTTATTTTTCAATTCTATAATTTGCTTCCTGTGCTTTCTGCACAAAAAAACATAGAGCTGCCTTTGCTTCTAACAAAATTATCAAGCTCGCAAAGAAAAAAACATGTTGAAACAGCTCTAAGTATTGTGGGTTTATCTGATAGAGCTAGCCATAAACCAAATGAGCTCTCAGGTGGCCAACAGCAAAGGGTAGCAATTGCCCGAGCCTTGGTTTCTGATCCTGATATATTGGTATGTGATGAGCCGACAGGAGATTTAGATCGAGATACCGCAACAGAAATCCTTAACCTTTTAAAGAGTCTAAATGAAGATCATGGAAAAACTATACTTATGGTTACGCATGATCCTGCTGCAGCAGAATCTGCAAAAAGATCTCTCCATCTTGATAAAGGTAAACTAATAGCTTAATTGTGTATTGGATCCTAGTTAAAGCAGGAGTTTTTAGAAAAAAAGTTAGAAGCCTTCTAACAACTTTTTCAGTCATAGTTGCCTTTTTTCTATATGGGCTACTTCATTCTGCTGATCCATTATTTAATGGTGCTGTTGGTGAAATTAATGCAGAACGTATGATTATGATGCCAAAACATGACATGATGTTTGGCAGAATACCACAATCACATATTAATTATTTAGAGTCTATTGATAGTGTTACTGATATAGCCTGGATTGATATGCTTTCAATGGATATAAATTCAATGATGGAAAATATTCCCATCTTTGCTATCAGTGATGATTATTTTGAAGTAATGGATAGATTCAAAGCATCTGCAGATGAAAAAGAAGCTTTCTTTTCAAATAGGACAGGTGCTCTAGTTGGCAAAGCGGCTGCTGATATAAAAGGCTGGAAAACAGGAGATCTTATATCGATACCTACTTTTTCTGCAAAAAACGATGGGACTAATGTATGGGAGTTTTATGTAGAAGGAATATATACAACAAGCCCTGCTGCCGATGAGCTTGGCATTATGGTAAGGCATGAATATGTTGAGGAAGCAAGAGCCAACAATAAAGGAACTGTCTCTATGATTATTTTTAATTTAGATGACCCTACAAAAGCTGACCAAATAAGTAATATTATTGATAATAATTTTAAAAACTCAGCTTATGCAACCTTTACTGGTAATGAGATAACTTTATCTCAAAAAATGTTATCTGATATTGGAAATATAAAACTTATCATCACTTCAATTATTTCAGCCGTATTTTTTACATTGCTTTTGGTAACTGCAAATACTATGAGTCAATCTGTAAGAGAAAGGACAAGTGATATAGCAATACTTAAAAGTCTAGGCTATAAAGATATACAGATATTCATTTCAATTCTTCTTGAAAGTAATTTTATTATTTTAATCGGTGCTGCATTTGGCCTTGGATTTACAGTAATGACAGTGCCTCTTATAGATCAGGCTAGCGGAGGTCTGACTGGTGGATTAATAGTTTTTGATATCTTTCAAGTTTTAAGAGGAATTCTAATTGGTGTCCTCATGGCATCATTAGCTGGCATACTTCCAGCATATCAAGCATACAAATTAAAAGTTGTAGATGCTTTAGCAAAAGGATAGATATGAAATATTGGATTATTATTCTTGCTGCCTTAAATAGAAAAAGATGGCGAACAGGTTTAACAATCTCATCTCTTGTAATTGCTTTTTTATTATTTGGCTTGCTGCGATCTGTTGCCGTAGTCTTTACCGAAGATATTGAGCTATCTGGTGATGATAGATTAGTAGTTGCCTCTAAGTATTCAATAATCGATTCAATGCCAATATCTTATTTGCAAAGAATAAAAAGCATTGAAAATGTTGATATAGTTGCTCACCAAGACTGGTTTGGTGGGACTTATATTGATAGAGCTAATTTTTTTCCAAAATGGCCCGTCCCGCCTAAAGATTTTTTAGATATATATCAGGAATTCAATATTAGTAGTGAACAAAAAGAAGCTTTCATCACTACAAGAACTGGAATGATTGCAGGAAAAAAATTAGCTGAAAGATTTAATTGGAAAATTGGAGATCGTATTCCTGTTATTGGTGATATTTACTATATGAGCAATGGATCTAACCTATGGGAATTTGATTTAGTTGGAATTTTCACTGACATAGACAATCCTGGAAATGAAGAGCAGGTATTTATGAATTATCAATATTTTGATGAAGCAAGAGAGAGCTATACCAAGGGCACTGTCGGTAACTTTATTGTCAAGCTAGATAGTAAAGATGCGGGTCCAAGAGTTGCACAAGAGATTGATGCAATGTTTGCTAATTCAATGGATGAAACAAAAACATATACTGAAAAAGCTTATCAACAAATGTTTGCAAGCCAAATTGGTGATATTGGTTTAATAATGAACTCTATTCTTGCAGCTGTTTTCTTTACCATTCTCCTGGTGACGGGAAATACTATGAGTCAATCTATAAGAGAAAGAACATCTGAGTTAGCTGTATTTAAAACAATTGGTTTTTCAGACATTACAATGCTGATATTAGTTTTAATAGAATCGATGGTCTTATGTCTTATTGGCGCAATATT
>QOPI01000003.1:0-72308 GCA_003331645.1 SAR86 cluster bacterium | reverse complement strand
AGTTTTAATAATTTTCCCATTAAATTCTTTTATTATATTTTTTAAATTACTTATATTTTTTAGTTTATTTAACTTTATTAATGCTAGCTCTAGCTCATGATGATCGCCTTCTGTTAAGTCTGCTACTTTAATAATATCTATGAGTTTATTTATTTGTTTCATAATCTGTTCGACTGCTGACTCTGTACCTCTAGTTGCAACTGTAAGTCTTGAATAAGAACCATCATCTACTGGAGCAACATTAAGAGATTCAATGTTATATCCCCTTTGATGAAAAAGCCCTACAACTCTTGCAAGTGCGCCAGGTTTATTTTCGACTAGCATACTTAATACTCTTTTCATGCTTTTTTTCCCTTTGCTAACCACATGTCTTCCATGCTTCCGTTAGGGGCAACAAGCATTGGATAAACGTGCTCTGATTGATCTACATAAACATCAACAAATACAAGTTTATCTTTCATGCTAAATGCTTTTTCTAAAATTGGTCCTAATTTACTTCGTTGCGTAACCTTGAAACCTTTATGGCCATATGCTTCAGTTAATTTAACAAAATCAGGAAGGGACTCCTCATATGTGCTTGCAGCATATCTTCCGCCATATTGCATATCTTGCCATTGTCTTACCATGCCAAGAGCTTGATTATTTATATTAATAATTTTAATTGGTAAGCCATACTGTAAGCATGTTGATAATTCTTGAATACACATTTGTATGCTGCCTTCTCCGGTAATACAAACTACCTCTTTATTAGGAAATGCTAATTTAACGCCCATTGCTGATGGCAGCCCAAAACCCATAGTTCCCAGACCTCCTGAATTAATCCATCTTCTCGGTTTATCAAAGTGATAATATTGAGCTGCAAACATTTGATGTTGTCCAACATCAGATGTTACATATGCATCTCCTTTTGTAACTCTATAAACCTGTTGAACTACTTCTTGCGGCAAAATAAGTTTAGATCTAGATTTCTTTAAATACATTTCATGATCCAGGCCATGCATATTTGTCCATTCTCTTACTTGCTCGCTCCATTTGCTAATAGCTTCTGAATCAATTTTTATTTTTGATCGTTTTATTTCTTTTATGAGTGCTTCTAATGATTCTTTAACTTCACCTACGATTGGAATATCAGCATTTATTATTTTAGAAATAGATGCAGGATCAACGTCTATATGAATAATCCTTGCACCTGGAGCAAATTTAGAAGGAGTGTTGGTGATACGATCATCAAAACGTGCGCCTACTGCTAAAATTAGATCAGCATTATGCATTGCCATATTTGCCTGATATGTTCCATGCATCCCTAGCATACCCATGAAATGTTTATCAGTTGCTGGATATACTCCTAATCCCATCAAAGTATTAGTTACTGGAACATTAAGTATTTTATTAAGTTGTTTAAGTTGAGGAGAAGCATTGCTCATGATGGCCCCTCCACCTGCATAAATAACTGGTCTTTCAGACGATAGTATAGCTTTAGCAGCTTTTTTTATTTGACCAGGATGTGGATGAACTTTTGGTTTATATGATCTTAAATTAACTGAAGATGGTTTTTTATAATCGAACTTATTTTCAGGCGCTGTTATGTCTTTTGGGATATCTATAACAACAGGTCCCGGTCTTCCAGTTGTTGCAATATGAAAGGCTTCATTAACAATTGCAGGAATATCTTCTGTGTTTTGAACAATATAGCTATGTTTGACAATTGGTCTTGATATTCCAATCATATCTGTTTCTTGAAAAGAATCTGTACCTATGAGATGGCTTGCAACTTGTCCTGATATAACAACCAGAGGTATAGAATCCATAAAAGCTGTAGCAAGACCAGTTATAGCGTTTGTTGCTCCAGGTCCAGAGGTTACGAAAACAACTCCTGGTTTACCTGTAGCTCTTGCATAACCATCTGCTGCATGGGTAGCTCCTTGTTCGTGTCTAACTAAAATATGCTCTATTTTCTTTTGTCTAAATATAGCATCGTAGATATGCAAGGCTGCACCGCCAGGGTAACCAAATATAAATTTGACCCCTTCTTCACGAAGAGCTCGCATTAACATATCACCACCAGAAAGTTTCACTTTGACCCTAAAAACATTATAAGAATGAGGTTTATATTATTTTATTGTAAAAAAAACAAGTTTTTTAGTGTTCTTTATTCGAGATTTTATCCATTAATAAGCATGTTTTTTAAATTCAACATATCTTTTGGCATTTCAATTGACCATTCAAAGGGTTTTTTAGATATAGGATGTAAAAAGGCTATATATGTCGCATGAAGAGCTTGTCTAGGGAAATTTCTAATAAAATTAACGAGCTCTGAAGAAGAATTTTTAGCGATCTTGTTTCTAGGATTGTAAGTTTTATCTCCGATAATGGGCAGATTCTTATGAGCTAGGTGGACTCTAATTTGATGGGTTCTTCCTGTTGCAATTGATACATCTAATAAAGAATAGCCAGAATATTTTTCGATTAGCTTAATATATGACAAAGATTCTTTTCCATCATGCCTAACACTCATTTTAGTTCTATTTTTGTAGTCTCGTCCTATAGGCTCATTTATCTCAAAGCTACCAATTGTTTCTCCAACAGATATTGCTATATATTTTTTAGTAACATTACGTTCTTGCATTTCTTTAATGAAATAATTTCTAAAATATTCTGTTTTAGCAATGATCAATAGACCTGAAGTATCTTTATCTAAACGATGAACAATACCACTCCTGGGTAAATTAATGAGTTGAGGATATTTTGCAATTAATCCATTAGCTAATGTGCCATTGAAGCATCCAGAGCCGGGATGCATTACTAATCCAAAAGGCTTGTTAATAATTAAAAAATCTTCTTCTTCATAACATATCTCAAAATCTATATCCTCTGGTTCCCACGAAACCTTTACTTCTTTATTAGGATTAATTTCTATTTCATCTCCTGAGTGAACAAAATCTTTAGGTGAATGAATTTCATTATTTACTAATACTCTGCCTTCTAGGATCCATTTCTTTAATTGCGTTCTAGAGAATTCAGGTAAGTTTCTTGCTGCAACAATATCTAATCGCATATTATTATCATCTTCAGTTACTTTAAATATTTTTGTCATTGAACTTTAATAATAAAAATTTATCTAAATAAAAAATTTAAACTTAATTGGCAATAATAAATGTAAAATACCTATTATGAATAAAAAATTTGTTTCTGTTATATATCTAAGTATATGTGTTATTGCATCATCATTAATAATTTCTGGCTGTAGCACCGATCAACAAGATATAGAAAGGCCTGAAAAAATATATTATGACCAAGCTCAAAGAAGAATGAAAGCTGGTAATTATTTTGGCGCTATAGATTCATTAACAGCAATTGAAACCCAATATCCTTTTGGCAAGTATTCAGAACAAGCTCAAGTTGAACTTATTTATGCTTATTTTATGAATTCTGAAAATGAGGCAGCTCACTCTAGTGCTGAAAGATTTATCAGACTCCACCCAAGACATCCTAATATTGATTATGCATATTTTATGAAAGGACTTTCTAGCTTCACCGCCGATAAAGGTCTTATAGTTAGAGTGGTTGGAACTGATTTATCAAAACGAGATATATCAGGAGCTAAAGATTCTTTTTCTGAGTTAACAGAATTTTTGACAAGATTTCCTGAGAGTCAATATGCTCCATATGCCAATCAAAGAATTATTTATCTAAGAAATTTAATTGCCAGTGGCGAACTTGCTGCTGCAGATTATTATGTAAAAAGAAAAGCTTATGTTGCTGCAATAAGACGAGCTAACTATGTGATAGAAAATATACCTAATTCAAGTGAAACTTTAAGAGCTCTTAAAATATTATCTGCCTCTTATAAAGCTTTAGGTTACTCCAAGTTATATGAAGATACTGAAAAAATAATTGCCATAAATGAATCAAGATTTAATAGTGATGTTGAGAAAGATTCTAGATGGTCTTGGAAATCTTTAATAGATATGAATCCAGGAACTGGCTCTTAAGAAATATTAGAAATTTTTTGGAAAAACTATTTCAGCAAGTTCTATAAAATCATCGAACATCTCTTTTGATGGTTCATAAATCCTTGATCGCTTATCCTTTTCAGATACCTTCTCGATAATAAAGCCTGCTTTTACAGCTTTTTTTAATTCAGTTACTCTGGTTGCTCTTGATGCTATCTTAATTGGCACAGCTTGAATAACATCTTCTTGGCTTAACTTTTTACCTTTTAGAATGAGGTACATAAAAGCAAGAAGAAAATGAAATCTATAAGAGGTTTCTTGAAAGTGCTTCATAGAGACAGAAATATTATTATTAAAAATTGTATTATCTAATAAATGTTTAACTTTTCTATTTGCTTCTTTAATTTCTTGATCCATATTTTCCTAATTGCAATTTTGATGCCGTCTTTTTTATGATTGTATCTTCTTTAAATAGATAAACATTGCTGGGATATAAAAGACCGCAATAATTGATGAGCCAATTACTCCAACTACCATTCCCCATGCTAAAGGTCTAAAAAACATACTTGCGAATAATAAAGGAAGGAAGCCCCCAATAGTAGTAGCTGATGTAGTTAGTACATGTCTTGTTGATCTAATAACAACTTCTACTAATTCAGCTTTGTTTAGTCCATTATTTTCAGCTTCTTCTTTTATATGAGATAAAACAACAATGGAATCATTTATAGCCAATCCTGCCAAACCTATTGCACCTACAGTGGCAATAAAGCCATAGTTCTGTTGCCCAATTACAAGACCTACAAATGAAAGACCTATACACAGAATTGCCACAGATAATATGATGCCAGCTTGCTTAAATGAATTAAGAGCAGCCACTAAACCAATTACTATAAGCACAAAAAATATCGCAGCTGATGAAATAATTTGTCCTTGAGATTCTGCAGCAGTGTCTGCTTCACCATCTGATTCCAATGAGTAGCCTGCTGGTAATGATAGCTTAAATGTTTCAATTTCATCCTTGATAGCAGCTTCCACTCCTGAGGCTAAATTCCCAGTCCATATTTGTCCTTGAACACTATTTTTTTTCTCACCATTTGTTCTTTCTATAAATTCAGAAGTTCTAGTTAAAGAAGTTTTTCCAAAATTTTCAACATAATCAACACTTGCAGGTCCTGCAAGAGTGAGCATGCCAATATTTTCAATAGATGAATTAATGCCATTTGAACTTTTCATTCTAATTGGTAAATCTTTATTACCATCTAGCATTGAACCAACGACTATTCCATTATTTGCAACCGCTAACTCAAGTAAAATAGCTTCCATTTGTTTAGAAGATAAGGCCATATTAGAGTTATTAAAATCAATCTCTATATTGGTTTCATATGATGATAAAGTTGCATTAGTTGAACTAATATTTGGAGCTTTACTAATAATTAATTCTAATTTCTCTCCAAGAGCTTGAAGGAGTTCAGGATCGTCACCAGTAATATAATAATCAATTGCAGCAAATACAGGAGGGCCTGAATAAAACTTATCTGCTCTTACTTCTATATCAGGATTTGATTGGGAAAGATTCTTAGCTAGATTAGGAAGAATATTCATCATGTCTTTATAGCTTGAAGCAAAATACACCCCTTCTGCTATGTGATTTGATCCTACAGCAGAATCACCTGCAACAACATTGTAAAGGATGCGAGGCAATCTTCTGCCAATAAACCAAACATCACTTTCGACAACCCCTGTCTTAAGAATTTGTTTTCTAATTTCATGAACACTTCTTTCAGTCTCTTCAGCGGTTGAATTTATTGGTAATTCTACAGATACCCTAAACATGTTTCTGTCTTGAGCAGGAAAGAAGTCTTGCGGGATTGAGCTAAATAGAAAAAACCCTAAAAAAGGTAAAAACAAGGCTATCCCCATTGCGCGTCTTGGTTTTGAGTATGCCCATAAAAGTAATGCTCTATATTTTTCTAATAATTTTTTATTTGAATAGCCATTCTTATTGAATGAAATCTTATTAAAAAATTTGACCCTCTCAAGATAAGCCATCATTACTGGAACAATAGTTAAAGCTAAAAAAAGTGAAGATGTTATAGCTAAAATAACTGTTACCGCCATTCCTCCAACAAATTCAGTGCTTGCGCCATCTCCCGTTGCAATTGGCAAAAATGCAAAAACTGTTGTAAATGTAGCTGCTAGTAATGGTATTACTAATTGACTTATAGTTTTATTAATTGCTTCTCTTGGTTGTAATCCTACAGATCTTCTGTGTTTATAATCTTCTACAACTATAATTCCATTATCAATTAATAAACCAAGCGCAATAATAATTCCGGTAATTGAGGTCTGATGCAAAGGCATTTCAAGAATCCTACAACCAAGCAAAACTAATGAGATAGTAAATGGAAGTATTGCACTAACAATTAATGCAGCCCTTAAGCCAAGTAAAAAGAAACTTAAAAGTAGAACTAAAATAATTGCATAAATAATGCTTCTTGTTAGTGTATCGAACATTTTTTTGGTGTAGAAAGATTCGCTATAAATATTTTCTAAAGCTATTTCATCCGGAAGGACTTCTCGAAACTCATCAGCAACTTTATCAGCTTGCCCTACGTATAAGTCAATTCTTTGTCCAAATGCTGCTTTGGCTTCTACTAATACAGTCCTCTTACCATTACTTAATGCTATGTCTTCAATGGGTGTAAAAGGTTTTTTCTTTACGGATGCTATATCTTGAAGCCTAACTACTCCATATCCATCAATAACCTGGATTGGTAGATCTTTAATTTGAGATACATTGACTAGATTTTCTTTTATTTTTAATAAGATTTCATTATTGGCATCTGAAGATTTTCCAAGAGGTTTTTTACTATCATACTTTGCAAGTGCTTGACTTACTTGTGCCAAAGATAAATTTAATAGCGCTAATTTATTGGTGTCTATTTCAACTAACACCTCTTCATTAGCAATACCAAATAAACCAGTTCTTTCAGTATTATCTACAAATGCTAGTTTTCTTCTTAATTCATCGCCCAATCTAGACATTAAAATAATTGGAGCTTCACCTTGGCCTTTCCAGGTCAAAGCATACAGAACAGAAATTGGGGGCCCGCTTGAGCGGATTAATTCTACCGAAGTTGTTTTCGGTAATATTGGCTCAACTAGTGCAATCTTGTCTAAAATTTCAGACCAAGTCTGTTCTATAAGATCAAAAGTTACATAATCTTCAAGCTCAATAAGCATTTGAGCTGAGCCTGCTTGTATATTTGCATCAAGTCTCTCAATTTCTATTATCTCTTGAAGAGCTGATTCAAGCTTAGTAATAACTTGAGTTTCAATTCTTGAGGCAGAAGCGCCAGGATCTATAACAATTATAGAGGCCCATCTTTGAGCCAGTTCAGGATTTTCTTGTCGAGGTATTGATATATATGATGAAGCTCCTGCTAATAAAATGAATACCAAAGTTAGTATTAAAATCCTGGGCCTATCAATAAAAATATTAATTAAACTCATTACTAATTAATTAATTGTCCTTCTATAACCTTTGTTGCACCGCCTTTAATTACCAAATCACCATCTGATAGAGTCCCCGAGACATAAACATTTTTTCCTTCGTAATAAATTACTTCAACCAACTCTTTAGAAATAGAGTTGTTCTTATTAACTATATATACAGACCATAAACCGCCGTCTGATTGAGAAAGAGCTTTAATGGGTATCCATGTTCCACGTTCGATTTCATTAATTTCTAATTCAAGATTGATTACAGCTCCTGGAACAAAAAAAGTATTAAATTCAAAAATAGCTAGTCTATTATTGGAACCTCCAAGGGACATGGGAGATAATCTTTTTAATACACCATTAATTGATTCGCCATTCAAATTAAAAGTAAAAGATTCTTGCATAGAGATTTTATCTATAAGATATAGCGGTAATGCCACATGTGCCTCAACTTTCTCAGAATCTATTATTTCTAAGATTGGTAAACCTGGATTAATAACTGAGCCCTCATCTAAATAACGGCTTTGAATGAGGCCATTAAAAGGTGCGAGTATCTTAGTTTGTTCTAATTTGACTTTATAAAAATCGTATTGGGACTGAGCTACTAAAAAATCTGATTCAGCTTTATCAAGTTCTTGAATTGATATATGCCCCTGAGCTTTTAAATCTTTAAAACGATCTAAAAGCTGACTAGCTAATTGGTATTTAGCTTTTGCTTGATTTAAATTAGCAGTTATTTCTCTATTGTCTAATTCGGCTAAAATATCATCCTTTAAAACTTTATCACCAATATCTACATAAATATTTTGTATTTTTCCACCAATTTGGAATGAAACTTTAGATTGTTGAACTGGGAATAATTTTCCTGGTAATTGCTTTTTTACTTTGTAACTATCAATTATAGAAACCTCTAAAATTTCTAGCGATAAAGGTTCAGTATTTATCTGCACGCTTAGTACTAAAAAAAATAAATATTTTAATTTTTTATTCATATCTTATATTTAACAAATTTTGACTTTTGGATGATAATGTTTACAGTGAACACATATTATAATTTTTATGTTTACAGTGTCAACATATTAATAATGAACTTTTAAAATGAAATATCATCATGGCAACTTAAGAGAGAACCTTATTAAAGAAGCATGTTCTGCATGTGAAGATCTAGGTTGGGAGAATATAAGTCTAAGAAACTTAGCAAAATCATTGGATGTCTCACAAACTGCCCCATATAGACATTTTGATACAAAAGAAGAACTCTTGGCTGAAGTTGCTGCTTTAGGATTTATAAAATTAAGTAATAGCGTAAGTGATTCTGCCAAATTTCTTGAAAAAGGTCTTGCGTACTGTGATTTTGCATTAAAAAATCCAAATACCTATGACCTAATGTTTGGTACAGCATTTTCTTTTTCAAATTATCCAAATCTTTTACAAGCATCTCGAGGTACTTTCGAATCTTTAAAAAAAGATTTGGTTTTCCATTACGAAGATAATGGTCATAAAAATGTTTCAGAAGAGGTCGTAGCTGAAAAAGCACTAGCAGTATGGGCTTTTGTTCATGGCTTAGTAGGGATTCTTAAAAAAACTCAGGCTATAGGTCCAGAGGGTATAGATGGCGGCCCTCTCATGCTTATGATGAATTTGTCAAAAGATCTTGATAAATATATAGAAAGATCTGTTAATTCTATTTTAGCTATTTAGTTTCTATAACTTCAATTTTTATTTCTTCTGAAGAAAATTGCGGTAAATGTGCAAAATTTCCCATAAGCAATCTAAGTGAATGCTTGCCAGGCTCTAACACTAATTCAGTTTCTGTTTGACCTGCTCCAAAATGGATATAGTTATTAGAGCTTGGTATTGGTAAATTTGGATCAGGCAATTTTGCATCAATAATTAAATGGTGATGACCTGAATCACATTTATCTATTCCTGCTGGTGAAATATTAAAATTCTCAATACCAAAAATAACTTTAATTGGTGATATAAGTTTATCTCCATCTTTAGGTGTAATAAAAAATACCTTAGGTTCGCCAGTCTTACAATCATCTGCAGAAATTAAAGGAACATGGATCAATACTGGTAAAAATAAAAATACAAAATTAGATAATATAAAATTTTTTGAAAGATTAATTTTCATGTTATGAATTATACTAATATAAAAGTATTTTTTATGAAAAATAGTATAAGAATTTCTGGAGGAATTTTAAAAGGCAAAAGAATTCTATTTGATCATAAGAGTTCATTAAGGCCTACATCGAATAAATTAAAGGAAGTTCTTTTTAATTGGATCCAGTTTGAAATACAAAATTCTATTTGCTTAGATCTTTTTGCTGGAACAGGCTCTATAGGTATTGAAGCGCTTTCAAGAGGATCAAGTAAAGCTACATTTGTAGAACTTCATAAGAGAAATTATTTACAATTATTAAAAAGCCTTGAATCACTTGAATTAAAAAAACTTTCGAAAGTTTATTTTAAAGATGCATATATTTGGATAAAAAATAATAGCTTGTCAGAATACGACTTTATCTTTTTAGATCCTCCTTTCGACAAAGATTATGAATTAAAAATATTAAATCTTTTAATTCAGCAAGAAAAAATAAAATCTTCATGTAAAATCTATCTTGAGTATAGTAAATTCACTGATATTAAAATTCCAAAACCTTTTAAAATCCTTAAAGAGAAATCTATAGGTGATGTTAAAGCTTTGCTTTTATGTATAAATGAAAATTAGAATAGCGACAAGAAAATCTGAACTAGCAATATTGCAAGCTAAGTATGTGGCAAATAAATTAAGTAAATTAAATAATATAGATACTGAACTAGTCCCGCTTTTATCTGATGGTGATCAAACTGAAAAGCCTTTACATGAGATTGGTGGCAAAGGTTTATTTGTTAATAAGCTTGAATCTGCTTTACTCGCAGATGAAGCTGATATAGCTGTGCATAGTTTAAAAGATGTACCTGCAACATTAGATAAGAAATTCAAAATAGCTGCTGTGTTTGAAAGAGAATCTCCTTCGGACATCTTATTGTCAAAAGATGGTGCAACATTAACAAACATGACTAGCGAATCTGTTATTGGGACTTCAAGTCCAAGAAGAAAATCTCAAATACTTAATCTTAGGCCTGACATAAAAACGACTCCTGTAAGAGGTAATATTGCAACCAGGATTGAAAAATTAAATAGGGGTGATTTTGATGGTTTGATAGTTGCCAAAGCTGCCTTAAACAGGCTAAATATTAAATTAGACCATTCGTATGAATGTTCTCTTGATGAAATGTTGCCTGCGGCATCGCAAGGTTTTATTGCTGCTGAATGCCTTTCTTCAAACACTCAAATAGTTAATATTCTTAATCAAATAAATAATGAGGATGAATTTAGACTTGCAATAGCAGAAAGGAAATTTGTAGCTGAACTTAATGGAAATTGCTTGTCTCCAATTGCAGTTTATTGTGTACATAAAAATAATAAGGTATCTGTAAAAGCTAAAGTGCTTTCTCAAAATGGATCTGAAAAAATTTATAAAGAGATTGAGTCTGATATCACAAATTTAAATACCGATATTACTTACTTAGCTAAAGATTTTATAAAAAATAATGCTAACAAAATAATATTGAAATCATGATAGTTAATACTCGGCCAAGATTGTTATCAGATAAGCTTATTGAATTGTCTAATAATCTTAATTTAGAAATTTTAAATGCGCACCTTTCTGAAATAGTATCGCTAGATTTAGAACAAGATTTCCAAAGTTCTGCAGGATATCTAAATAAGATAAGTGCTTATAAGAATATAATTTTTACTAGCCAAGCTTCTGCTGAAATTGGTTTAAGAATACTTCAAAAAAATATAAGTATTGATCTAGATATTTTAAAGATATTTTCAATAGGTCCTGCCACAAAACAAATCCTTTTGAAAAAAGGTATAGATTCGATAAGTCCGAATGAATCATCTTCAAGAGCATTATTAGAGCTAATACAAGAAAAATACCCTGGAAGAAATTTGTTATTTTGCGGAGATAATTCCAATAAGTTTTTACAAAAAAATCTCAATAACCTTGATGAAATAATCTGTTATAAATTAAAATTTAATGCTCAAAATATAAAAAAAATAACAAAAAATCACAAAGTTATTCTTATATACAACTTTCTAACTTTTGATTTTATTTATAAATCAGTCGATCCCTTATTTTTAGATAAGAAAATTTTAGTAACTGCTTCTAAAAGGATAAAAAATAAAATTGAGATGTTGGTTAAAAATAAGGATTTACAAGTATTTGCAGCAAAAGAACCAACTGATAAATCTATGCTAGATTTAGCAAAAAGCTTTATTTAGACTTTCCATTACCGTTTTTCATAGATGAGAAGAATTCATCATTCGTCTTAAATGATTTTAATCTATCAATTAAGAACTGAATTCCTTGAGCGTCCTCCATCTCATCTAGAATCTTTCTTAAAACCCACATTCTTTGGAGCTCTTCATCAGTTGTAAGAAGATCTTCTCTTCTGGTTCCAGACCTTCTAATATTAATAGCTGGATAAATTCTTTTTTCTGCTATTTTTCTTTCAAGATGAATTTCCATATTACCTGTGCCTTTAAATTCTTCGTAAATTACTTCATCCATTTTTGACCCGGTATCAACGAGAGCAGTTGCTAAAATAGTCAAACTCCCGCCCTCTTCTAAGTTTCTAGCAGCTCCAAAAAATCTTTTAGGTCTCTCTAGAGCATTTGAGTCAACTCCACCACTTAAGATTTTGCCTGAAGCAGGCTGAACAGAGTTATATGCTCTACCCAGTCTGGTGATTGAATCCAGCAGGATAACAACATCTTTTTTATGTTCAACTAACCTTTTAGCTTTTTCAATTACCATATTTGCTACTTGAACGTGCCTTGATGGCGGCTCATCAAATGTACTTGCAACAACTTCGCCTTTTACAGTTCTAGACATCTCAGTAACCTCTTCAGGTCTTTCATCAATTAAAAGAACTATTAACTCTACCTCAGGATTATTATTTTTAATTGAGTGAGCAATGCTTTGAAGCATTAATGTTTTACCTGCTTTTGGTGGCGAAACAATTAAACCTCTTTGACCTTTTCCAATTGGAGCAATTAAATCAATAATTCTAGAGGAAAGATCTTCATTAGAACCGCTTCCTTGTTCTAATCCTAATCTTTGATTTGGAAAGAGTGGCGTTAAATTTTCAAATAATATCTTGCTTTTAGTTTTATTTGGAGCTTCTCCATTAATAGTATCTAAATGTACTAGTGCGAAATACCTTTCTTGATCTTTTGGGGGTCTAATTTTTCCATGCACTGAATCGCCTTTTCTAAGACTAAACTTTCTAATTTGACTTGGAGATACATAGATATCGTCAGGTCCAGCACAATATGAGCCTTCGGGAGACCTTAAAAATCCAAAACCATCATTAAGAATTTCTAAGACGCCGCCGCCATAAATATCGATACCCTCACCAGATTGGTGTTTGAATATTTTAAAAATAATGTCTTGTTTTTTTAATCTACCGACATCCTCTAAACCCAAATCAGTAGCTATATCAACTAGCTCGCTGATAGGTTTAATTTTAATATCTGTTAAATTCATGCGTTGTTCACCTAATATTAGTGGAATTGAAAACTAGGAAAGCCCCCTGGCCAGATGTGAAAATGATAAATCTTTTTTATAAAAGATGCAAAACTTATGTATCGTTTTTAAATCTCTGAATCTACAAACTCTACAAGTTGTTGTTTAGACAATGCTCCTATTTCAGTTCTTGAAGGCTCCCCCTCCTTAAATATAATTAATGTTGGAATTGACCTAATGCCATATTTTGCTGCAATATCTCGACTTGAATCAACATCCATCTTACAAACTTTTAAGTTATCAGAGTAATCGTTAGCAACCTCTTCAACAGTTGGTCCTAATTGTTTACATGGTCCACACCATTCTGCCCAGAAATCTACCAATACTGGCATTTCAGAAGATAAAACCTCAGACTCAAAGTTATCAACATTTACTTCAACTACATTACTCATTAATTTAACTCCTTAATTATTTCTTTTGCCGCATATGTTAGGACTGCATCAGCGCCAGCTCGCTTAAAACACAAAAGTGATTCAATTATCACATCTGATTCAAGCCACTGATTGTTTATTGCTGATTTAAGCATACTGTACTCTCCACTGACTTGATAGGCAAATGTTGGTACATTAAAAGTGTCTTTAACTTTTGTAATAATATCAAGATACGGCATTCCAGGCTTTACCATAACAATGTCAGCACCTTCGCTTAGATCTAATGCAACTTCATGAAGTGCTTCATCTGAATTTGCAACATCCATCTGATATTCTGCTTTGCTTGATTTTCCAAGATTTGAACTTGAGCCAACTGCATTCCTAAAAGGCCCATAAAACTTTGAACTATATTTAGCAGCATAAGATAAAAGAATAGTATTTTTATAATCATTTGCTTCTAAAGCTTTTCTAATTGATTTAATTCTGCCATCCATCATGTCTGAAGGAGCAAGAATATCTGCACCGCTTTTTGCAAGTGCAATAGATTGCTTTACAAGTTGATCTAGAGTTTTATCATTATCAACATAATCATTAATCAAAATTCCATCATGCCCATGAGTTGTATATGGATCCAATGCTACATCTGAAATAATTATAATTTCTGGTACAGCCGATTTAATTTCCTTTATTGCAGTACATAAAAGATTATTATTGTTTATTGCTTCACTGCCATCAGCGTCTTTTTTATTAGCATTAATGACTGGGAAAAGAGCAACTGATTTAATACCCAAGTCTACAAGCTCCGTAATTTCCCCAACTATTGAATCAAGACCATATCTTAATATTCCTGGCATTTGTTCAATTATTTCTGTTCCTTTTAAATCCTCTTTTATAAATAGAGGTTGAATTAAATCATTTGCTGTTAGGTTATTTTCTCTTACCAAATCTCTTAAATAAGGTTTAGAACGAAGTCGTCTTAATCGAGTATTTGGAAATTTTCTTTTAGTAAACATAAAAATTATTTAAGGAATTTTAATCAGTTATAGCACCAAGGCTTGCAGATTTTACACTTTTTGCATATTTTGCCAAGACTCCTTTTTTTGGAAGTGTTATTGGATTAACCCATTCCTGTTTCCTCTTTTGCATTTCTTCTTTTGATATATCTAATACTAGCTGATCATTTTCTGCATCGATAGTGATTTGATCACCATCTTTGACTAGTGCTAATGGTCCTCCATCAAAGGCCTCAGGAGTTATATGCCCAACTACAAAACCATGAGTTCCACCCGAAAATCTACCATCAGTTAAAAACGCAACCTTATCTCCTAATCCTTGTCCCATAATTGCAGAAGTTGGCTTAAGCATTTCTCGCATTCCGGGGCCTCCTTTAGGTCCTTCATATCTAATTATAATTACATCGCCAGTTTGAATTTTTTTATCTAGAATTGCTTTTAGGCCTTCTTCTTCTGAATTATATACTTTAGCCAGTCCTGTAAATGAGGTGCCTTCTTTACCAGTAATTTTTGCAACAGAGCCTTCGGGTGATAAATTTCCATATAGAATTCTTAAGTGGCTATTATTTTTAATTGGTTTATCTAATCCCATAATAATTGATTGATCTTTTGAATAACCTTTTATGTTTTTAAGATTCTCTGCAATAGTTTTCCCAGTCACAGTTAAACAGTCTCCATGGAGGAGTCCTTGCTCAAGTAACATTTTCATTAATGGTTCAATACCTCCTTGAGCATTTAATTGAGACATAAAATGGCTTCCAAAAGGTTTTAAATCAGCTAGCACAGGTGTTTTTTTACCAATTTTACTAAAATCATCTAAATCTAATTCAACTCCAATTGCATATGCCATAGCTAATAAATGTAAAACAGCATTGGTCGAACCTCCAAGCGCTATAACAACAGTTATTGCATTTTCAAAGGCCTTCTTGGTCATAATATCAGATGGTTTTATATCCTTATCGAGTAAATGCATTACTGCTTTGCCAGAAGCTTTGCAATCATTAAGTTTGTTATCAGATAGAGCATCTTGACTGCTACTACCGGGTAAGCTCATTCCTAAAGCCTCAATCGCCGAAGCCATTGTATTTGCTGTGTACATTCCTCCGCATGAGCCTGGACCTTTTACTGAAATTGTTTCCACTTCTATTAATTCTTGTTCTGATATGTCACCTTTTGCAAATTCACCTACCTTTTCGCAAACAGTAACATAATCTGTATTTTCTTTACTTGGGCGAATAGATCCACCATAAATAAAAATAGAAGGTCTATTTAACCTTGCTAAGCCAATTAAGCAGCCTGGCATATTTTTATCACATCCACCAATTGCAATGACACCATCATAACCAAGACATCCAACAACAGTTTCGATTGAATCAGCAATAACTTCTCTAGAAACAAGAGAATATTTCATCCCTTGAGTTCCCATAGAAATACCATCAGATACTGTAATAGTATTAAATAGGACTCCTTTGCCTCCAGCTTTGTTAATAGATCCTTCAACAACATCAGCTAAATCATTTATATGCATATTACATGGGGTTACTTTTGCTCCAGTTGAAGCTATACCAACAAAAGGCTTATTAAAATCTTCGCTTGTAAAGCCAGCACCTCTGAGCATAGATCTAGATGCAGCTTGATTAGGCCCATCAACTAAATCTTTTGAATATTTTCTATTAGTCATATTTAATTAGTAGCATATTTTAATGCCGCCGTAAGCAATTTATTGGTGTAATCTTTTTTTGGATTATCAAAAACTTCATCAGCTTTGCCAGATTCAACAAGATTACCATCTTGCATTACAAATATAGAATCAGATACTGATCTAATTACTTTTAAATCATGGCTAATAAATAGATAAGTTAATTCATATTTTTCTTGAATATTTTTCAATAGGTTGATTATTTGAATTTGAATAGATCTATCCAAGGCGGATGTGGGCTCATCAAGTATCATAAATGCTGGTTGGAGAATTATTGACCTAGCTATTGCAATTCTCTGTCGTTGTCCTCCTGAAAATTCATGAGGATACTTAAACTTCATGCCAGGATCTATCCCAACATCACTCATTGCCTCATCAATCTTTGTATTTTTTTCTTCTTTTGTAAGTTGAAAATGTACATCTAAACCTTCTCCAATTATTTCTCCAATCGTCATTCTTGGAGATAAAGATCCATAAGGATCTTGGAAAATAATTTGAATATCCTTTTTAAGATTTTGCATATCTCTTGAATTGAAAGACTGCAAATCTTTACCCTGGTATAGTATTTCTCCCTCGTACTTTATAAGATTAGCAATTGCCCTACCTAATGTAGATTTACCAGATCCAGATTCGCCAACTAGTCCTATAGTAGTATTTTTTTGAATATCAAAAGAGATATCTTTAACTGCATGGAATCTATTCTTTTTAAAGAAATTAATTGAAGGAATATCATAATATATATTTAAATTTTGAACTTTAATCATCGAAGAAGTTTCTAACAAAAGATCTGTTTTTGGCAGAGGCTCAGAATCTAAGAGTTTTTTTGTATATTCATCTTGTGGATTATCAAAAATCATCTGAGTATTTCCTTGTTCAACAATTCTTCCATCCTTCATAACACTTACAGTGTCTGAAAACTCTCTTACAAGTCCTAAGTCGTGCGTTATAAAAAGTATAGACATACCTAATTCCGCTTTCAATTTACCCATCAAATCTAAGATTTGTGCTTGAATTGTTACGTCAAGAGCTGTTGTTGGCTCATCAGCAATTAATAATTTTGGTTTATTTACAAGGGCCATGGCAATCATGATACGCTGTCTTTGACCACCGGAAAGTTCATGAGGGTATGCATGAAATCGCCTTTCGACATCTGGAATTTCTACTAGTGCCATAAGATCTTTTGCTTCTTTCTCTGCATCTGACCTAGTTGCACCAGAATGAAGAAGAGAAGATTCCATAATTTGTTTGCCGACTTTGTGATAAGGATTTAAAGATGTCATTGGCTCTTGAAAAATCATAGATATTTGATTGCCTCTAATAGATCGCAATTCATTATTAGTTGCTTTAAGAATATCTATACCATCAAATACTATAGAAGAATTTTCAGGATATGTTGTCTTAAGTTCAGGAAGTAGCTGAAGAATGGACATAGCTGTAACTGATTTGCCTGACCCTGATTCTCCTACGAGTGCCATTGTCTCATTTTTATCTAAATTTAAACTAATTTCATCTACCGCTCTAAATATAGTATCGCGTACATTAAAATCTACAGATAAATTTTGGACTTCTAATAATTTATTCATAACATTTCTTTATAGTCTTCTAGAAAATTGTTTGCAGCATATTCTGCTGCTTTTAATTTAGTCATAGTTACAAACCCATGAAACATATTTGGATAATGAATGTGTTCTACATTTACTCCATTATTATTTAGTGTTGCTGCATAATCCTCGCCTTCATCAGACAAAGGATCAAATCCAGCAGTAATAATTAATGTCTTTGGATTCTCTAAATCTTTAGGGAATTTGCTTAAATTAAATCTAATATCGTTATTATCCTTATCAGAGTTTCTTAACTGATCCCAAAACCATATCATTGTATCATTTGTTAGAAAATAACCATCTCCAAATAGGTTATATGATTCTGATGAACAATCAGGATTGATCATAGGATAAATAAGACATTGGCTCGAGGGCAATGTCATTTTATTTAAGGCTAAGTGGTTTGAAGTTGCTGCAGCAAGATGCGCGCCAGCACTATCGCCACATAAACTAATATTTTCATTACTATAACCTAATTTATTTAACCAGCTTAGTGTCATACAAGCATCATCCAGCGCATCAGGAAATTTATTCTCAGGTGCTAATCTATAATTTAGTGAAAAAATTTTAGCTTCTAAAAAATTTGCCATATTTGAAACCCATCTATCGTGAGTCATAACATCTCCAATTACATAACCGCCACCATGAAAATATAAGATAACTTTATCTTTAGAAATTTTTATAGGTGAATATTCTCTACATAAGATATGTGAGTTATCAGAGTTTAAATAATGATCCTTTGTAAGGACTTGCTGTTTGGGCTTTAAAGAAACAGGTGTAGAAATCCTTGCTTCATTAATTGCTGTTCTTAGCTCATCAGCAAATTCTACTTTGGCTAGCAAGCTTACTGGAGTTAGAGCTATAAATAATGAGGATTTAAAATCTAATACTTGACCTCTTATATATTTATCTTTTTTCCATATAAATATTCTTAAGACCCATGCAGGTATTAGAAAGAATATATTTAGTAAAATTCTTCGGTAATTCATTCAAAAATTTAAACCTTGATAAATAAAACAATCTCTTTTTAAGTATTAATTCAATATAATGCATAAATGACTTATAGAGCTCCACTAATATTATACTTTTTATTAATATTTATTCATGGCAGTCTTTATAGCAATGACCTATTAGAGGAAATACAAAAACAGAATAATATACTAAATGTCGATGAAGCATTTATGCTTAAAGAAAATATTGGTGACAAAGTGTCGCTATTTAGTTGGAATATAGCGCCAAAACATTATTTATATCTCGATGATATTCGTATTCAATATAATGATGCTGATATTATTTATAAAATTAAAGAAAGCTCTCAAAGCAGATATGACGATATGTTTTTTGGGAATGTCCCTATTTTAAGAAATAAATTTAGCATCTCAATTTTAATGCCAGAAATAGAGAATATTGATAAAGATATTCTTAAAGTAAGCTATAGGGGTTGTGCTGAAGCTGGTTTTTGTTATCCAATGGAAACAGTGTCATTTAGAATTTCTTATAAAATCCTATAATAGCCGCTAAAATACAGCTAAAATCAGTAAAAATGAAAATATTATTACTTAATGGACCTAATCTTAATTTGCTTGGAACAAGAGAAGAAAGTATTTATGGCCAAACAAACTTAGAAGAGCTAAATCAGAACCTAAATATTCTAGCTGAAAAGCATGAGTGTGAATTAGTTTCACTTCAATCAAATGCTGAACATGAGCTCATTGATGCTATACATAATGCTGTTAAATCAGACATAAAAGTTATTTTGATAAATCCAGCAGCTTTTACTCATACAAGCATTGCTATCAGAGATGCTCTTTTGGGAGTAAATATTCCATTTTATGAGATTCATATTTCAGATATCTTAAACAGAGAAGATTTTCGAAAACAATCATTCTTTTCAGATATAGCTGAAGGAGTGTTTTCTGGAATGGGGATAAAAGGATACGAGAAAGCTTTATTAGAAGCTATATCAAACTTTAAGAAATCATAATATGGATATTAGAAAAATTAAAAAGCTAATTCATATGCTTGAACAATCAGATCTCAATGAGATTGAAGTTAGTCAAGGTGAAGAATCGGTAAGAATATCTAAAGGAAATAGTAATGATATTTCTACAAGCATATCTAATACTGATCAATCTCAAGCAGCAACTAATCAGGATCCGATAGAATCTAACACTGAGATTATAGGTAACATCATAAAATCTCCAATCGTGGGCACATTTTATCGTAAACCTAGTCCTGAAAAACCGCCTTTTGTGAACATTGGTGACACTGTTAGTGAAGGTGATGTCGTATGTATTGTAGAAGCTATGAAAATGATGAATGAAATTAAATCTGAATATTCCGGAAAAATAATTTCTATTCTTCCTAGTGATGGTCAACCTGTAGAATTTGATCAAACCCTAATAATCATAGAGTGAAATGTCTCATAAAGTATTAATTGCCAATAGAGGGGAGATAGCTCTTCGAGCAATTAGAGCTTGCAAAGAATTAGATATTAAAACTGTTGCTGTTTACTCTCTAGGAGATAAAAATCTCAAACATCTAAAGTTTGCTGATGAGACAGTTTGTATTGGGCCAGCAAATCCAATAGAAAGTTATTTAAATGTTCCGTCTATTCTTGCTGCAGCAGAATTAACAAATGTTGATGCTATTTATCCTGGGTATGGTTTCTTAGCAGAAGATTATACTTTTGCTGAAAAATGTGAAGAAAGTGGTTTTAAATTTATTGGTCCAAATTCTAAAACTATAAAATTAATGGGAGATAAAATTACTGCCAAAAATATTGCCGAAAAAGCTGGAATTCAAATAGTGCCAGGTTATAAAGACGATCTTCCAGATAGCCAAGATGAAATAATGATGATTGGTAATAAGATCGGTTACCCATTAATGATCAAGGCTACTGCAGGAGGTGGTGGAAGAGGTATGAGACTTATCGAATCTGAAAAGGATTTAATTAATGGCATAGAAATAACAAAGCAAGAAGCCAAGAATGCTTTTGGTAATAATATTGTTTATCTTGAAAAGTTTATTTCTGATCCAAGACACATTGAAGTTCAAGTTGTCGGTGATGGGAATGGAAATGCTATTCACCTAGGAACAAGGGACTGCAGTATTCAAAGAAGACATCAAAAAATTATTGAGGAAGCTCCAGCATCCAATCTTGATGATGAATCACTTCAGAATACTCTTGACTCTTGCATAAAACTTTGCAGAGACATTAATTATGAAGGGGTGGGAACTTTGGAATTTCTTTATGAGAATAATACATTTTATTTCATAGAGATGAATACTAGAATACAAGTAGAACATCCTGTTTCTGAAATGATAACAGGCTTTGATTTAGTTAAAGCTCAATTAAAAATTGCTCTTGATATGCCAATGTTCCTAGAACAATCTAGAATTTCTTTTAGGGGTCATGCTATAGAGTGCAGAATAAATGCAGAAAATCCTTCTACATTTACTCCTTCACCCGGATTAATAAGTAAAATGCATCCACCAGGAGGTTTTGGAGTAAGATTTGATTCGCATATATATTCAGGTTACGAAGTCCCGCCATATTATGATTCTTTGTTAGCAAAAATTATTACTTCAGCTAACTCGAGAAGTTCATGTATTAGAAGGATGGTTAGCGCCCTTGATGAATTTTTTGTTGAAGGAATTGAAACTAATCATTCCTTGCATCAAAAGCTAATGCATGATGAAGTATTCAATAAAAACGAACATACAATAAGTTATTTAGAAAAGGAATTCTTAAAAGAAATATGATCAAGCGATATCAACCAGATCTCCTAGAAAAAGAAATTCAGGCATCTTGGGAAGAACAAAAAAAATATGAAGTTCAAGCTGATGATAGAGAGAAATTTTATTGTTTGTCTATGTTTCCTTATCCATCTGGCAAATTGCATATGGGTCATGTTAGAAACTACACAATTGGAGATGTTATATCCAGATACAAAAGAATGAATAATTTTAATGTATTTCAACCTATGGGCTGGGATGCATTTGGATTGCCTGCAGAAAATGCTGCTATTGCTAATAAAGTAAGTCCTGATGAGTGGACTCGTGAAAATATTGAAAATATGAAGACTCAACTTAAATCGTTAGGTCTAAGTTATGACTGGTCTAAAGAGCTTAAAACCTGCGATACAAGCTACTATAAATGGGAACAACTAATATTTAAGAAATTTGCTGATAAAGGGTTAGTTTACAGAAAAAAAGCAGTTGTAAATTGGGATCCGGTTGATAATACAGTTCTTGCTAATGAACAAGTAATTGATGGAAAAGGCTGGAGGTCTGGTGCACAAATAGAAATCAAAGAAATTGACCAGTGGTTTTTAAAAATTACTGATTATGCAGATGAGTTGTTATCTTCTTTGGATGACTTAGATTGGCCAGAAAATGTTAAGACCATGCAAAAAAACTGGATTGGTAAATCTAGTGGGGCTGAAATTAAATACAAAATTGAAGATTCAGATAATTATTTAACTGCATTTACTACTAGACCGGACACTATCTTTGGCGTCTCATTTATAGCCATATCACCAAACCACCAAATGGCTACTGATTTAGCTAAAGAAAATGATTCTATTAAAAAATTTCTATCGCAATGTAAAGAGACCTCAGCAGCAGAGGCTGATATGGCTAAGGCTGAAAAATTAGGTTTTAAAACTGATATAAAGGTGATACACCCAATAACAAAAGAATTAATACCAGTTTGGATTGGCAATTTTGTTTTATTAGATTATGGAACTGGGGTCGTTATGGGAGTGCCTGGACACGACCAAAGAGACTATGAATTTGCAAAAAAATACAAAATTGAAATAAATCAGGTTATAAAAACTGAAGATAATGAATTACCTGTTTTAGAAAAAGGCCTTTTAATAAATTCAAATCAATTCAATGGAATGAATTCAGCTGATGCTATAAAAAGAATAATAGAATACCTCCAAGAAAATGACCTTGGTCAGGAGTTGATTCAATTTAGACTCAGAGATTGGGGTATCAGTAGGCAAAGATATTGGGGTTGTCCAATTCCAGTAGTCTATGAGGATGGAACTCCAAGACTCTTAAATGAGAATGAACTGCCGGTAGAATTACCTAAATTAGAAAAAAATTCACCTCCCCTCCCATTAAGCAAGAACGAAAATTTCATAAAAATATCTGAAAATGTTTTGAGAGAGGCTGATACATTTGATACTTTTATGGATTCTTCATGGTATTACGCTAGATTTCCTTCAGCAGATAATAATGATGCAATCTTTAGTAAGGATTCTGATTATTGGCTGCCTGTAGACTTATATATTGGCGGTATTGAGCATGCAATATTACATCTTTTATATTCAAGATTTTTTCATAAGGCTCTTAGGGATCTTGATATGGTCAAGAGTGATGAGCCTTTTAAAAAATTGCTTACTCAGGGTATGGTCTTAAAAGATGGGGCAAAAATGTCCAAATCAAAAGGAAATACTGTTGATCCTCAGTCGTATATAGATAAATATGGTGCGGATACCATACGACTTTATATGATGTTTACTGCTCCACCTGAGCAAAGTTTAGAATGGAGCGAGTCTTCGGTTGAAGGAGCATCGAGATTTCTTAAAAAGATTTGGAATTTGATTGCAGAGAGAAAATATAATGAGCTAAGTGACGACTTTAAGTTTACGAAAGAAGAATTAGCGTTAAGACGTAAATCACATGCAACACTAAAAAAAGTTACTAACGATTATGAGGTGCGTTTTGCTTTTAATACTGCAATAGCATCGGTTATGGAGCTTCTTAATTTCATACCAGATGAATTTAAAGATGATTCAGCTTCGGATGCTCAAAAATTTTGCGTTGATGAAGCGGTGATATTTATTTTAAAAATGCTCTCTCCAATTACACCTCATATAACTGAGTATCTCTGGTGCAAGTTTTTTATTGATGACATGGATATAGATGCATGGTGGCCAGAGCATAATGAGGACCTGCTAGAAGTCCAAGAATTTGAAATAGTGGTTCAAATTAATGGGAAGGTAAGAGGAAAGACAATTATTAGTAAAGAACTTAATGAAAAAGAGATTGAATCCAAGGTTTTAGAAATTGAAAATGTCTCAAGCACCATTGCTGACAATAAAATTAAAAAAGTTATTTATATAAAAGAAAAGATTATAAATTTTGTTATTTAGATTGCTATTATAAGAAATGATGAAAAACTTTAGAGCTATTTTATTCTTATCCCTTTCTCTATTGGGATGTGGCTATGAGCCTCTGATAAATCAAAAATTTATAAATGTAAATGCAATATCTTTTGAAGAAAGCGTTCCTTTTATAGTAAGAACTGAATTAGAAAATCTTGAAATAAATGCATCAAGTAATAAAAACTTGATTCTAAAAAATTATCAAATAAAAGAAAGAAAAATTTATGGCGGCTCATCGATTCGAGCTCTTCAAGGAGAGCTGAAAGGTGAATTGATGATTAGTATTTCAAATCCGAGCGGCACTATAAATAAAAAATTAACTGTGATGAGAAATTTTAGTATATCTGAATTAAATCCTTTGGCTGAAAATCAAACAATCAAAAGTTTAGAAGAGTCTATTCAAAAGGAGTTGGTTCAGCAAATTATTTTTGAGGTAAGATTAATTGAAATGTGAAGCCATTAATCTGGGCAAGTTCCTAGATAAATCTAGTAATATTTTTTTTATTTTTGGTTCTGAGATTATTCTTAAAAATCATGTTCGCTCAAGAATACTAGAAAAACTTAAAACAAGAAATTTTGAAGAAAAAATTGTCTTAAATGATGAAGATTTTAATGACATTAAATCAACAATAGCAGCAAATGCAGGCGGATCATTATTTGGATCTAATATAATTTTAGAGTTAAAACATGGATCAGGGAAAATACCTGAAACTATTACTTCAATATTCAATGAGGATATAAATAATTATAAAAATATTAGTATCATTATAAATACTCATATTGAAAAATTAAGCCTGTCTTCGAATTGGGCAAAAAAAATGGATCAATCCTCTCTTATTGTTGAATGCAAGAAACTAAAATCATTTGAAGAACAGATTTGGCTCAAAAAGAACTTAAATTTTATTCCGCAAGATTATAGATCAGATATTGCAAAACTCTTATCTGATATGAACTCAGGTAATCTAGTTGCACAACAAAATGAAATTGAGCTCTTAAAGTTATTATATTTACGTAATCAAGAAAATGCTAAAGATATAGATGACATAAGAAATCATATGGTTAATTCATCAGAATTTAGTCCATTTGAACTTGAAGACGCAATCTTACAAGGAAGAACTTCAAAAGCAATTGAGATAATTAAATCTTTAAGGAAAGCTGATAGTTATAGTGGGCCATTGCTAATTTGGATAATTAGTAAAATAACAACTCTTGCATTTTTGGCTTCTAGAGAAGCAAAACCTCAGTTATTTCTGAAGAATAATGGTGTTTGGCAATCAAAGATTAATGACTATATGTCATTTATAAAAAAACAATCTGATAATGATCTTGATATTATGCAAAGAAATATTTACGATCTTGAGCTTGCCTTAAAAGGTATGATAAAGAAAGATTTTTGGTTAGAACTAGAGTCTATGATTTGTAGATTAGATGTTAATTAGAAATCTTTAAATTATATAGATCTTTACATTTTTTAAGCAGTTCATTGTTAGGGTCAAGATTAATATTAAAATCTATTACCTCTGTAACATCAGCTATTCCCTTAGTTGAACTAGTGAACCAAATAGATGATGCCTTAGTTAAATCATCTATAAGAAAGTCTCCTTCTTCAAAAGATATTTTGTTTTCCTTTATTAAATCAATTAATAAATCTCTAGTAATGCCTGGGAGAATATTTTTTGAAAGCTTTGGTGTATAAATAGTTTTATCTATAACAAAGAAAATATTACTTGCTCCGCCTTCTGTGATTATATTATTTCGATGCATTATTATTTCATCACAATTTTGGTTATTAAAATTATTCATCTGCATAACATTGCCCAAGAGTGAGGTGGTCTTAATATCGCATCTTCCCCATCGAATATCTTCGCAGATGCCTACTTTAAGTGACTTAGAGAGAAACTTAATAGGAGTTAAATATCCAAAAGTTTCATTCGATATATTAGGAGAATAGATATGAGAACGTATGTCATCTACTCCTCTTGAGATTTGATAATATATGTATCCATCTTCATGTGAAGAATTATTAAAAAGATGTGACACTTCTTCTTGCACTTTCTGAATATCTATAATTATTTTTAATTCTGAAGCGCTATGACTAAGCCTTCTAAAATGCTCTTGAGGACATATTAATTTTCTATTTTGAAATGGGATAACTTCATAAATACTATCGGAGAATAAATAAGCTCGGCTCATTGGCGAGACTTTAATTTCATTAAGATCTTTAAAGCAGCCTTGGTAGACAGCCTGTATATTCTCAGTCACCTGTTAATCCAAATAAACTTAGGACCCAGTACCAAATAGTTGACCACAATCTACCGAAGAAACCTTTCGCTTCAACATTATCAAGTGCAACTAGTTCAGAACTTGAGACAATTTGATCTTGGCTTACTATATCTATAGAGCCTATTATTTGGCCCTTTGTTATTGGTGCTTTTAAATTATTTTTATAATTATAATTTACAGTTAAATCCTTAAAAGCCATCCTAGGTAAAGTTACATATATATCCTCTGCAGAACCAATTTCTACAGATTCATTTTGACCACCCCATACTTTTATACTTTTTAAGCCTTGATCTTTAGAAAGTTGTTTTTGTGTAGCAAAGAACCTAAAACCATACTCTAAAAGCCTTTGAGAGCTATCAAATCTTGCATTGTCCGAAGGGCTGCCTGCAACTACAGTAATAAGCCTCATATCTCCTCTTTTTGCTGAGCCTATTAAACAATAGCCTGCTGATTCTGTATGGCCTGTTTTAACACCATCTGAAGAATCATCTTTCCATAAAAGTCTATTTCTATTTAATTGTTTAATGTCGTTATAAGTGTATTGTTTTTCTTTATATACTGCGTAATGATCTGGAAACCTCTCAATAAAACTTGCTGTAAGTTTTGCTAAATCTGCTGTGCTAGTAAAATGATTTGAGTTAGGCAAACCTGTAGAATTTTGGAAAAGAGTATTTCTAAGTCCTAGTGATCCAGCATAAGCATTCATTAAATCTACAAAACCATCTTCTGTTCCACCTGCATATTCAGCTAAAGCAACAGAAGCATCATTTCCAGATTGGATAATAATACCTTTAAGCAAATCTGAAACTGAAACCCTTTTTCCAGCTTCTATAAACATTCTAGAGCCTTCCATCTTCCATGCTTTATTTGATATAAAAACTTTATCTTCTAGTTGAATTAAATCATTATCTATTTGATCAGCAATAACATAGCTTGTCATAACTTTTGTCATACTAGCAGGCTCTATTTGGGCATCTGAATTGAATTCAGCAATGACTGTATTTGTATTTGGCTCTATTAAAATATAACTCTTTAGGTCAAGCTCAGGAGGATTTGGTACAAAAGATTGTGCTTGAATAAAAAATACTTGAAAAGCTATTAAGGTTGAGAGGATTTTTTTCATAATTTTAATTCTAAAGATAAATAATATACTGCCATGGCATAAAAGTGACTAATATTATATTTGGTAATTGCAATAAAATTATCATCACCAATAAAATAAAGATCTTTTTTTTTGTTTAAAAAAAGCTTTTGGCCACTTTTTATGTCATTTGGGTTATCTATACCATTAGCTTTCATCAAGTAATTCATGTCTAAATCATTATCTATAGCTATGGCAAGCAAAGAGTCACCTTCTTTAATTAGATATTCTTCATTGACACCTTCAGAAAAAGTTAAAGGAATAAACTTCATAGAAGACTCATTGTGCTTATATGTTTTCCTGACATTGTTAAATCTGATCTCTTGAACAATTTTTCCTTCTGGCTTCCAGCCATGAACTTTTAAGTAATTAGCAATACTTGCAACAGCATCAGGAACTGAATTAAAAAGGTCCGCATAACCATCTCCATCATAATCAACTGCATATGCCCGATAGCTTGATGATATAAATTGGCCATACCCCATAGCTCCGGCATAAGAGCCTTCTACAGAAAGAATGTCCAAGTTGTTCTCTTGTGTTAATTGAAAGAACTCGATTAACTCACTTTTAAAAAATTTTGAACGGCGAGGAAAATCAAATCCTAATGTTGCCAGACTGTCTAAAACTTTATGATTACCTTGAATCTTTCCATATCTTGTTTCCACTCCTAAGATTGCAGTAATTATTTCTCTAGGGACGCCAAAATCTTTCTCTACTCTATTAAGTAAAACTCTATTATCAATTAAAAAATTTCTTCCATTACTAATTCTTTTATCTTCAATAAAGAGTTTTTTGTATCTATCCCATGTCCATGTAAATTCTGCTGGCGAAGATACAGATTCTAGGATCTTATCTTTTTTTTCTGCAGCTTGGAGCACTTTTATAACATATGATCTTTCAAAACCATGTTGCTGAACTAAATCATTTATTAAATCTTGAGCTTCTGGATGCTCTGAATAATCTGTAAATATTGGACTTGTAAAGAGAATTGATATTAATAAAAAATACTTCATTGTCTTATTAATTTCTTGTGTGATGCCATAGAAATAATAATACCAAAAGCTATATAGAAAGATAGTAATGATGTTCCCCCCATGCTTATAAACGGAAGAGGCATTCCTACAACAGGAAGAATTCCTACCACCATGCCTAGATTAACAAAAATTGTAGTAATAAAAATTAAGCTAAGCCCTCCTATGGTTAATCTGCAGAATCTATCCCTTGCATTAAATGATAAGTAAAAGCATCTAAGTAAGATAAATGTATAAATAGAAAAAAGAATCAGTGCGCCCATAAATCCAAACTCTTCTGCTATTACAGCAAAAATAAAATCAGTTTTAGTTTCTGGAAGGAAATCAAGATGAGCTTGCGATCCAGATCCATAGCCTTTTCCAAAAATACCACCTGATCCAATAGCTATCTTTGACTGTGTAATATTCCAACCAGTTCCAAATGGATCTACTTCAGGGTTGAAAAGTGTGGCTACCCTTTGCCTCTGAAAAGGGGCTAATAAGTTATTCCATAGAAAAGGTAGCGATAAAATAAAAATTGCTACGGTAGATCCAATAAATTTCCAGCTGAGGCCCGCAAGAAATAATACATAAAATCCAGCAAGCAGTACTACAATGCTTGTGCCAAGATCTGGTTGAAAAACAATAAGAAAAAAAGAAACTCCTATAATTATTATTGAAATAAAGGTATGTTTAAGGTTAATTGGAAGCGATTTATCATATAGATATGCAGCAAGATATATAGGTAATGCTATTTTTATTAATTCCGATGGCTGCAGAGAGAAAAATCCAAAATTTAGCCAGCGTTTTGCTCCATTTACTTCGTTCCCAAAAAGGATTGTTAGAATTACCAAAATCATTGAAAGTATTAAAAACAAAGCTGATAGATTTTTATAAAAAGCTGGATCAGGTTGGCTTACACCAATCATAAGAAGAATACCGAAGAAGACAAATACGGATTGTTTAATAACGATACTAAGATCGCCTTGAGCTGCACTATAAAGAACAATCAAACCTATTACAGATAATAAAATAATTGAAAATAGTAAATATGGATCATAAAAGAAATCGAAGCGCTTGAATTTCATGAATCTCATTATTTAATTAATTCCTTTAAAACAGATATCGCAACTGGTCCAGCAACAGCTCCTCCGCTTTCTCCATTTTCAATAACAACACTTACTGCATACTTTGGTTCCGGCATAGGCCCAAATGCAATCATTATGGCATGATCGCGTTGGGCTTCATTTTCTCTAATTAGTAAGTAATCTTCTTTACTATCTAAACTTACTAATTCAGCTGTACCAGACTTCCCTGCAACCTGAAATGACTTTAAATCTTTTAATCTTCTTGAGGTTCCTATTGGTGAATCAATAACATTAGTCATCGATTGGTGAAGTTTGTTCCAATCACCCTTGGAGAAGTTAGTTAAATCAATATTAGTAAAATTATTAATTGAAGACTGAACTAGAGATAGTTCTTTGGTTTTTCCTTTTTTTGCAAGAATGCTGCTGTAATATGCGAGCTGTATCGGAGTTGCAACCATATATCCCTGACCAACACCAAGATTAACTGTATCTCCTCTTGCCCATCCAGAATTTAATTTATTTCTCTTCCACTGCGGATTAGGTATAAGTCCTTCGTCTTCATCAAAACAATCTATACATACTTTTTTTCCAAAACCAAGTTTAGAGAAATGTTCCGTTAAATCATTAATATCTGATCTATATGCGAGTGAAAAGAAATAAGTATTTGAACTTACCACAATAGCTTTATCTAAATCTACCTCGCCATGACCACCTTTTTTCCATCCTCGATACACCCTTCCATCTTCAGGTAGAGTAAAAAATCCAGGGTCTTGAATAGAAAAATTCCAATCAACTAGTTGATTTTGCAAACCAAATATTCCTAAAGCTGGCTTTATTGTTGAAGCTGGTGGGTAACGTCCTTTTAGTGCTCTATTGAAGAAAGGCTTATTTGGATCATTAATTAAATTATCAAATGCATTTGTAGAAATACCATTAGATAAATCATTAATAGAATATGATGGCGAACTAAATAAAGTAACTATACCTCCACTATCTATATCTATGGCTACAACTGCACCTCGTCGACCTTTTAAGGCATTATTTGCAGCAATATGAGAATTTAAATCTAAAGAAGTAAAAATACTTCTGCCTTCAGTTGGTGTTATATGGCTAATTTCTTCTAATAACTTCCCTCTTGCATCGACTTCATAGACTTTTTCACCAAATTCTCCTCTTAGTGTACTATCAAACGTTTTTTCTAAGCCAGTTTTACCAGCAATAAAGCCATTTGCATAACTAAATATAGTCTCTTGCCGAGGATGCAGAGCCTTAGATAAGATATTACTTAACTCATCTTCTGATGGAGATCCAATATAGCCAAGCGCATGTGATAATAGTGTTGGATAATCGCTATGCCTGCTATATCTCTTTTCAACTAGAAGATTAGGATAATTATGCTTGCGAACTTCAAAACGAGCTATTTGCTCCTCACTTAAATTAGTCTTAACTACAAGCTCTCTATTGTATCTAGCTTTACTCTTAAATTTTTCATAAAAGATATTTTCTTCATCTTCATTAAGGTCAATAAAACCTTTAATGTTTTCTATAAATAATTCTGGATCATTAATCTTATTTGGAATGGATATAAGATTAAATGTCGGTATATTCTTTACTAAAATATTCCCATCTCTATCATAAATGAGGCCTCTGGTTGCCTGTATATTCATTTCATGAGTTTTATTTTCAAGGGCCGCAATTTCATATTCGGAATAATTTGCAATTTGGAGTTGGAAAGTTTGATATAAAATAATAATCAACAATAAACCAAACATTAGATATACCAAAAATAATCTATAAATAAAACTTTTCCTTTCTAAAAATCTTTCTTGTAAATCTATCATTTATGGTAAGGCTGATTATTAAGTATTGAAAATGCTCGGTAAATTTGCTCAATAAGAATTAATTTAAACAGTCTATGAGGAAAGGTAAGATGAGAAGCTGAAAAAACTAGGCTAGCTTTTTTTATAATTTTTTTTGATAGTCCAAATGAACCTCCAATAACAAAAGTGAGTTCTTGATTTAAATCTAAACTATCTTGAATTTGGTTGCTAAACTCAATTGAAGATAAATTAACACCACTGTTATCGCAAACTACTATTTTTTCTTTATTAACAAGTTTTTTTAAAATGAGCTCCTCTTCTAACTTTAGGATCTCATCTTTTGACATCTTTGGATGTTGCTTACCCTTAAGATCGATGAAATTTACCATAAAATTACCTGGGGTCTGCTTAAGATAATAGTCAATTCCCTCCAACTCCCATTTAGATAATTTATGGCCAACACTAATAATATTACATTTCATTAATCAGATTGTTTAATAAGTGTAGTTTCTCCCCATAAGGCTTCTAAGTCGTAAAACTCTCTAATTTCATTCTTCATAATATTTATGACTACTTCTCCACAATCAATTAGAATCCATCCAGATTCACTCTTGCCTTCCACACCTATAAATGACTCTTTATTGACTTTAACATTCTCTATAACTTTTTCAGATAATGATTTAGCATGGCGATTGGATGTAGCAGAAGCAATAATAATAGAGTCAGCAAAAGAAGAAATATTTCTTACATCTAAAGCTAAAATATCTTCAGCCTTGTTATCTTCGAGCGCAGAAATGCAAATATCTTGTAATTTCAATTTAGGCAAATTTATTTTAGTTTAGAACGAGTTTTGGTCATAAGATATACTAAAACATTATAGATTAAAAAGGTAAGTTAAAAATGGAATTAGCCCTTATTGATGGCATCTTCAATTGGTTTGATGAACATCCGTCTATATTAATATGGCTTGGTGGCTCTTCTTTATTTATATTCATGTTTAGCATACTTGGTGTTAGTTGGCTCGTATCTCAAATTCCTGAAACGTATTTCTTACATAACAAGAGGAGCCCTCCAATATGGAAGATTAACTTCCCACTTTTTAGACTTATAACTTTAATTATAAAAAATTTGATTGGTATTTTTTTGATCATTGGTGGACTAATGATGCTTGTGCTCCCAGGGCAAGGATTATTAACAATAGTTACAGGTTTCTTATTTTTAGATTACCCAGGTAAATATAAACTAGAAAGAAAGATAGTATCTACTCCGCTAATTCTTAAAGGATTAAATTGGATAAGGTCTAAATCAAATAAGCCGCCATTAAAAATATAGTTTCCTTATTTTTCAGATAATTTATTGATTAGTCTAGATAAAATATTCATTCTTTGAGATGCATCAAAGGCCTCAAGAATAGTTTGTTTCTCCTTTGAGTTTAAAGGAATTAAGCCGCCTAAATGATATGCAACTGAGTCTGCAGATGTTAAATCTATATCTAAGGGTAAAATCTTAATTCGTGGATGATCTTTAAGTTGTATAAGAATATTAAGGAGCTCAGGATGTTTAGCAATAAGAGCCTGATCATCAACTAAAGGATCAGTTAAAGGTTTTATTGTAGCTAGATGAAGCATATCTTTTTGTTGAAAAATATCTTTGATCTCCACCTTGTTAATTGCCTTAACAGTAATGCCAAGTAATCCATTTGAGTTATTATTGAAATCAATAATCTCAACATAAGTACCTTGTTTGATAAGGCCGTATTCAATATCACCTTCTGACTTACTTTGGAGAGTTATAACAAAGCCTGAAGTATCTTTCATGCAACTTTTGACCATATCGATATATCTAGGCTCAAAAATCTGAAGTGACTGAATTGTTCCTGGTAAAACTACAAGCCCTAATGGAAAAACAGGTATTTTTTTATTATTGGATGTATTCAATTATTGGTTTCCATAATCTTTCACTATTCTTATTAGTCATAATTAACAATATATCGTATTTTTTAAGGTCCTTTTTTAATGCATTTATGCACAATGTATCACTTGCAAAAGTAGTGTTTGATGATTCTAAGAGCACCCCTTTTTCGTCAATCCAAATTACACTATCTAAGTCTGATGCAGCTTTAACTAATGAATCTCCATGAATGCCATCAGACATTGTATTAGAACCAAGCTCTATTAAACCTATTATTTTACTGTCTTTAAATTTTTTCCTAACTGCATCTATAGAATATTTTATAGCAGTTGGATGATGAGCGAAGTCATCAATAATTATTATTGAAGAATCCTGATATTTAAGTTCAAGCCTTCTTTTGACCCCTTGAAAACTTTTGAGAGCATTAATTGATTCCTCTATAGAAGCTCCATTTACATTTGTTGCTGCTATTGCAGAAATAACATTCTTAGCATTATGAGATCCAAAGATTATAAAATCTTTCATTGAAAACTCTGTATCTTGAGCAAGAATCAGATTATTTTTATAGTCAATATCGTAAGAATGATTTGTGCCTATAGGAATTAATTGAGACCAATTACCTTTATTTAATATATCCAATGTATTCTTATCTTCTTGAAAATAAATAATATTTCCATCCTGTGGAATTATTTTTAATAGATGATGAAATTGTTTTTTAATGTCATCTAGATTATTAAATATGTCCGCATGATCGAATTCAATGTTATTTATTACAAGTGTGTTTGGGGAATAGTGAATAAATTTGGAGCGCTTATCAAAAAAGGCTGAGTCGTATTCATCTGCTTCTATTACAAATAATTCATGAGAACCAAGTTGGGCAGAGCCTTTAATTGAATCACTGATACCTCCAACTAAGAATCCTATATCTTTGCCTTGCGTTAGTAGAATATGACATACCATATATGCTGTTGAGGTTTTGCCATGAGTACCTGATATGGCTATTACTTCTCTATCTTTTAAAATTTCTCCCAATATTTCAGGACCAGATTTAAAAGGGAGTTTATTTTTTAGAATGAACTCAACGCATGGGTTACCTCTTGATAAAGCATTACCAATTATATAAAGATCTGCCTTAGGCATATCTTCAATAGAGAAGCCTGTAAAAGTTTTTATATTTAAACTGATTAAATGTTCGGACATGGGTGGATAAAACTGTTTATCGGATCCGGTTACTTCATGACCAGATTCTTTTAAAATCTGAGCCAAGCCACCCATAAAAGTTCCGCAAATCCCAAGTATATGTATTTTCATATAAAACTTATTTAATTAAGATCGTTTTTTGATACGATAGCCTAAAATACATTTTAAATAAATAAATGAAGAGAAATGCTTTTTATGCTCAATCTGGTGGAGTAACGTCAGTCATCAATGCTACAGCTGCATCTTTAATATTAACTGCAAAAAAATATCCAAAACATATAGGTAGAGTTTACGCTGGCAAGAATGGAATCATTGGAGCTCTTCGTGAGGAGCTAATAGATACTTCTAAAGAGTCTATGACATCAATTAAGAATTTAATGGAAATACCTGGCGGTGCTTTTGGGTCTTGTAGATATAAACTAAAAAAGTTTGAAGATGACCCTAGAGAATATGAAAGACTTATAGAGGTTTTTCAAGCTCATGATATTGGATACTTCTTTTACAATGGTGGAAATGATTCGGCTGATACTGCATACAAGATATCTAAATTAGGAGCTAAACTTGGCTATGATATTAAGTGTATTGCTATACCTAAAACAGTTGATAATGATCTTGCTTTAACTGACTGTTGTCCCGGATTTGGATCTGTAGCTAAATATATTGCTACTTCAACACAGGAAGCTTCGTTGGATCTTAAATCGATGTCTGAATCATCTACAAAAGTATTTATCCTTGAAGTTATGGGCAGACATGCCGGATGGATTGCAGCTGCAAGTGGTCTAGCCAAAAATAGTGCTACAAATGCGCCTCATATCATATTATTTCCTGAAGTAAAATTTAATCAAAAAGACTTCCTGTTGAAAGTTAAAAAATCAGTAGCTAAAGATGGTTATTGTGTTGTAGTTGCTTCTGAAGGAATAAAAAATACTAGAGGAAAATTTTTAACTGAGTCAAAAACTACAGACTCTTTTGGGCATGCTCAACTCGGCGGAGTTGCTCCATATTTATCAAGTCTTGTTTCTAAAAATCTTAAATATAAAACACATTGGGCTGTCCCAGACTATCTCCAAAGAAGTGCAAGGCACCTATCATCTAAAACTGATCTAATGCAAGCTCAAGCTGTTGGTGCTAAAGCAGTAGAATATGCTGTCAAGGGAATGAATAGTGTGATGCCAATTATTGTAAGAAATAAAACTAAAAAATATTCGTGGAAAATTGAGTCAGCATCACTTTCTAAAATTGCTAATGTCGAAAAGAAATTACCTAGAAGTTATATAACAAAAGATGGGTATGGCATTACAAAAAAAGCTATTGAATATCTTCAACCTCTAATAAAAGGAGAAGCAGAAATTTCATTTAAAGATGGAATGCCAAAAGTAGAAACCCTTAAATTGATAGAGGTAAATAAAAAATTAAGAAACTGGGCTTAGTTCATTTAAATAGTTAATAATCTTTGTTATCTCAAACTGGAGATTATTTTTATCGTTAATATTTAAAAAATTTCCAATAATCACAGTATTGCCTTTTGATTTAAATCCAAGATTTATTTGATCTTTTGAGCTTTTTTCAATCTCAAAAGCTGTAAAGGTTCTAAACTCTCTCCATGAGTACTCTTTAGTTTTTCTTCCTTTCTCAACAAGGACATGGTCTAAAGACAAAGTAACTATTTCTTTTTGATCGCTCCATCTGAAGTTTAAATAAAAAGCAAAAAACACAACTGCTAATTCAATGCCTGCAAAAGGCAAGATCAAAGTTGCACCAACTATATAAAAAATAACTGCTATTCCTCCACATAAAGTGAATATGCTCAAAAGAAATAAAATCCTAGCTGTTCCATTCAAAGAACTATTTGGTTTTATTAAAATTTCAAATTTTTTTTCGTTAATTTTTTTTACTGAAATCACGTATAATTATTATATGGTTACTAGAAAACAATTCGATGATTATATGATGCCTGTATATAATCCTGCTCATTTTATTCCAGTCAAAGCCAAAGGATCAATTGTTTGGGACAGTAAAAATAAAAAATATATTGATTTTGCATCTGGTATAGCTGTTACTAGTCTTGGTCATTGTTATCCCCCTCTAGTAAAGGTACTCAACGATCAATCAAAAAAAATTTGGCATTTATCGAATGCCATGACCAATGCCCCTGCTCTTAACTTAGCAAAAACATTATGCAAACATACTTTTGCTGACAAAGTATTCTTTGCTAATTCTGGCGCCGAAGCAATGGAAGGCGCTGTAAAAACTGCAAGAAAATATGCAAATCAAAAATATGGGAAGGGTAAGAATGAAATAGTAGCATTTGCAGATGCTTTTCATGGAAGAACAATGATGACAATTGCATTAAATGGTTCAGAGAGAATGACAAAAGGTTTTGGCCCGATGCCATCAGGTATTAAACATCATCCATATAATGAGATTAAAGGATTAGATAAAGTAATAACCAAGAAAACTGCTGCTGTAGTTCTTGAATTAGTTCAAGGGGAAGCTGGGATCATTAAAGCTAAACGTAACTTTATCAGTAAAATAAAAAAATTATGTAAAGAAAAAAATGTTCTTATCATCATTGATGAAGTTCAATCTGGTGTTGGAAGAACTGGAACATTATTTGCATATGAACAATTTAATATAAAGCCAGACATTTTGACCTGTGCTAAAGGTCTCGGTAATGGTTTTCCAATTGGAGCTATTCTAACTAAAGACCATATTGCTCAATCAATGCAGGTAGGCGCTCATGGAACAACATTTGGGGGAAATCCATTAGCCTGCTCAGTTGCACTTGAGGTAATTAATTCTATGGCAAAGAAAAGACTATTAAGTAATGTAATGAAAAAAGAAAAATTGTTTATTAAATATTTAAATACAATGAATAAAAAACTAAATTGTTTTGAGAGAATTAATACTGCTGGTCTATGGATTGGTTGTAAGTTAAAAGTAACTGAAAATATTAATTTAGATTCTGTGCTGCAACAGTGTTATAAAAATGGGTTAATGGTTTTAAAAGCAAACAACAATACTATTAGAATTGCGCCAAGTCTTATTATTGAAGATAAATTAATTAAATCTGGGTTGGCAATTATAGAAAAATCTATTATTCAGCTTCAGAGAGCTTAAGGTCCAACTCTTCAGAAATAGCATCAACCTTTCTATAACCTTTAGGCAAAAGGTTCCCTCTTTTTGCTCTTGAGGAAATATAATTTTCTAGGTCTTTTATCTTTATAGTTAAAAATTGCTTGCCGCTCTCAATCCTTAAACTGCTTGTATCTGCTAGAAGTGCTATATGGGCTAAAGACTCTTCTTCTGACTCAAATTTAGCTTTAGGAATGTTGATAATTTTATTTCCTTTTCCTTTGGCTAAAATAGGCAATTCTGATAATGAAAAAATAAGTAAGCGGCCAATATTAGATACAGCAACAATAAACTTATGTGTATCTTCTACTTTAAGAGCTTTAAGAACTTTAGCTCCTTTTGGAAGCTTCATAAATGCCTTACCTGACTTCTTTGAAGAGACCATATTTTTGAATTCAGAAATATAACCATACCCTGCTGAGTTGGAAATCATGAATTGCTCTTCATCATTTCCAATAACTGTAGACATAAATTCAACCCCTGAATCAGCTGAAACTCTTCCAGTTATTGGATCACCTAAGCCTCTAGCAGAAGGCAGAGTATGTCCTGGTATTGAAAAAGCTTTACCTTGAGAATCTAAAAAAACTGCATTCTGATTATTTCTACCTCTACAATAATCTTTTAATGAGTCATCTCCTCTATAACTCAAAGATGCAGGATCTATATCATGACCTTTGGCGCTTCTAATCCATCCAGCCGATGATAAAATGACAGTTATAGGTTCTGTAACTAAGGTCTCTTCTTCTGAAAATACCTTAGCATTTGATTCGCTTTCAATAGGAGAGTTTCTAGCGTCGCCATATTCTGCTTTGATTTCTAAAAGTTCTTTTTTGATAAGAGTTTTTAGTCTGCTAGATGATCCTAAGATTGTCTCAATTTCTTTTTGCTCATCAATTAATGATGCTTTTTCCTCTTCTAACTTAACATGTTCTAATTTTGCAAGTTGTCTTAATTTAATTTCTAGAATTGCATTTGCTTGTATTTCTGAAATTTTAAAATACCTTATTAAATCTTTTTTAGGCTCATCTGACTCTCTAATAGTCTTAATAACCTTGTCCAAATCTAAATAAACTATAAGAAGTCCCTCTACTATATGAAGCCTATCGTTTACTTGATCTAATCTATGCTCTAATTTCCTCGTAACAGTGGTTTTACGAAAAGTCAGCCATTCTTTTAATAACTCAACTAAAGAGAAAACTTTGGGGCTACCTTTCAGAGAAATAAGATTCATATTAGTCCTGTAGGTTTTTTGTAAATCTGTTGAAGCATATAAATGATTCATTAAATCTTCTGGATTTACCCTATTGGATTTCATCGTAATTGCAAGACGCACCGGCTCTTCATGATCACCCTCATCAGTTAAATCTACTACCATTGGAATTTTCTTATTTTGCATCTGATCAGCAATTTGTTCTAAAATTTTTGCACCAGAAGCTTGATAAGGAAGCGCATTAATAATAATTTGATTACCCTCTTTGAACCAATTAGCTTGAATCTTATAACCTCCTCTTCCAGTTGAATATATTTCTTTCAATTCATCACTATTTATAATTAACTTTGCTCCATTAGAGAAATCAGGACCTTTAATATGTTTTAAAATATCCTCTAACTTTGAGGAAGGTTTGTCTAACATCTGAATAGTTGCGTCTAAAACTTCATTTAAGTTATGAGATGGGATATCTGTTGCCATACCTACTGCGATTCCAGAGGTTCCATTAAGTAAGATAGATGGTATTTTTGCAGGAAAAATAATTGGTTCTAATAATGAACCATCGAAGTTGGGCTGCCAGTCAACAGTGCCAAATTTCAATTCTTCAAGTAATAGGTTAGCAAATGCTGTAAGTTTCGATTCTGTGTATCTCATTGCAGCAAATGATTTTGGATCATCTTGAGATCCCCAATTCCCTTGTCCGTCTACTAATGGATATCTAAATGAAAAATTCTGCGCCATTAAAACCATTGCTTCATATGCAGCACTATCCCCATGAGGATGAAATTTTCCAATTACATCGCCAACTGTTCTTGCTGACTTTTTATACTTAGCTCCTGCATTTAAACCAAGTTCTGACATTGCATATAAAATCCTTCTTTGAACAGGTTTTAATCCATCGCCTATATTTGGCAATGCTCTATCTAGAATTACGTACATGGCATAATTCAGATAAGAATCTTCTGCATATTTTTTTAAACTTATTGATTGATTCTTATCTTCTGTTTTCATAGTTAGACCTTTGCCAGGCTACCTTTTTTCTCTAGCCATTCTTTTCTATCAGGTGCTCTTTTTTTTGCAAGTAATAAATCCATAATTGAATTCGCATTATCGTTTGGAGAGATAGTTAATCCAACTAATTGCCTTGTTTCAGGATCCATGACTGTTTCGCGTAACTGTGAAGGATTCATTTCACCTAAGCCCTTAAATCTCTGAATATTTATTTTAGGTTTTCCTTTTCTTGTTTTTAGTTCTTTAACTATAGAATCTTTCTGACCTTCATCAAGCGCATAAAGAACCTCCTTAGCGCAATCAATCCTAAAAAGTGGGGGCATAGATACAAATATTCTGCGTTCTTGAACAAGAGGTTTGTAATGCTGTAAAAAGAGTGCACATAATAAAGTTGCAATATGAAGACCATCTGAATCTGCATCAGCCAAGATACAGATTTTTCCATATCTTAGTCCGCTAGTATCCGGGTTTCCAGGCATTACACCAATTGCTGTTGATAAATTTTTAATTTCTTGCGATTTAATTATTTCTGCGCTTTCGAGCTCCCATGTATTTAGAATTTTTCCTCTTAAAGGCATGATTGCTTGAAATGATCTTTCTCTAGCTTGTTTTGCAGAGCCTCCTGCAGAGTCTCCTTCAACTAAAAATAATTCTGTTTTATTTAAATCTTCACTATTACAATCTGATAATTTGCCAGGAAGTGCTGGGCCTTTAAAAGTTTTTTTTCTTTCAACTGTTTTTGAGGCCTTGGCTCTTTGCTGTGCTGAGTGAATTGCTACCTCAGCAATCTTTTCACCCTCTTCTGTATGTTTATTAAACCAAATGCTCAATGTATCTTTTGTGACTGAGCTTACAAAAGACATATGATCTTTTGAGTCTAATCTCTCCTTGGTCTGTCCTGCAAACTGAGGATTTTGTAATTTAGATGAAACAACAAAGATTGAATTGCTTACAATATCATCTGCAACTAACTTTAAGCCTTTTGGTAAGAGATTTCTATATTCACAAAATTCTTTTAATGCGTCTAATAAACCAGACTTAAAGCCATTGAAATGTGATCCTCCTTGGGGGGTTGGAATTAGATTTACATAAGTTTCATTAAGAAGGTCTTTACGAATATTTTTTGACCAATTAATTGCAAATTCTACTTCTTGAGTGTCTGTTGATTTTGAGCAAATAATTGATTCATCAATTAATAAATCTATATCAGATGAAGATTCAATTAAATAACTATTCAGGCCGTCTTCATAGAGCCATTTAACTTTTTCTGATTTTTTTTCATCAACAAAATCTATCTGAAGGCCTGGACATAATACTGCTTTTGCTTTTAAAAGATGTTTTAAATGATTTTTTTGTATTTTTTCAGATTCAAAATATTTTTTATTTGGTAAAAATTTTATTGTAGTGCCAGAATTCTGAACTCCAACTTCACCAATTTGCTTTAATTCTTTTATCTTTTCACCATCAGCAAAACTTATTTCAAATTCTTTTGACTCTCTTTTAATCGTTACATTTAAATTTGCAGATAAAGCGTTAACTACAGAAACGCCAACCCCATGCAAACCACCCGAGAAGTTATATTCATTGCCAGAAAACTTTGCTCCAGCATGAAGCTTGCACATTATTAATTCAACACCAGATACTTTATGCTCTGGATGAATGTCAACAGGCATTCCTCTACCATTATCAGAAATTTGTATATAGCCATCTTTATATAGGTTTACTTTAATTCTTGAGCAATGTCCTGATAATGCTTCATCAACTGAATTATCGAGAACTTCTTGAATTAAATGATTTGGACAACTGGTATCTGTGTACATTCCAGGCCTTTTTCTTACCGGATCTAGACCCGATAAAACTTCTATGGCTTTTGAGTCATATGAATTTTTGCTCAATTTATAATGCCCTTTATTTTTTATGTGAAATGAACTCTATGAAGATATTTTACTCTAAGAAAGTCATAACTTTCAGAATTAAATTAATAACATAATAAAAAAAGCTAGATTGACAAAATAGTTATAAAAAGTGTTAAATGTATGCACTGTAAACATTAAATTAATACTGTAAAGTTTACTTTACATATAATACAATGGGCACAATATGAAAAATATTATTTTTACAAGTATTTTAATAACCTCATCTGGTATTTACTCAGAGAATATTATTGATATCTATAATGAAGCTCTAGAAAATGATCCGCAATATAAAGCTGCAGAATACTCACTACTAGCAGGAAAAGAAATAGTTGTCCAAGGCAGAGCTGGATTAATGCCTAATGTTTCAATTAGCGGTGGTACAAGTTGGAATGAGTCCTATCAAGGCGGCATATTGAGTAATGAGTATAATAGCTTTTCTTCATCAGCTCGATTAAGTCAACCACTAGTAAGATTGGATTCATGGTTTCAATATAAAAGAACCCAATCTTTAACTAATGCTTCAGAGGCTGATTTTGGATATGAGCAACAAAATCTTGTTGTAAGAACTGCGGAATTATATTTCGGGGTGTTAAGAGCTATTGACAATTTAAATGCAGCCAAATCTGAAGAAAAAGCTATAAAAAAACAACTTGATCAAGCCCAACAAAGATTTGAAGTAGGTCTTTCAGCCATTACTGGAGTCCAAGAAGCGCAATTAGCTTATGACTTAAGTCTAGCTTCTAGAATTAGATCTGAAGGTGCAGTCTTCTCTGCTAGAGAAGCTCTTAATGCTCTAATTGGAAGAGAGGTTTATAGTATTGATCCCCTAGGAGATAACTTACCTATCGTGAATCCTTCTCCAGCATCAAAACAAGACTGGGTAAATCTTGCTATTAGTAATAACTATAGATTAAAAGCAGCAAAACTAAGAAGAAATGCATCAAAAAATGCTGCAAGAGGAGCTGCTGCAGATCATTTGCCTAAGTTAGACATTGTAGGATCAGTATCTCAATCAGAAACCAATCAATACCAATACGATGATCTCGATACTGGGGGTTTAATTATTACAGTCCCAAGCGAAACAGAGCGAAGATCTTACAGCGTCCAATTAAGTATGCCAATTTTTCAAGGTGGTAGTGTCAATTCTAGAAGAAAACAGGCTTATGCAAATTATGATAAAAGTATAGAAGATACACTATTTATAGAAAGATCTGTTATTCAAGAAGTTAGATCGCAATATTCGAACGTTATAACTTTAGTTGCAAATGTAAATGCTCAAGAGCAAGCAGTTGTTTCTGCAACAAGTGCACTTGAAGCCACTAAAGTTGGTTATGAGGTTGGGACACGGAATATAGTTGATTTACTTCAATCTGAAAAAAATCTTTACTCTGCAGAAAGAAATTTAGCTAATGCAAAATATGATTACATTCTTGCTAATCTAAGATTAGGTCTTTCAGCAGGAAATCTTGAGCCAGATAATATTACTGATATAAATAATTTTCTTAATTAATGCCTGAGCTACCTGAGGTAGAAACAACCCTTCAAGCAATAAAATTATTTGAAAAGGAAACTCTTTCCTTAATTAAAATTCATAACCCCAATCTTAGATGGCCAGTTGATCGAAATATCAATAAAAAAATAAGCAATAAAAAAATACATAAGATCTTCAGAAGAGCAAAATATCTAATATTTGATCTGAGTAATTATTATTTGATAATTCATTTAGGCATGTCAGGAACTTTAAGAATAATGAATACAGAAGATAATTATTTTAAGAAGCATGATCATGCTGAATTGATTTTTAAGAGCAAAAAATTAATTTACAATGATCCGCGTCGATTTGGCTCTATTCATATTACAAGATCCTATCAAGATCATTCTTTAATATCTAATTTAGGTCCTGAGCCATTATCAGATGAGTTTTGTGGAGAATATTTACATAATGTAGTTAAGAGTTCTAAAACAAATATTAAAAATTTTATTATGAATCAAAAAAATGTTGTTGGAATAGGCAATATTTATGCATCTGAAATACTCTTCAAGTCATCAATTGACCCTGCAAGGATTGCTAATTCAATTTCTAGGATTGAATGCGATTTAATCACAAAATTTTCAAAGAATATTTTAAAAAAAGCCATAAAAGTAGGAGGGACTACAATCAGAGACTTCTTCTCAGCTGAAGGAAGTGAAGGATATTTTAAGATACAGCTAAATGTATATGATAGAGAAGATAAAAAATGTTCAAAGTGTCAAAATAAAATAAAGAAAATTACACAAAACCAAAGAGCAACATACTTTTGTAAAACTTGTCAGAATTAAACAAGTAATTTTGCTTTTAATGCCTGATCAACATTTGGATGAACGAATCTTGATATGTCGCCCTTCAATTCAGCTATCTCTTTTACTAAACTTGAAGAGACATAAATTAAGGTATCTTTAGGAGTTAAAAATATACTTTCTATATCAGGTGCTAAAGATCTATTCATGGTGGCTAATTGAAACTCATACTCAAAATCTGCAACAGCTCTTAGGCCTCTTATAATTGCACAGGCATTATGCTCTCTTGCTAATTCAACTGTTAATTTTCTTGAAAAACTAACCGTTTCTATTTTTGGATGATCAGAATATATGGATTTAGTTAATCCAAGTCTTTCATCCAAAGTAAATAATGGTTTTTTTGTCTCACTTTCAGCAACAGCAAGTATGACTTTATCAAAAATGCCGCATGCTCTTTCAATAATATCCATATGGCCAAATGTAATTGGGTCAAACGAGCCTGGATATATAGCAACTTTCATATGATGATCATACTAAACATTATTTATATAGCAAAACTTTTAAACATGTGTAGATATAAGATTATCTATCAAAAAATTCATTTACTGTCTTATCAGCAATGGTTTGTAAGAATTTTTGATCTTCTAGGCTTACTGCATCAAAATAATTGTAATCTACTTCTAGGGATGATTTTTTATAAATAGTTGCGTAAAGTACGCAAGCTGCTAAGTATGTACCTAGAAGATCAGGGTGACTTCCATCAAAAGATTTATGTAATTTAATGTCAGGTCTTTCGTTATAAGCATTCATATAAGCTAAACCTATTGGAGCAACTAATACATTATTTTTATTGCCAACATTGATATAGGTATATCTTATCTTTTCAATCATTTTTGGGTCATACAATTCATGCGGAGGCATGTAGGGATGGATCATGTATAAAAGAGCTTCCCCGCCTTTATTTTTTACTTGTTTAATCATTTTGTTAGCATTTATTTCAAAAGATGTCCTAGAATCTTCATCTAAAACCTCTCCGCTGCCTCCTTGTATTATCACTAGTTCAAATGACTGATCAATACCAATGTTTTTTGAATCAAGTAAATGCTTTAAATCGTGATGAGCTAAGATAGACCCCCCTATTGTTGCCGATTTATATCCCATATTTTCTTTTCTAGAAGGATTTTTTTCTTCAACCATTCTACGCAAATGATTATGAAGACTATCGTTGTAATATAAATAACTATTGCCTACAAAAAGTATCCTTTCAGGATTTGAGTTATCTAATGAATGAACTTTTGGTTCTAAATATTCTAATTGATCAGAGTTAATAGAATTAACTGTTAGGAAGAAAAATAAAAGTGTTAGGTATTGCACATATGCTCCTTATCTTATGGTTGTCGAATATCTTCAACCATTGTTATAACTTCTTGAGGTGGTGGTTTTGTATAAGTAGATACTATTATTGCTACCATAAAATTAATAATCATCCCTATAAAGCCAATCCCCTCTGGGGATATAGATAAAAACCAAAATTCAGGATTGTTAAGATGTGTATTAAGAAATTTAAAATAAATTATATAACCTAACGTAAATAACAAACCTGAAACCATTCCAGCTATTGCGCCCTCTTTGTTAAGTCTTTTTGAAAAGATGCCCATGAAAAGAACAGGAAAGAAAGTTGAAGCTGCCAATCCAAATGCAAAAGCTACTACTTGAGCTACGAAAGCAGGTGGATAGATTCCAAATAAACCTGCTATAAATATAGCTACTGCCGCTGCACAACGAGCATAAAATAGCTCTTGCTTTTCGGTAATATTTGGTCGAAAAGTTTTTTTTAATAAGTCATGAGAAATAGAAGAAGATATAACTAGCAATAACCCGGCTGCTGTTGATAAGGCTGCAGCCAGTCCGCCAGCAGCAACTAATGCAATTACCCATGCGGGAAGTTTAGCTATTTCTGGGTTAGCTAAAACCATAATATCTCTATCTATGTATACTTCATTTTTGTTTGAACGAACAATTTCATTCTTTAAAATTCTTTCTCCATTCGCTCCACGTTGATCTGAATATTGAGGACGGCCATCTATTGCATTTCCTGATGAATACTGAATAATTCCATCAGAATTTTTATCTTGCCATGCTATAAGACCAATCTCTTCCCAATTCTTAAACCATTCTGGTGAGGACTCATAGCTTTTATTTTGAATTGAATCAATAAAGTTAATCTTAGCAAAAGCAGCAACTGCTGGAGCTGTAGTATATAAAATAGCAATAAAAATTAATGCGTATCCTGCCGATTTTCTTGCATCTCTAACTTTGGGAACTGTAAAAAATCTTACAATAACATGAGGTAATCCTGCTGTTCCAAACATTAGAGCAGCTGTTATACAAAATATATCAATTTTACTTTTAACATTATCTGTATACGCAGCAAAACCAAGATCAACTGATACTAGATCTAATTTATCAAGTAAGTATATATTTGTTCCAACCAAAGTGTCACCGAAGCCTAATTGCGGAACTGGATTTCCAGTAACTAGAATAGATATAAAAATTGCTGGGACGAGATATGCAAAAATTAGAACACAGTATTGAGCAACTTGAGTATAAGTTATTCCTTTCATCCCGCCCAAGACTGCATAAAAGAAAACAATAATCATTCCAATGATAACTCCAAGATTAATATCAACTTCTAGGAATCTTGAAAAAACAATCCCTACTCCGCGCATTTGGCCAGCTACATAAGTAAAAGAGACAAAGATAAGACAAATTACTGCTACCAGACGTGCTGTTTTAGAATAATATCTTTCGCCTATAAAGTCTGGAACTGTAAATCTACCAAACTTGCGTAAGTATGGGGCTAATAATAAAGCTAAAACTACATAACCGCCCGTCCATCCCATTAAATAAACCGAGCCATCTTTACCTAGAAAGGCAATAAGTCCAGCCATTGAAATAAAAGAAGCTGCTGACATCCAATCAGCGGCGGTAGCCATGCCATTTGCTATAGGATTAACACCTTTACCAGCAACGTAAAAATCATTTGTAGACCTAGCTCTAGACCAAAAAGCTATTCCAATGTACAAAGCAAATGATAATCCAACGAATAAATATGTAAGTTGGGTTACATCCATTAATTAGAATCCTTAAAATTCTTATCACCAAAATATTTTTTATCTAATCTATTGATTAAATAAATATAAATAAAAATTAATATTATAAAAATATAAATACTGCCTTGTTGGGCAAACCAAAATCCAAGCTTAAAGCCTCCTACTTGAATTTGATCAAGCCAGTCTGAAAGTAAGATTCCAAAACCAAATGAAACTAAAAACCATATTGATAAAAGAAATAAGAGAATCCTAATATTTTCTTTCCAATAAGAGTCTTGCTTTGATTTCATGCTTATCCTTAATACTATTTGCTTTCTCAATATAGCAAAAACACCTCATGAGATCACTTTAAGAGATTTTATGTATAGAAATTATATATAAGTCCGTAATACTTTATCTCTCTAAAACTTTTGTTTCGTGAATATATTATCTATAATCATGAATATTGAGAATCATTCTCTTAAAAATTTAAGAAATTATTTTATTTCTTATGAAACTACTAGGGGGTAGTATATGAAATTGTTATTATTATTAACAACTGCGATAGCCCTTCCATCTTATGCTGCAGGTAGCGGCGATCTTGATATTGCTGATGGAGTTGGTATTTCATTTTGGCTTGTTACAGCTGCTATGCTTGCTGCAACAGTCTTTTTCTTTGTTGAAAGAGATCAAGTAAGCTCTAAATGGAAAACATCGCTAACTGTAGCTGGTTTAATTTGCGGTATCGCATTCTGGCATTATCTATATATGAGAGGCGTTTGGGTCGAAACTGGCGAAACACCTACTGTATTTAGATATATCGACTGGCTATTAACTGTTCCATTACAAATGGTTGAATTCTATTTAATATTAGCTGCATGTACTGCTGTAGCTGGTTCATTATTTAAGAAACTACTTGGTGGTTCTTTAGTAATGTTAGGATTTGGTTTCATGGGTGAAGCTGGAATGATGCCTGTATTGCCTGCATTTATTGTTGGTGTTGCTGCTTGGTTATATATGATTTACGAGCTATATGCTGGTGAAGGAAAATCAGCAGTAATGACTGCAAGTCCTGCTGTTAATTCAGCATATAAAGCAATGATGTATATCATCGTTGTTGGATGGGCAATTTATCCTGCTGGATATGCTGCTGGCTACTTAATGGGTGGCGAAGGCGTATATGCACAAAACTTAAACCTTGTTTATAACCTTGCTGACTTTGTTAACAAGATTTTATTTGGTTTAGTTATCTGGCATGTTGCAGTTAAAGAATCAAGTAATGCTTAATTACTAAATTCAAACTGAATTTAAAAACCCGGTTTTATACCGGGTTTTTTTATGACTAAAAAGAAATATTAAACTTTATAAAAAAGTTGCCCATTGCTCGACAGGACGTCGTTCACTATTTAACTTATTAACTATTGCATCAGGATCTTTGTAACCAATAGCCATGCCGCAGAACAACATAGTTTCATCATCAACTTTAAAGAAATTACTAACACTCTCTTGTTTCATAGACCATGCCTCTTGTGCGCATGTATCTATACCTACCTCTTGTCCTAATAACATAAAAGTTTGTAAGAACATGCCTAAATCAGACCACTGTGGAGGGCCCATTTGTCTATCTACAAAACAAAAAATAGCAGCTGGTGCTCCAAAAAATTCAAAGTTTTTTAATACTTGCATAAATCTTGCTTCCTTATCCTCCCTGCTGATATTAAGCAAGTTATACATTTGCTCTCCTAGTTCATATCTTGAAGTTCTGTAAGGCTCCTTTAAGCCTGAAGGATAAATATCATAAGCAGGCGTTTCAGGCTCTGTCCATTCTGATTGATGTTTTAAAAAAGCTGTCATGCTTTCGTTATTTATTACAAATATCTGCCATGGTTGTAAATTACCACCATTAGCAGCTCTGGCTGACTTTGATAAGAGATCTTTTATTAGGCTATTTTTTACTGGTGTTTTTAGAAACTCTCTAATAGATTTTCTTGATGCAACTGCTTCGGATACTTTCATAAATTTAAAGTTTAATTAGTGGGTTATATGATACTCGATCAGGTATTTCTTCAGCTCCAGGAACGCCTTTTTCAATAAGGAAGGGCTTTAATGCTTCTATTGCTTTAGGTTCATCATAATGGCCTATGCCAGGATGAAGATGATGGACAAAGTGTAATTGCATTGAATGGTTTATATATCGTGGTAAAAGATGATGCCAAAACCTTGTATCTTTATATCGACCAATATCCATTTGGTAATGAGGATACCAAGAAAAAAATGTTGATAAATATAAAACGCCTATTTTGCTTGGAAGCCACCATAAGAATAATGCTTCTAGTGGGAAAAAGAAAACAAGCGCCATTAAAGACCCCCTATAACTAAGGCCAACTAAAGCACCTTTTTCAAAAGACTTAACAAAATTTTTATCATCTTTAAAAACTTCTAAATGTTTGTCATATTTAGCTGTGCTTTGATTAGTTCGAACAAAAACTTCTAAAAGAGATTTAGATGATGCAACGTCATAATCAACATCTTTTTGAGGATCATTCGTATATGCATGATGTTTCATGTGAGTAGCTCTCATAACATGATGGGGAAACATTAAAGTTATTAAAGAAACATGGCTAACTAGAGAATCTATCCATCTTCTACTAGGTTTGCCTCTTGAGTAATTTCCATGTTGGGCTTCATGTGATGGCAAATAAGCCATAAGAGCGCATAGTGTAGCTATAGGAGCTCCTATGGATAAAGGAATAAATTCAAGAATAACCAAAGGCCATAATGAAAAGAAAACTAATGCTTGCCCCAAGCCAATTAATACCATTTCCCATTGAAACCTTTTAGAAAAAGATCTAGCAATTTCTTTCTCATTAGCAAATGAAAAATTGTCTAGCTTGTTTTCCACAACCAGGTTCCTCTATATTTAGCTATAAGACCAAGAATAAAGCCAATTAAAAAAGATAAAAAAGTTAAATTAGGGCTATTAGCTAGGAATCCAAGCTTCTCTGCAAGAGCATTAAAAACACTACCCCAAAATATAAGGCCAAACCAGACCATATTCCAGTTTTTTATATGATTAATGAGTAATTCAAAAAAAATATTCATAACATAAGCATTATTACATGATTTATATAAAAGAACCTATAGATAATTATACACAAGATATTGCAAATATGGGTACATTATAGAAATATGAGTACAAATTTAATATTATGAGTACATTATGGGCAATTATGCGTACATTTATTTGCTAATTATAAAATATTATGGCATATTATGGGTACAATATGAGTACAAATAACGATAAATATCTAGTTTTAAGAGGTAAAAACAAAGATATATACTTTATTCAAAAAAGAGTTTCTAGAAAAGTTTCAAAGTTAATTGGTAAAGATTTTATAAAAAAATCATTAGAAACTTCAGATATTTTGATTGCAAGAGCTAAAAGGGATAAAATTCTAGCTGAATTAGACTCAATTGAAGCTATGAGTACAAATAATGAGGATCAAATTAATGCTAATGAGGATATCGAAATGCCAAATAATGAAATAGAGGCTTCAAATAACCTAAATAAAGAAAATATCAATATTAAATCTAATGAAAAGATAAGTTTATTAGAGGAATATATTGATATGGAATATATAAGATCAATAAAGATGCCTACAAAGGACTACCTTATTGATATTTTTGATAATAACTTACTTTTGGTGCTTGTATTAACTGCAATTGTTGTATTTTTCCTTTTAAATTAACGAAAAATTTATAAATTTAGTAAAAAATGCTCGATTTTGTCTAGTTTCATACTTTTATAATAAGAGTTATCTAACTTAACAATTGATTTTCGCCATAAATAATCTAAATAGTATGTAAAAATTACCCATTTTTTAAGCTTTTCTAGATTTATTGTGAAAGAATTTCCCGAATAACCTTTTAATAAAATATTAGTTTCTTCTTTATTAAGATTAAAAGATGCTATAAGTGAAGCAATATCAAAATATGGACTATTGAAACTTGCATATTCCCAATCAAGAAAATATATCTTATTACTAAATAATAAATTAGTTCTATTCAAATCATTATGACTAAAAACACATGGATCATCTTCATTATAAATTTCAGTATAAAGTGCAAAACCTTTTCTGATTAATTTTTCTTCTAATAAATCATGTAGTAATTCCTTGTAAGAGAATATTGATTCATTGAAATTTTTTATGAGTTTTTTTGGTAATTTTATTTGATGTATTTTTTTTAATACTTGCCCTAGATCTTGCAAAATAAAATCCTGATTATTAGAGATACTTAATTCAACACCAGGAATATATTCCCAAATTAAAATTCCCTCATGATAATTCTTATAGAGTATATGTGGCGATAAATTTAAAGAACTAATTTTTTTTAGAATTGTAATTTCTTTTTTTCGATCTAATTTCAATTTAGATGCTAGCGGCAAATCAAATCTAATTATTGAATTACTATTATTAAAATTACATGAATATATTTTTGATATAGGTCCAGATTTTATCTCATCATATAATTCGATATCACCAGAAATTTTATTAATTTTTTTTTGTATATTATCCATTCATTTCATTTTTTATTTTTGTCCATGACCTGTAACCAAAATAAATAATTATTAGATAAACAAAAAATAATATAGATGTTAAATATAGCTCTCGTGATAAAAATAGTAATATCGATATGGAGTCTATAACAAACCAATATATCCAATTTTCTAATAATTTTTTGGCAACCATATAGGTAGCGACTATTGCGCCCCATGTTGTAAATGCGTCTATAAATGGTAATGCTGCTTTGGTATAAATATTTAATAAGCTCCCTGAAATATATGCAAACATAAGAATCATAGAAATAACAATTACATGCTGCTTAATGCTCCATGTCCTTACAATAAATTTTGTTTTATTTCCATTTACCTTATTCCATTGGAGCCAACCATATACTGCCATTAATATATAGAAAATTTGTAAATATGCCTCCATATATAGTTTTGCAGATAGCATTATAAAGAAGTATAGAGATGAACTTAAAATTGCCGCATACCAGCATCTTACGTCTTGTTTTACTGCTAGCAATAAATAGATTATTGCAAATAATACTGCAAATATCTCCATCAAAACAGCGCTAGATAAACTAAAAATCATATCTAATTGATATGCCTATATGCCTTGGATCGCCATGTCTTTCATAGAGCGTATCTTCAAAATTTGGCGCTTCATTTCCAAAATAAAAACCTCGCACTGAATAGTAAGTATCAAAAACATTTCTTGCCCACAAAGTATATGTCCATTGACCACTAAAATATTGATAATTGATATTTGTTAAAGAATATGACTTTGATTTATTGTCATGCGAATCTGAATAATAAAAGCTACTTTTTCCAACAACATCTAATGATAAATATGCTTTATCTGATAATGACCAATTCATTCCTATTGCATAACTTTTTTCTGGAGCATGAGCTTGTGCTCTTCCTTGAAGATCGGGTCTTGATTGCCAGTTTTTTATTATTGTATTTAGGAAACCAAGATTAGCATAAATTTTAACAGACTCTTTTAACTTTAAATCCATATTAATTTCGTAACCTTTATTAACTCCCTCTGCTGCATTTTGAGTTAAGAATGAAAAAGTATTTGGATCAGTTGGGTCGACTTGTTTAGATATTAAGACTTGCTGATCTTCTCTGTCGGAATAAAAAACTACAGCTGCAAAGTTCATTTTTGAATTAAATAATTTTGAATTAAAACCAATTTCATAATTAGTTAAAAATTCTGGATCGTAATATAAATTACTATTCATAGAATCAGGAGTCAGTCCAAGATTTAGATTAAACCCACCTTGATTAAAACCTCTTGCAGCGCTTATAAAAATATTAGAACCTTTACTTAAAATTTTATTGATAGATATTTTCCCACCAGACATTTTGCTAGAAGGATTAAATGACTCTTCAAAAGAATCATTATAATTTGACTCGTAATCTTCCCACCTTAGTCCTAAAGAAAATTTAGTAGTTTGATTTAATAAATAATCAAAATTACCAAAGAATGAATAATTATCTGATGAAAAATTACTTAAAGATGAAGATTTACTTTCATAAGGTCCATAAGGATCAGCTGGATCACCATAAATTCCATCATCTTTCTTTATATTTGACTCTTTAATATCAAAATAACTTACCCCTAGAACCCATTCAGTGAAATTATTTGCTCTAAAATCAGCAGAATCTGAAACTAATCTAAATTCGTGACTTAAAGTCTCTCTATTTCTTAATGTCTCGGAAAAATAGTCATATGTATATGGCGCATGAGAGTTTGTATTGCCCCAATCAGCATCATAACTAAGAACTACACCAGTATCTGTCATGCTTGTTAAACTCTGGAATTCAAATCCTTTAAATTGATAGAAAACTTTTATTCCATAAGCATCTGTTTTTTGTGAATCCATACCCGGTCTATCCGAAAGAGTATTTAAACTACCATCAATCGTCCATATGTCGGCAGGATCATCCATATCAATTTGAGTGATAAGAATTTTAATTAAAGTTTTATTACTTAGTTTCCAGTTAGACTTAAATCTAAATGTGCTTTCATCTTTTTTTGAGGTATCGGATTTATCTAGGTATAGATTTTTTCTAAAGCCATCTGAATAATCATTTCTTAATACCAGCCTATAAGTAATATCTTTGTTAAATTTAGTTGGACCTCCAAAAGCAATCCCTCTATTTGCAGCTCCATAAGTCCCAAGGGTTATTTCACTTGTCCCCTCAAATTCATCAGTTGGTTCTTTAGTTTTTATATAAATTAGGCCAGCTAATGCATTAGAACCTATCCTTGAGCCTTGAGGTCCTCTATAAACTTCTATCTGATCAATATCAAAAGTAGTAGCTATTCCACCTTGACCAGAATAATCAATATCATCAATTAAAAAACCTACAGCTGAATTAGGAGTTCTCTCATAACCAGATCTCTCTCCAACACCTCTTATTTGAAAGTGTCTTGCTCTAGAATCACTTGCTGCAAAATTTAGGTTAGGTACTAAATATGAAAGATTTTCAAAATGTTTTATTGGTTGAGATTTAATAGTAGTTATATCAATAACAACAACACTTGAGTCTTCTTCTAAAATCGAAGTATCTCGCCAATTGCCTTTAACTATAATTTCTTCAACAATTTGAGATTTTGTTTCTAAAGCAATTAAAGAAATAGAAAAAAATAATGAAAAAACAAATAGACTATTTTTAATGGTATTCATGCAATTCCTCCGCCATTATTGTATGGATCAGGTTCAAAGGGTCCCTATTAAGATCTCAGGCCAACATAGCCACCCCTTTGCAGTTAATTTTTATATTATTCTTTTTTCTAAGGACTTGCTAGGTAAATATATTCTTTTTGCTAAGATAAAAAGTGCCTAATCTATTTTTAAAGATTTATATTGATGTAAAAAAATAAAGCCTTGTTAAAGGCTTTATTTTTTAGTTTATTAAAGAATATTATTTCTTATATTCAGCCGCTTCTTCAGACCCATCGGTAGCTGTACCTTTGGTGTATGAATGAGCGCCCATGCCAGCTAAATCACCATTTTGAACAATCAAGTATGGGTCTCTTATTGGTTTATCATCAAAGAAACATTCAAGAATTTCTCTAACGCCAGCTGCATATCTTGCTTGAGCGGATAAAGATGTTCCTGATGTATGAGGAGTCATACCATGGTTAGGCATCGTTCTCCATACATGATCATTTGGAGCAGGTTGTGGAAACCATACATCCCCAGCATAACCACTTAATTGACCAGATTCTAAGCCTCTAGCAATTGCATCTTTATCACAAATCTTTCCACGAGCAGTATTGATAATGTATGCGCCCCGTTTCATTTTACTGATCATCTCGTCATTAAATAGATGTTCAGTTTTAGGGTGTAATGGACAACTAATATTAACCACATCGCAAACTGCTACTAATGACTCTACAGAATCATGATAAGTAAGGTTTAATTCTTCCTCAACTTCATCAGGAAGCTTATGAATATCAAAGTAATGTAAATGCACATCAAAAGGCTTCATTTTTCTTAGCATATCAATACCAATTCTTCCTGCAGCTACAGTTCCAACATGCATGCCTTCAACATCATATGATCTCTGCACGGCGTCAGCTATGTTCCATCCACCTTCTTTTACAATTCTATGTTGATTATGATAATCCCTAACCATTGAAAGAATCATCATCACGATATGTTCAGCAACAGATCTAGAATTACAGTAAGTAACTTCAACAACATCAACCTTATTGTCCATTGCAGCCTGCAAATCAACATGATCAGATCCAATTCCAGCAGTAATTGCCATTTTCAAATTTGGCGCTGATTCCATCTTTTCTCGAGTTAAGTAATATGGAAAGAATGGTTGTGATATAACAATATCAGCATCCACCAATTCTTTATCAGCTTCACAGCCATCACCATCTTTATCTGAAGTAACTACTAAAGTATGCCCAGCGTCTTCAAGAAACTTTCTTAATCCTAATTCACCTGACACACATCCTAATAATTCACCAGGAGTAAAATCAATTGCGCTGGGTGAAGGTAAAGTCATGCCATCTGGATACTTATCAAGTTTAGGTAAATCATCACGAGCATATTGATCGGGCATGCCTGTTTTTGGATCATCGTACAAAATACAAAGTATTTTCATAATTCTCTCCCTATATAAAAAATAACTTACCTGATCATAATTCAAAAATAATCGGGAACACAAGCACTAAAATTAAATCTTATTTATTTAATCTGTTTCACTGAGATCTGATTGATAAGTTTCGGTTAATGACATTACTGAAAGCAGTGTTAATAAAGATGCAACAGAAATATAAACAGAAACCCAGAAAATATCATATTCAGTCCAAAGGAATGCCGCTATAGATGGAGCAAATGCTCCTCCAGCAATTGCACCAAATTGATAACCTAAAGTTGCTCCTGAATATCTCACTTCAGTACTAAATAATTCTGTAAAGAAAGCTGCTTGAGGACCATACATCATTGCAAGAAAAATAAGGCCGCCTGATATTGCCAATACAGCTAACCAAAAATTGCCTGTATCTATTAAAGGAAATATTGCAAAAGCCCACATTGCCGTTAGAACTGCTCCAAGCATGAAGATACCCTTCCTACCATTTCTATCAGAATAAGATGCAAAAACAAACTGAACAGGAACTTGTATAGCAGAAGCAATTAAGATTGCTGATAAAATATCGCCTCTTGTCATATCAGTGCTTGAAACTCCATAAGCAAGCATAAATGCAATTAATATATAAAAAGTTACTTGCACTGAAAGAAAAGCACCTGCTGCAAGTATTATTCTTTTTGGATATTTTTTTATTGCTTCAATGATTGGAGATTTTTGAATAATATTCTGTGTTTTTTCAGCCTCATTAACTTCTCTAGCAGCTTCTAATTCCTTAAAAGCTTTTGTATCTTCTAAGTTAAGCTGAATATACATACTTATTGCAATTAAGATTGCACTTGCTAAGAATGGAATGCGCCAACCCCATGCAAGAAAAGCTTCATCAGAAACTAATGCGCTAGTGATAATAAATGCTAAATTAGCTAAGATAACCCCGACTGGGGCTCCTGCCTGAGCATAAGCTCCATAGAAGCCTCTTTGATTTGATGGAGCACTTTCTGTGACTAATAACATTGCGCCGCCCCATTGACCACCAATTGCTAGACCTTGTGCAAATCTTAAAATAGTTAAAAGTATTGGTGCGCCAACCCCAATCATTGCATAAGTTGGCAATAAGCCAATTAAAGTTGAAGATACTCCCATTAGGATTAGTGCTATTACAAGAGTTTTCTTTCTGCCAACTCTATCTCCAAAATGTCCAAAAATAATTCCTCCAATTGGTCTAGCAATAAAACCAGCAGCAAATGTTAATAAAGAAAGAATTAATGCACTCGATGAAGACATTTCACCAAAGAAAACTGTTGGGAATACAAGAGCTGCTGCTGCGCCATATAGAAAAAAGTCATACCATTCAATGCTTGTTCCTGCCAAAGCAGTAAATGCAACTTTTCGCATGTTTGCATGAGAATTATTACTTTTTAAGCTCTCTTGAGAAATTGTATCCATAAGGTTATTTCATTGATGCTAGAGCAAAGCCGAATACATCAGATATCTGTTCAATTCTTTTACTCTTAGGAGTTCCAGCGCCATGACCAGCCCTGCCTTCTATCCTAATTAATATAGGTTTTTCGCAGCCTTGAGAAGCTTGGAGCCTTGCTGCAAATTTATACGAATGTGATGGAACAACACGATCATCTCTCTCTGAGGTTGTAATTAATGTGGGTGGATAGCATTCTCCATTTTCAATATTATGGTATGGGGAATAGGCTAAGAGATTATAAAACTCATCTATTTTTTCTGGCGATCCGTAGTCACTTTCCCAAGCCCATCCAATTGTAAATTTATTAAATCTAAGCATGTCTAAAACGCCGACCTGAGGAATTGCTGCAGCAAATAGTGATGGATTTTGTAGCATAGTTGCTGCCACCAACAAGCCTCCATTTGATCCTCCTTGAATAGCAGTTGTTGCAGGAGAGCCTAATTTAGACCTATGTAGGTATTTTGCAGCATAAGCAAAATCATCAAATACATTTTGTTTATTAAAAAGCATTCCATCGGCATGCCATGCCTCTCCGTATTCTCCGCCACCTCTTAGATTTGCTACGGCAACAACTCCACCTTGATTCATCCATGCCAAATAACTTTTTGAAAATCGTGGCAATATTGAGATATTGAAGCCTCCATAGCCATACAACAATATTGGAGTCTTTGAACTTAATTCACTGTCTTTTTTATAACTTACATGAAGCGGTATCCTGGTTCCGTCTTTAGATTTATAAAATCTTAATTCTGATATGTAATCGGTACTTTTAAAATCTGAAAGATTTTCTTCCCAAAATAATTCAGTTGAATTTTCAATTAAGTTTATCTTATATATTTGAGATGGTGTTGTGAAATTCGTAAAACTAAAATATGTGTCTATATCTTCTATATTTCCACCAAAACCACCAATACTACCTTTAAAATTACCTTTCAGTTTATGGCTAAATGTTCCATTAAGATCAAAAAAAGATACTGATGAAAATGTATCTTCAAGATAAATTACTGCAAAAGAGTTATTTATAACATTTACACTTCTAATAGAGTCTTGTGTTTCTGAGATAACATCTGACCAAAACATGCTTTTGTCTTTATTAATTTCTAATTTAACGATTTTGCCATTAGGAGCATTTTCAGTTGTGTAAAACCACAATGTGTTTTTTTGAGCAGATATAAAGCTATATGCACCTTTAAGCTCATCTATTACAGGCACAAAATCACTTTCTGAATCTAATTTAATATATATCCTATTTCTTTCATCAGTTCCCTCGCTGATTGATAGTATTTTATAAGAAGTATCTTTAACTACACTAATCCCAAATCCCCATCTGGGTTTATCTAGATTTTGATATATGAGTTTATCTTCAGCTTGCTTGGTTCCAATCGAATGGAAATAAAGCTGAGGAGCTTCATTAACTTCAAGTAGAGCTTCGCCCTTAGGCTCATCATATTTTTGATAGTAGAATCCTGAATTATCATTCTCCCAAACAGCACCAGAAAATTTTGACCACAATATAGTATCTTCAAGCTGTCTCTTAGAGTTTATTTCCATAACTTTCCAGCTTCTCCAGTCCGATCCTCCGTCTGAAATAGAATATGCAATAAATTTAGCATTTGGGCTGATGCTTATATTACCTAATGAGACAGTACCATCTTCAGAAAAAAGATTAGGGTCGATAAGCACTTCTTCATCACAATCATCACAAGCTTTCATCATTAATTTGCTTTGCTGCCAATTACCATTATTAAAATAATAAAAAGTTTTATCTTTTCTTTTAAAAGGCGTACTGATTGAGTCGCTAACCCATATCTTAGATAGATCTTCTTTAATAGCAGTTTTTATTTCAGATTCTGTTATAAAATTTTTTGTAAAAGCATTTTGTTTTGTCGCCCATGCTTTTGCATCCTCGCTAGTAAAATCTTCTAGCCATCTATATGGATCAGATATTTCTGTTCCATGAATCGTTTCAACATAAGGCATTGTTTTTGTTGAAGGATAATCCAATAAAGATGTATTTTTTACCTTATCGTTTGAACAGCTTAAGAGGACAAAAAAAATACCGTAGACTATAATGTTTCTCATAATTTTTTATATAAATTTTTAACTATTATGAACCAATTTAAATCAGCTTGGCAATTTGCATTTCAACACTGGCAATTTCTTGCTGTTATGGCATTTCCTGTTTTTATATTTGAAGTAATGACTGCTTACTATTTAAGTTCAGCATCAATCCTTTTAGAAAGTGGCAATATTGATGATTTAACTGAATATTTTACTGCCAATGCATTACCTATTACTTTGTTAGCATTTATCTCAATAATTTTGAGTATGTCGTTTATTGGAGGAATATATGTGGCATTTAACGCCTTAACCATTAATAAGGCTATGAAACCATTTGATGCACTTTTTATCGGCTTTAGAAAATTTTTTCCTATCCTTGGTGCCAGCATATTATGTAATATTGCTATATTCTTTGGATTTTTTATGCTGATTCTGCCAGCATTCTATATAGCTGGACGGCTTGGGCTTACAATTTCATATCTTATGCTTGAAAATAAAACTGTTAGTGAGTCAATTTCTGCTTCATGGGAGGCAACAGATGAGCACGGAACAATTTTATTCGTTTTAACCCTTACATTCTTTATTCTTGCCTCTGTCTCGGGGCTAATCGTTGTTGGAGCATTTCCTGATTTATCTCTTTTACAAAGCATTTTGGCAGGCATAGTTGAATATATATTTATATTCCCCCTATCCTATGTATATTTTAGTTTGTATAAATCTCTAAAAAGTTCTGAGGAAACTAATGTCTAACAATGTTAAGTTAGAATTTTATATATGAAAGTCTTGGTAATGGGTCTGCCTGGAAGTGGCAAAACATATCTAACTAAAAGATTGGTGCCTCTTTTAAGCGCTGCTTGGTATAACGCCGATAAATTAAGAGAAATGGCAAATGATTGGGACTTTTCTGAAGAGGGTAGGAAAAGACAATCTCTTCGAATGCGCAATTTTGCTGACTTTGAAAAGTCTCATGGTAGAAATGTTGTTTGTGATTTTGTATGTCCAACTAGAGAAACAAGACAGAATTTTAATGCTGATATTGTTATCTGGATGGATACAATAAAGGAAGGTAGGTACGAAGATACCAATAAATTATTTCAAGATCCTCAAAAAATAGACTTCCATATTACAGAATGGAATGAACACAATCATGAAGATATTGCTACTGCAATTTTAGATAATGTTTGATTGGAAAAAACCAACAGTTCAAATGCTTGGTAGGTGGCAGCCCTGGCACCAAGGTCATCAAGAATTATTTAAAAGATGTATTGCTAAAACAGGTCAAGTTGTTATTCAAGTTAGAGATGTTCAAGGTGCCTCGGGTGGCGATGGGCAAGATGATAATCCATTTGACTGGAATACAGTTTGCAACAATATTGAAGATGGTCTTAAAGTTGATGGATTCGAGAGGGGGAAAGATTTTGAAATCATGCTTGTGCCCAATATAGTAAATATAACTTATGGTCGCGGTGTCGGTTATGTATTTGAAGAGGAAGTTTTTGATGCTGAAATTACTAATATTAGTGCTACTAAGATTAGAAAGAAGCTTCGGGAAGACGGCGAACTTTAATTATAAAAAATTCTTCTATCTTTCATAGATAACAGTTAAAATGGCGATCCCGTTCATTCGGGTCTGTAGCTCAGCTTGGTTAGAGCGCACCCCTGATAAGGGTGAGGTCGGTGGTTCGAGTCCACCCAGACCCACCATTTAAGCAATAAAATAAAAAATAAAACTTGTTACCTTAAGCATTTTTGTTTTTAATAGAGCTATGAAAAATAATGTTGAATGGTTACAGAAATTTATATGGTTTAGTGAAGGAGTTATTTTAGCTACGATTGCTTTGGCAACTCTTTTTGCAGCAGGAATAGAAATAGATAGATTGATTATGGTAAAAGTGGTTGATTTAAGTGATCTTTTTCTATTATTTATCTATGCAGAAGTCTTGGGAATGGTGGGCATTTTTTATAGAGATAAGCGTATTCCAGTAACTCTCCCAATTATTATTGCTATTACTGCATTAACCAGAATGATTGTTATTGAAACTAAAGATTTTGATGGTTTAAATATTATTTATGAAGCATCAGGTATTTTGCTTTTAGCTATATCTGCTTACATCATGAGTATGAAAGATAAGATGAGCTTAGCAAAAATTAAATTAAGGCAAGAAATATCTGAGCAGGTTGTTGAAGAAGAGTAGATAATCTATTAATTTATTGCTAAGAGCTCAATATCAAAAGTTAAAACAGAATTCGGAGGAATGGTGGGTCTTCCCTCTTCTCCATATGCCATATCAGGATGAATAAATACTTTCCATTTATCTCCTATTTGCATAAGGGGTAAGATTTTCTGACAGCCTGGAATTAGTTGTGATGGTTTGATTATCAAAGGATCGTTCATTTCTACAGAACTCCAAAAAACAGTTCCATCAAGAAGTGTTCCATGAAAATGAGCAGTTATTTTGTCTGAGGGTTTGGGCTTCATAGCTCCATCATCTCCATTATTAAGCACTTGGTATTGTAAGCCTGGCTCAACTTCAATTACTCCATTCTGCGATAGGTTTGATTGAAGAAATATTTCGGCTTCTAACATATTCTTTTCTAGAGTGCTTGTAGGAACATCTATGCTAAGAGTTTCTTCTTGACTGCAGCTAATTAAAATAATTAGCGTGAACATTTGCAATATATTTCTCATATCTAAACCTTTATTTTTAAAAACTTTCTTTTGCCAACTTGATAAATAGCCTCGCTGCCTTTTTTAATATTTAGCTTAGGATTCTCTACTTTTTCAGAATCTATCTTGACTCCACCCTGCTTTATAAGCCTTGCTGCTTCTGAGGTGCTAGAAACCATTTCAGAGGTCTTTAATAAATTAACTAAAGGCATGCTGTCGCCCTCAATATCTATAACAATACTTGAAATATCATCAGGCATTAACCCTTTCTGAAACCTTTGTAAAAATGCTTCTTTGCAAGCTTTGCCATCACCATTGTTATGAAATCTATCAACAAGCTCTTCGGCTAAAATAAATTTTATGTCTCTAGGATTTTTGCCTGCATCCATATCATTCTTTAAGTCACTAATTTCTTCTTCTGTTATAAAGCTTAATAACTCAAACCAACGCCACATTAAATCATCTGATATCGACATAATCTTACCGAACATATCATCTGGATTTTCATTAACACCGATGTAATTATTTAAGGATTTAGACATCTTATTTGTTCCATCTAGACCTTCAAGAATTGGCACAGTGAGAACAACTTGAGGCTCTTGATCGTAAGACCTTTGCAGTTCTCTGCCTACTAGTAAATTAAATTTTTGATCTGTTCCACCACATTCAACGTCAGCCTTAAGCTCTACAGAATCGTAACCTTGTATTAATGGATATAAAAATTCATGTACTGCAATACTTTGATTAGAGCTATATCGTTTATTGAAATCATCTCTTTCAAGCATTCGGGCAACATTATATTTTGATGCAAGTTCTATAAGACCATTAGCGCCAAGATTATTACACCATTCAGAATTAAACCTTATCTCTGTTAAATCTTTTTTTAATATTTTAAAAACTTGTGATTGATAGGTTTTTGAATTTTCAGCCAATTGATCTGCATCTAGAGTTGGCCTAGTTTTATTCTTTCCAGACGGATCGCCAATTTGGCCAGTGAAATCTCCAATAAGAAAAATAACTTTATGACCAAGATCTTGAAAATGTCTTAATTTATTTAATAAAACTGTATGTCCAAGATGAAGATCAGGCGCTGTAGGATCAAATCCAGCTTTAATAATAAGTTGCTTACCTGAATCTAATTTCTTTTGAAGATCAGCTTCAGTAAGAATCTCATCAGTACCACGCTTAATAAGTTTCAATGCCTCATTCATATATTGCTAGACTAACATAATATTATTAAGAGATTTAGAAAATTACCCTGTTTTAGATAGCGAATTCTTATTTGTTAAAGGCTCGTGAGATATTGATACTTTAAGCTATAAGCTTAAAATAATACAAATGCCCCTTATTGAAAAAAAATTTTTCTCAGAAAAAGTCCTTGCTAATGAGTTAGTTAAGGATAGCGATTTTCTTAATAAGAGCTCCATAGAAGCTAATGCTATTAAAATAATTGAGCTTTGCAGAGAAAGAAAGAATGAGCGAACTCAACTTGATGCTTTTCTCAGTGAATATGGTTTATCAAATAATGAGGGTGTTGCTTTGATGTGTTTAGCAGAATCCTTACTAAGAATTCCTGATAGCCATACTAGAAATATATTAATTTCTGAGAAACTTTCAGCTGGGTCATGGGCTGCGCATATAAATAAAGCAGATAGCCTGCTTGTAAATGCTTCTACTTGGGGATTGTTACTAGCAGGGAAAATTATTAAACCGTCAAATGAGCTCTCTGAGAATCCACTTAAATGGCTAAATGACTTAACAAAGAAATCGGGAGAAATACCTATTCGCGAAGCAATCATGATGGCAATGAAAATTCTCAGTGGCGAATTCGTAATGGGAAGAGATTTTGAAGAAGTTAAAAAAATAAAAAATATTGAAGATAATTCATATTCTTTCGATATGCTTGGAGAAGCAGCCAGAACAGAAGCTCAGGCAATTAATTATTTTGATGCCTATAAAGATGCTATAGATAATGTAAGTAAAATAAATGCTTTATATAAAACAAACAATGGCGTATCTATAAAAATATCTGCTTTAAGCCCAAAATATGAATTACTCAATCAAACGCACGTTACAAAAAACCTTAAGCCCAGATTTGAAGCACTTATAGAGCATGCTTTTCAAAAAAATGTTGAGGTAACTATTGATGCTGAAGAGCAAGATAGATTATCAGTTAGTCTAGATCTATTAAGCGATATTATGCTAAATAAAAAATATAGGGAATGGGAAAACCTTGGTATGGCTATTCAAGCCTATGGCAAAAGATCTCTTGATTTAATTGATTGGATAGAAAATATTCTAAAAAAAAGAGCATCGATTCATATTAGATTAGTAAAAGGTGCCTATTGGGACTATGAGATTAAGCAATCACAAATAAAATCTCATCCAGGCTACTCTGTCTTTACAAATAAAAGTCTCACAGATCTTAACTTCTTACATACTGCAAGAAAAATATTTGAGATTGATAAAATATATCCAAAATTTGCTACCCATAATGCTCATACTATTGCCACAATTTATAATATGGGTCGCGGCAAAACCTACGAATTTCAAAGATTATTTGGAATGGGTGAATTGTTATATGATTCTGCTGCAAAAGTCTGTAAAGAACTACCAAAAGTTAGTATCTATGCTCCAATAGGGGCATATAAAGACTTACTTCCCTACTTAGTGAGAAGATTATTAGAAAATGGAGCTAATAGTTCTTTTATTAATAGATTATTGGACTCAGAGGTTGATGCTAAAAAATTAGCTGAAAATCCTGCTAAAGTAATAGAATCAAAATTAAAGGATGATAATTTATTCAATATAAAGCTGCCAAAAGATATGTTTCAAGATAGAAAAAACTCTCCAGGTCTAGATCTAACAGAACAAGAAAATATTGATGAATTAAAATTAAAACTTAGCAAGTTTGATACGAGTAAAATAGATGCTGTCTCCTCTTTAAATAGACCAGTAGTTGAAAATGAAGTCAGATCTTTATGTGATGGGCATTTGATTGGAAGTTTAAAATTTGATGATCCTAAACATATTAAGACAGAAATTACCTCTTCATTAATGAATGATGCATGGGCTAAAACAAACATTAAACATAGAGCAAAAATTTTAAATACAGTAGCTGCTCTTCTTCAAAAGAATTCAGATCAGCTACTTTATTTATTAATTCACGAGACTGGTAAAACTATCCATGATGCATGGGATGAATTAAGAGAAGCAGAAGATTTTTTAAGGTTCTATTCTAATGAGGGTATCAAACTTCAATCTAACTCAATGGAGCTAAAAGGCCCTACTGGGGAGCTAAATGAGCTTACATACCACCCTAAAGGTACATTTTTATGCATTAGTCCATGGAATTTCCCTGCAGCAATTTTAATAGGTCAAATTAGTGCTGCTTTGATTACTGGCAACAATGTTATTGCAAAGCCTTCAGAGCTTTCGTCTTTAATTGGCTTTAAGATAATAGAATTATTCTATGAAGCAGGTGTTCCTAGAGAAGCGCTTTTATTGGTAATTGGTGGAGCAGATCAGGGCAATGCCTTAAGTATGCTTAACTTTATTAATGGTGTAAGTTTTACTGGGTCTCATAGAACAGCTAAAGAAATTAATAGAAATTTAGCTAAAAAAGAAGGTCCAATTACTCCAATTATTGCTGAGACAGGTGGCTTAAATGCAATGATTGTTGATTCAAGCGCTCTGTTAGAGCAAGTAACAGATGATGTCATAAGATCTGCATTCAATTCAGCTGGACAAAGATGCTCTGCTTTGAGGCTTATTTTAGTTCAAGAAGAAATATATGAAGAGATGTGGGAAATATTAACTGGTGCAATGAAAGAAATGGTTCTTGATTCTCCTGATAACTTTGAAACTGATGTTAGTCCTATAATTAATAAGCATGCCTATATAAAACTTACTAAATATATAGATACTTTTAAAGATAGTAAAAGGATATACCAATCTCATAATCACATACCTGAAAAAAATATTATTTCGCCTTGTTTAATTGAATTAAATTCATTGGATGATATTAATGAAGAGCAATTTGGTCCAATTCTACATATATATAAATACAGCTCTGATGCATTAAATAAAGAATTAAAACAAATTAATGATAAGAATTTTGGTCTTACCCTTGGGGTGCATTCTCGAGTCGAGTCAAAACATGATGAAGTTTCTTCTATTATCTCTGCTGGTAACTCATATATAAATCGAGATATGGTAGGAGCTGTAGTAGGCGTTCAACCATTTGGGGGAGAAGGTCTTTCTGGTTGTGGTTTAAAAGCTGGGGGTCCTAATTATTTAATGCAATTTATTAATGAGCGTGTCGTTTCTAAAAATACTGTAGCATTTGGTGGTAATACTGAGTTACTTAATCTAGAAGAAGAATAAATATGATTGGTTTTAGAAAGGTATCATTTAATTACGTTTTGGGGGTCTTTTTACTTCTTGTATTTTTTATACTCCTTGTAAATCTTGATATTAAAAATAATCCAGAATTGCCAGTAGAAGATATCTTTGAATCAGAAGAAATAGCTAACACCTCGCCTAATTCAATATCTTATGATTTCTATACAGTTAAAGAAGGTGAAAACTTATCCATTATCTTTGAAGAATTTAAAATGCCTTTAAATACAGCTTATAAAATATTTAGACAAGATAAAAATGGGTCATTAAGAAACATAAAGCCTGGAAATAAAATGCGCTTTAGCTATCTCAATGATCAGATTACTGAGATTGAAATAATAAAAAATAATATCAACTCTTTAATAATTAGCATTGATAATGAGATATCTATAAAAGATTTAGTAAAAAAATCTGAAATAGTTACTAGTTTTAAAAGTGGAATAATAACTTCATCATTCTATGAAGCAGGACTCAAGGCAGATATTCCTGAGAGTGTAATTATGGATCTAGCATACTTATTTGGTTGGGACATTGATTTTATATTTGATATAAGAAAAGGCGATACATTTAAACTCATATATGAGACGGTTTATGCAGAAGGTGAAATTGCTAAAAATGGTGATATTGTTTTTGCTGAATTTATAAACCAAGGTAAAACCTATGATGCTTATAGATTTATTCATCCAGAAAATGGTAAAGAGTATTATGATAGCGATGGAAATAATATTAAAAAAGCTTTTCTTAGAGCTCCATTAGACTTTGCTTATATAAGTTCGCACTTTAATCCAAATAGAATGCATCCTATCTTGCATAAGATTAAAGCACATAATGGTGTTGACTATGCAGCCGTAAGAAATACTCCGATCATGGCTTCAGGAGATGGTGTTATAAAATTTATCGGCACAAAATCTGGATACGGAAGAACTATTCAAATTAAGCATGGTGGAGGCATCTCAACCCTATATGCTCATATGGAAAGCTTTAATAAGAAATTAAAAGTAGGATCTAAAGTTAACCAAGGTCAAACAATAGGATATGTTGGTGATTCTGGTGCGGCAACAGGTACACATCTTCATTATGAGTTTAAAGTTGGCAATAAAAGAACTGACCCTGTAAGAGTGAAGCTTCCTTCAGCTATGCCTGTTCCCCAAGAGCAAAGAGAAAACTTTTTTGCATTATTGGCTGAAAATAATAAGCTAATAGATAGATTTAATAATTTAAGCCCAAATGCCAACTAAAACAAAGCTATACATAGGCGCAATGAGTGGAACTAGTCATGATGCTGTTGATGTTTCATTGGTGAGTATTACAAAAAAAAATATTAATCTAGATGCATTTGATTCTGTAAAAATCCCAAAAAATTTAAGTGACGAAATCAGCAATACTATCAACAATAATACTTCATCATTGTCTGATCTTGGCGAGCTAGATAAAAAAGTTGGTTTAATATTTTCAAAAGCAGTATCAAGAATTATTGATAAAAATGTTCTAAAAAACCCTGAAGATATTTATGTTGGTATTTCAGGTCAGACTATAAGACACGAACCAAATATAAAAAATAATTTTTCTATGCAAATTGGAGATCCAAATATAATTTCTGCCCAAACAGGCACAACAGTTATAAGTGACTTTAGAAATATGCATATTGCTAAAGGAGGAGAAGGCGCTCCACTTGTTCCAGAATTTCATGCGCAGCTTTTTAGATCAAAAAAAGTTTCTAGAGTTATTGTTAATATAGGCGGAATATCAAATTATACTTTTATTAAAACTGATGGTTCTTATTTTGGAACGGATACAGGCCCTGGAAATGCTTTAATGGATGCTTATTGTTCAAATATTCTTGGATTAGAGTTTGATAGGAATGGGGCTATTGCTCAAAAAGGGAATATATTGGATAAAGAGTTAAAAAAAATGCTTTCTAAACCTTTTTTTAAACGAAAGGGCTTTAAATCAACAGGCAAAGAGCTATTTAACTTTAATTTCATACCTAAAAACCTTCTTAAACAAGATAAAAAGGATGTATTAGCTACACTAACAGAACTTACTGCAATAAGTATCTCGAATGCCATAAAGAAAGCTGGTCATGATGTTAAAAACATCTATGTATGTGGAGGCGGAAGTAACAATAAAACACTTATGAACAGGCTTTCTTATCATTTGGGTACTGAAATTAATTCAACAACTGCATTAGGGTTGAACCCACAGGCAATTGAATCAATGGCTTTTGGTTGGTTGGCTTATAGAAGAATTAACAATATTCCATCAGATGTTAGACTTAAAAATAACAGGGTGATCAAAGCTTTATTAGGCTCTGTTTCAAAATCTATATAGTAAAAGATTCTCCACATCCGCAAGTTGTCTTTGCGTTAGGGTTATTTATAACAAATTTTGCACCCGATAGATCTTCAACATAATCTAAAGTTGATCCATATAAATACGGATAAGATAATGAATCAAGAAGCACAGAAAAATCTTTGTAATCTATAACTTCGTCATCAAAAGCTATCTCATCATCAAATTTAAATCCATATTGGAAGCCTGAGCAGCCTCCTCCAGTAACATACACTCTGAACTGAGATTTCTTTTCAGAGCTTATTACCGATGCAATCCTATGAGCTGCTGAATCAGTAAGGTTTAATGATTTTATAATGTTCTCTGTTGTCATAATCTTGTTTAAAAAAATGATTTTAACAGATTGCTAATAATATTTTTCTAAATTTTTAAATTGATCTGAATAATTCTATAGGAAAGGCTAAAATATGTATCTTAAAAAATTAAATCAATAAATGATCTCGACTCTAATAATATACTCATCGACTGATGGTCAAACTATCAAAATATGTAAAGAAATTGCATCGAGAATAAAGGAACACAATCATGTTCAAGTTGTATCTCTTGATGAGGCAAAGCAATTGGATATAAATTTATATGATCAATTAGTTGTTGGGGCAAGTATTCGTTATGGAAAGCATAAACCAGAACTATATAGATTTATTAATGAAAACTTATCAGTATTAGAAATGAAAGATAGCGCCTTCTTTTCTGTAAATGCAGTTGCTAGAAAATCAGAAAAGAATAGTCCAGAAACAAATCCATATATGCATAAGTTTTTGTCATTATCAAAATGGCAACCTTCTAATCTTGGAGTTTTTGCTGGGAAAATTGATTACCAGAAGTATAAGTTTATAGATAAATATATGATTAGATTTATAATGTGGCTTACAAATGGCCCAACGAACCTATCAGGCGTTTATGAATTTACAGATTGGAAAAAAGTGGAAATATTTGCAAATCAAATAGTTATAAAAAATTGAAAAAAACTAACACCTCTAAAGAACTGTATAAAGAAGCACAAGGATTAATGCCAGGCGGTGTTAATTCTCCTGTAAGGGCCTTTAAAAATATTGGAGGTTCACCCATTTTTTTTAAAAGTGCTAATGGAGCATTCCTATATGATGAGGATGATAACGAATATATAGACTTTATTGGCTCTTGGGGTCCAATGATTATGGGTCATACAAACCCTAAAGTTGTTGCAGCCGTTAAAAAACAAATTGAATCTGGTACTAGTTATGGTGCTCCAACAAAATTAGAATCAAATGTTGCAAAATTGATAAAGCAATGTGTTCCATCGATAGAAAAAATTAGAATGGTTAATTCTGGAACTGAAGCAACTATGAGCTGTATACGTTTAGCTCGAGGCTTTACGGGCAAAAATAAAATTATAAAATTTTCTGGATGTTACCATGGGCATGTGGACTCCTTGCTTGTAAAAGCTGGTTCAGGTGTATCAACTTTTGGATTGCCTGATTCTCCGGGAGTACCCAAAGACTTAGCCTCGCTAACTATTAGCTGTCCTTATAATGATAAAGATCATTTTTTAAGAATATATGATGAAGTGAAAGATGATCTAGCAGCTATTATCATTGAACCAGTTGCTGGGAATATGGGTTTTATTCCTGCTGATAAATCTTTTTTAGAATTACTCAGAGAAGTATCTAAAAAAAATAATTCAATACTTATTTTTGATGAAGTTATGAGTGGATTTCGAGTTGCTCTTGGTGGAGCCCAGGAATTATATAATGTTCAACCAGATCTTACTGCACTTGGAAAAGTAATAGGTGCGGGTCTTCCTGTTGGTGCTTTTGGCGGCAAAGCTGATTTAATGGATCAATTGGCTCCAGAAGGACCGATATATCAAGCTGGTACCCTATCCGGTAATCCATTAGCAATGGCAGCTGGCGAAGCATTATTATCAGAGCTTATAAAAACAGATCCATATAAAAGTCTAGAAATGAAAGCATCGCATCTATTAGATAGAATAGCGGCCATTATGGATATGCATAATATTGATTTCGTCAAAAATCAGATGGGTGGAATGTTTGGATTTTTCTTTGCTAAGAGTATGCCAAATAATTTTGATGATGTTGTTGCAACAGATGATAGTATATTCAAGAGTTTTCTAAATGCCTGTATAGCTAATGGTATATATTTTGCTCCCTCCAAATATGAGGCAGGATTTATATCCACTAAGCATGATGAAAATATTTTAAATACAGTTATAGAAAAAGTTGGAATTATAATTAAGGAAGGTTTATAAATGAAATATGATATTTGCGCGCTAGGTAATGCCTTGGTTGATACTCAATTTATGGTTTCTTATGAGTTTTTGGACTCTGTTGGGCTAGAAGCTGATCAGATGACTCTCGTCTCTGCTGAGGAGCAGAATACAATTACCAAAAAATTAGAAGAACTAGGCATAGAATCAATTTCAGATTGTGGAGGCTCTGCAACAAACTCATTGGTGGCGGCATCAAGTTATGGAGCAGCATGCCATCACGTCTGTAGAGTTTCGCAGGATGATGATGGAGTCAGGTATCTAGATAGTCTTAAAAAAGCTAATGTTTATCATAAAGGCTATAGCGAAGAAGAGTTAGATTTGCCAACAGGAAAATGCCTAATTCTTGTAACTCCGGATGCAAAAAGAACAATGGTAAGTATGTTAGGTGTAAGTGCATATATGAATGCAAATGACCTAGATCTTGAAGCTATTGCCAATTCAAAAATTTTTTATATCGAAGGTTATATGGTTACTAGTGATGAAAATTTTAATGCTGTTATTAAGGTATTGGATTTTTTAAAAGATAAAGATATTTTAAAAGCATTATCATTATCCGATCCTGGAATTGTAAATGGATTTAGAGATAAATTTGAAAAAATCGAATCCTATGGTATCGATATGGTCTTTGGAAATGATGATGAGGCTCAAGCTTTTTCTGGAGAGAGCGAGCTTAACAAAGCAATTGATTTTTTAAAACAAAAATCATTTATTTCTTTAATAACAACTGGATCCAAGGGTTGTATTGTTGTTAATAAAAATAATAGCAATATGGTATCAGGAGTTAATATTGAGCCAGTAGATACTAATGGTGCCGGGGATATGTTTGCTGGTTCATTTATGTATGCATATCTTCAAAACATGCCTTTAGAGTCTTGTGCTAAATTTTCTAATTATGCTGCATCAAAAATAGTAGAAACATTTGGACCTAGATTATCTCTTGAGGGATACAAAGAAGTTAAAAATAATATACAAAAATACTAGTAAATTTATCAACTTTCTGATAACTTGCATCCTCTAAAATTTTACATTTTCTTTAATGACTAAAGCAAAATCAGATAAAAAACCTAAATTGACTGCAAAAAAAACAACTAAAGCTACTAAAGCTAAAAAAGTTACCAAGAAAGTGGTAGCAAAAAAAGTAGTAAAAAAGCCTGTGACTAAAAAAGTTATCAAGAAAGTTGTTGCTAAGAAGCCTGTTAAGAAAGTTGTTGCTAAGAAGCCTGTTAAGAAAGTTGTTGCTAAGAAAAAAGTTGTATCATTAAAAAAAGCTAAAACTATTAAAAAGCCTGCCACGTATAAGCCTAAAGCAAAAGAGAAATATATGAGTGCAGCTATGAA
>QOPI01000025.1:0-10401 GCA_003331645.1 SAR86 cluster bacterium | reverse complement strand
ATTTAGTTACCCACTCATCTCCAAAATCTTCTAATAAGTAATTTATAAAAGAAAGAGCAGGGTCTTCAGGTAATAATTTTCGGGCCGGATACTCTTTTTCTAATCTTCTGATAATTGGAGTAGAGTCAGTGGTTGGTTGTAATTCACCACTTTCATCTCTTAAAAGAATAGTTGGAAGTAGGACAGGTTTTGGCGGCTCTATATTTAATTTATGTAATCTTCCAACAACATTACCCATAAAAGCTTCATAAGGAATATGCCTATATCTAAAAACAGAAATCATCTTCTGCGTATATGGTGATGGAGTAGCTCCAAAGATTTGTATCTTTTCGACACCCTTCAAAACTATTGTCCTAAAGTTATGGCTTTTTGAAATGCTGGTCTAGCTTCGATTTTAGCCACATAATTTTTTATATGTTCCATTTCATCAGCAACACATCCCAATCTATTTGCCATGAAACATGAATGTCCCAACATTAGATCCGCGGCTGAAAAATCGCCAATTAAATAATCTTTATCAGCAAGATTTTCATTTACTGGAGCTAATGATTTGGTTATTAAGTTTTGAGCTTGTTTTAAAACATTTTCATCTCTTCTGTCAGGCGGTAATAAGATTGTTTGCACTACTACTTGATTCATGGGAGGCATCACCATACCTTCACAATAATGGAACCATTGTAAATAATATGGAAACATCGGCGAATCTGAACTAGGTTTTAAGCCGCCATCTTTATGTCTCTCTAGGATGTATTGAATAATTGCGCCTGACTCAAAAATAGAAATATCGCCGTCTTCTAGAACTGGCACTCTGCCAAGGGCATGTCTTGATCTATGCTCAGGGGATTTCAAGCCCTCTTTAGTAAATGGCATGATATTAACTTCATATTCTAAGCCTAACTCCTCGAGTAGCCAGATAACTCGACCAGCTCTAGTGCCAGCAACAAAATGAACTTTTAACATATCTCTTCCCTCCTATTTTTGAAGATTTTTTTGAGCCCTTTCTATAAATTCTTTGGTTTTTGCTTCATCTCCTAAAACTTTATCTATTTTTATAGGAACTTTTATTCCCTCTAGCATTCCAGGTTTCTTATACATCGCATCATTCCATCTTGCTAAGTGTTCTAAGCCATCAGCAGAGATTCCAGACCATTTGTGTGTCCTCGTCCAGCACCAATTTGCAATATCAGCAATTGAATATTCATCAGCCAGCCACTCGCTTTGTGCTAAGCGAGTATCTAATACTTCAAAAAGTCTTCTGCCTTCATTTTGGTAACGATCAATTGCTGGTTGAATCTTTTCAGGAAAGTAGCGAAAAAATACATTTGCTTGACCCATCATTGGTCCTATATTGCCCATCTGAAACATTAGCCATTGAATAACGTCAGATCGGCCTTTGCCTTCTGATGGTATTAGCATTCCAGTTTTATCAGCTAAATAAATCATAATTGCACCAGATTCAAATATTGATAAATCATCATTATCTCTATCAACAATGGCTGGAATTCTCCCATTTGCACTTATAGCTAAAAATTCTGGAGTATGCTGCTCTCCTTCTGACAAATTAATTAAATGTGCTTTATAGTCAAGGCTCATAGCCTCAAGAGTACAAGATACTTTATGTCCATTAGGAGTGGGTGCTGTGTATAAATCTATCATCTGTTTATTTTATAAAATCTATTAATAGATTTGAAAGTTTTTTTGCTCTAGTCCATTGAAAAAAATGTCCGCCTCCAATATGGGGTGCACTTTTAGCGTTAGGGCACATTGCAAGAACATCTGCTTCTATTCCATTTGTAACTGGATCATCACCAGCAAAAACACTTAAAAATGGCTTACTCCATGTGAAGAAAAATTCTCTAGCTTTCTTTTGTTCATCTGTTGATTTATCTGGTGTCATTGGTACCTGGCTAGGCATAGCCCTTGTGCCCATCATATAACTAGGATCTGGGAATGGAGCATCATAAGCTTTTGCTAAATTTGATTTAAATGGAAAATATTTTTTTAGCCCCAAGCGAACAAATAAATAATAAGAAAGTTTTTTGAAAGTAGACATTTTTTCCATACTTTGCGACATCATAAATCCGTGAGGCAAATCAGCGTTATCCCAACAAAACTTTTGCCAATACATAAATTTTAATCCTGGATGAGACCTCCCCTTATCCATCTGTCTTATTTCGCGCATCATACTAAATGGAGTTAGTTTTATTTTGCTGCTTCTAAATTCCTTTATTTGATTTAGAACTTCTTGTGGCATCTCAGGATTATATGGAAGCCCAGTATTGCCAACAGCAACTTTAACAAATCTGTCAGGCTCATTTGCAACCACTCTTAAACCAATAAGTCCGCCCCAGTCTTGTCCAAAAAAAGTCACATTTTTAAAATTGTTAGCTATAAGCCACTTCGTCATCCAATCAACCTGATTTTCATAACTATAGTCTTGCCTGCTAGCGGGCTTGTCAGATTTACCATAACCGGGCAGGTCAGGAGCAATAACTCTTATACCAGCATTTACTAAAAAAGGTAGCATTCTGATGTAAAGATAACTCCATACTGGTTGGCCATGCATAGCTAATAAAATTGGACCATCCTTAGGACCTTCATCGATATGATGAATTCTCAGCTCTGAACCATCATGAGTTGCAATGTTTGTATAAACAGGCTTAAAAGGATAATCCTTTAATCTTTCAAATTGTGAATCTGGTGTTCTTAATATTTTCATATAAAAATTAATTTTATTGTCATGTAGTTTCCCATAATATTAATAAGTAGGCCTTTTGTTGCTTTCTTAATTATCTTTTATCTTATCAATAAATCTAATCATTTAGCTTATAATAATTCTAATGGTGTTGCGACATCATTAGGGGGAATAAAAATGTCAAAAGCTTCAGGTCACTGCGATCCAAAATTTTCAGCTATATCAGATATTTTTTCTTCAGCAATTGAGTCTAAGTTTGAAACCGGAGCTGCTGTAGCAATAGAATATAAAGGTGAAATGGTTGTCGATATGTATGGCGGTCATAAAGATGCTCAAAGAACTAAGTCTTGGGACAAAGATACAATGGTTAATGTCTTTTCTGTCACTAAAGGTGTAACAGCTACTTGTGTTGCTAGGCTTATTGATCAGGGGAAACTTGATGTTAATAAAAAAGTTACTGATTACTGGCCCGAATATGGCTGTAACGGCAAAGAGGATACAAAAGTTAGTGATTTTTTATGTCACAGATCTAATAATTTTGGTTTTCAAGACGGTATGCCAAATGGCAGCTGGCAAGATTGGGATTTATTTACAAAAATCTTAGAACAACAGCAGCCTTTTAAAGAGCCGGGTAGCTCACAAGGTTACCATGCATTAACTATGGGTTGGCTTGTAGGTGAAATTATTAAAAGAGTTGACGGAAGAGATACTGGAACCTATTTCCAAGAAGAGATTGCTGATCCTCTTAATATAGATTTTAAAATCGGACTTCAAGAAGATGATTTTGCTAGATGTGCAGATATGTTGATGCTTGATACTTCTGATGGCAAGTCTCCTCTTGAGATGATCAAATATGTTCCAAACATTTTTCTTTCAAAGCCGCTCCGTAATATGAAGGAATCAATAAAAGGTGGGGATTTTAAAATAGCTTTCCAATCCAGAGATGATGATGATAAAAATTATGTTAATGAGGCTGATTGGCGTAAAGCACAAATACCATCAGCAAACGGCCACGGCACTGCCAGAGGTCTTGCTAAGTTATATGGCATTTTGAGCACCGGATGTGAAAGAGAGGGTTATAGAATCATGAAATCTGAAACTTTAGATTATGCTACTAAAGTATTTTCAGCCGGACCAGACTCAGTCCTTTTTGGAACAAATATTACTTTTGGTTTGGGGTATGAGTTAGGTAAAGAAATGACCTTGATTGGCAACTTATCTCCAAGATTTCAAAATTCTATGTTTGGCCATGCAGGTGTTGGAGGTGCTGTTGCATTTGGAGATGCCAGTAAAGAGATAGGCTTTGCATTTATATGTAATGAAATGCATCCATATAAAAGTCTTTACAAGTCTGCAAATGATCTAACAAAAGCTTTATATGACTATTTAGGTTAATAAACTTTGACTTAGACTAAGATCTAATAGCTATAATGTATTTTTATAGGGAAATTCAAAAAATCTAGGAGTGCTGTATGCCAGAAATGTCGCCTTTTGGTTGGTTTCATACCATCATGGGAATTGTTGCTTTGCTGAGCGGAGGTTATTCAATAATAAAATACAAGATTATAGAATCTAAAAATACCTCAGCAAAAATTTTTCTTTCAACAACAGTTATAACTGCTGTCTCTGCACTAATGATATATAAGCAAGGTGGATTCGGGATTGCTCATTTATTAGCTGTAATTACCTTATTGGCTGTAGTTGTTGGAATTATTAATGAAAAAAGGTTTATATTTGGTTGGCTCTGTCCTTACTTCCAAGCATTAAGCTTTTCATCATTGTTTCTGTTTCATATGATTCCTGCCGTAACAGATTTTCTTAGAAGATTGCCTGTGAATGATCCTTTTGCAAAAAGTTTTGAAGATCCACTAATTTTAAAATTTTATTTAGCCTTTTTTATAATTTATTTCATTGGAATTATTTCCCAAATGCGTTGGATAAAAAATAATCAAATTCAATAGGAGTTATAAATGTTAGAAATATATGAATCAGTTCTTATAGGCCTTTGGCTTACTTTAAGTACGATAATAATCCAGGCTTTTGTTCTTGTTAGAGTTCATAGACGTCAAAAAGGCTATAAAGTTGGGGTGATAGATCCATCACTTGGCCAGAGTTCTTTGTTTTTTAGAGTTTATAGAACTTTTTGGAATTCTATTGAGAATATCATTCCTTTATTTGGCATGGCGGTGCTGGCAATGATGGCAGGCTATGATCCGCGTAAGTTATCTATAATAGTTTGGATTTATGCTATCACTAGAATCATTCATATGATCCTATACTATCGAATAGCTACAGATAAAAATCCGAGTATACGAAGTTTATTCTGGGCAACAGGCTTGTTTGCTAATGTTTATTTAATGGTAGATTTAGGATCCTTCTTAATATTTTAATTTAAGGTAATTGAATCGCCCGCGCGATGGTACATTTTTATTTGTGATTCAATTTTTGTCTTTTCTAGCGGCTTAATAAGAAGAAACTTGCTTATTAAGCCCGTTGTTTTTTCTGGGTTTGATCCAGTAATAAATAAATTCTTAGCTCCTAAAGTCTTACAAGCATCTAGTGTTCTGTTTGAATCCATTCCAAGCCGCAGAAAACCAAATAATTTAACTTCTTCGGCTGTGAGAATTACTGTGTCAGCTTTAATATTATTTTTTTTCAAAAAATTTGATCTTGCTATATGGCCCTCATGAAAGATTTTATTGCCAAGGCTATCTTCTACAAGCAGCGCAAAGGTAAAGGGATGATATGGAAAACCAGTTTTAATAGCTTTAATGTGCATAGAGCAAATATCAATACCATCTGCTCCTAAAATATTAATTGAGTTTTTTACTCCAGCCTTAATAAGCATTCTTTTAATTAGTTTAGAGGTATAAATTTCTATATCTTTTGAAAAGGATTTGATAGATTCAATATGCAAATGATCTTCAAAGGGGGCTGTGATTATAAGAGCCTTAACATTTATATAGTTTTCATCTGTTAGCATGCTGATTGCGTCTTTTCTTCTTTGAATAAATATAGAGCCGTCTGGTTGAAGTTGCTTACTGAGCCAAGGATCTATTAGTATGCCCTTGCCTTCACTTTCAATAAGCCAAGTCTGGTAATTATCAACTTTTAATAATTTCATTATTATGAATTATAATCAAAAAGATTCATTTAGCTTACAGATATGATATTTTTATACTTTGAAGTTAAACTAATAAAATAAATTTTGCATTAGGGAGCTTAATTTGAGTAACAAAAAAACAAAACTAAGCATTTCTGTACCTAAACAGTTTATTGCGCAAAGAAATAGATTCTTTTCATTTATCGGAACTTCCATATTATGGATCACAGGCTGGAAAGTGAAAGGCACAATACCAGATATGAAGAAACTATTAGTTATTATTGCTCCTCATACATCTAACTGGGATTTTGTTTATGGAATGTCTCTAGTTTTAAGTCTAAAGATCAAAATATATTGGCTTGGTAAACATACTATTTTTAAAAAGGGTTTTAGAAGGCTGTTAAAGAATTTAGGCGGCATACCTGTGAATAGACAAGATTCTAAAAATATTATCAGCGACGTTATTGATATTTCAAAACGAGAAGGCGGAATTCTTATTGGCCTTTCGCCAGAGGGTACTAGAAAGAAAGCTGAAAAATGGAAGTCAGGATTTTTAAGAATGGCACAGTCTATGGAGTGCCCCATACTTTTAGCAACGATTGATTATCCATCTAAAGAAATTAGCTTTAGAGAACTGTTTTATCCAACTGGCGATAATCAAAGAGATATAGAGCACTTAAAAAAATATTACAAAGATTTTATAGGCAAGATTCCAGAATATTTCTAATATTATTTTGGTATGCCCGATCTGAGGCCTATATCATGAATAGTATCTCCTTCTACTGAAAACTTTGCTTGATCAAATGAGGGGGCAGACATTCTGCCCATTGCGTTATTTGAAAACCCGTATTGCTCTTTAGGTATGCCTATAAAATTCTTATCCATTTTATTATTAGCATTAGTATCTAAAAATGCTGCTATAGCATACTCACCATCTGGAACTTCTGCTCTTATTTCAAAGACATCTTTTAGCTCAGTTTCTACTACTGCCCCGCGACATGAATCTTCTTCAGATTCATTTTCAACTGAGTTTTCAAAACCTGCAGCACTATTACAAATAGTTAAAAAAAGCACTCCTGGTTTTTCTTGATTTGAAATATTAATTGTCAATTTTGCAGCCGCAATCTGTTGCGGCATAAAAAAACAGATGCAGAAGATTGCGCCAGTTATTGCTATTCTCATTTTGGTATCCTATACATAGCACATATTTTGTTTCCAGATGGATCAGTTAGATATGCTAAATATAGTTGAACCCCGCCGCCCTCTCTAATACCTGGTGGATCACATAACTCAGGATTTGTGCCTCCAGCTTTAATGCCAGCTGCATGCCATTCATCAATCATTTCAGTGCTTGAAGCATTAAAACCTATGGTTGTTCCATTTCCATGAGTTGCTGCCTGGTTGTTAATAGGCTCTTTAAGCAGAAAACTATTTTTGTTATTAACAAAATAGATATAACTTTTCTTACCATCAGTATCGAGAGTTAATTTTCCTAACCTCGTTCCAAGGATAGGCATTATCTTGTCATAAAACTCTCGTGAATCCTCAATATCAATTGCTCCAAGCATTACGTGACTAAACATTTATTTCTCCTTTATTTAATTATCCTATTATGTGTTTTAGTTCTTACAAAATAAAGCTACATCCTTGGCAGGTATTTCAAGGTGCCAATTATTTTGATCTGCAATTATCTCAAAAGTTTGTTCAGCATAAAAAACAACATGGGTTGGATCTCTTCTGTAATGCCAATTCTCAAATAAGCTATCTTCTGTTAAAAAAGTTGTCATAACTCCCAACCATCCGCCGGACATTAAAAGAGAGTCAAGAATCTTAAATTCTTTGCTTGGATTAAAAAAATGCTCTGCTGTCTCAGTACAGGTTATAAAGTTATATTTTTTTTTAAAGATATCCTTATTTGGATAAAAGAATGGATCATATAGATCAATACTATAACCATCAGCTTTGAGCATTTCAGCTAAGGCAGGACCGTGACCACAGCCAAAATCAAGACCTTTGTCATAGGTTGTAATTTTAGCTTGTAAGGGTTTAGATAATTTAGATAAAAACTCTAAGTAGCCTGGTTCGCCTATTTCATTTTGATGTTCTAAATATCTATCTTTCTCATTTGACTCATCTAAGTAATGAGACTGATCTAAAAATTTAGCTAAACAATGAGAACATTTCCAATAAGTTTTTTTATCAGTTGTATAAAAAAAATCAGTTTTCTTACTTTTGCATACAATACACTTCATTCTATTTTGCTTTTGCGTTCAACATAAAATTGCCTCTATTGCATAAAGTTGTCAGCTGATAGTCAATTGCCTTCCAGTTTTATTTACGAGGCGGCATACCATGAACCATGGTAATGGATTTAGTATCTGCACCAGCTCGTCTGTGTTCAGACAAGGCTTGATACTCTGGATCATTAAACCATGCTTCTGCTGCTGCTTCTGAAGGGAACTGAAAAATGATCATCCTGCCTGCTCTTGGTTCTGAACCTTCTAGATGTTTAATACTATCATCAAAGGTAATAAAAGAGCCGCCATGTTTTTTTAGAATAGGAAAAAATCCTTTTTCATACATCCGATATTCAGAGGGGTCTTCGTTAGTAACAAGATTTGCAATCATATAAACAGGTACATCAGACATAATTTCTCCTTTATTTTTAAATATTATTAAACCATTGTGCCACAGCTTGGCTTATTTCAATTGGTGAGTCTTCTTGAATAAAGTGAAGTCCTTTAACTGTTATTTCTTGTTGATTTGGCCAACTCCTGCAAAATTCTCTTTGGCGTCCTGTAAGAATGGAGCCAGGTTCTGCATTAATAAACAATTTAGGGATATTGCTGCTTCTCATAAAGGCCCCATATTCATTTACAAGGTTAACAACATCCTCCGGTTCACCTTCTATGGGTATCTGTCTGGGCCAATTTAATAGTGGTTGTCTGTCATCTTGTTCTAAATGTGGCGCTCGGTAAGCATCCATTTCTTCATCAGTAAGTTCACGCATTATGGAAGCCGGAAGCACTGCTTCAATAAACATATTACGATTAAGAATAAGATCCTCGCCTTTTTCAGAACGAAATCCCTTAAAAATGCCGGCTGCTTCAGCATCCCAATCATCCCAGCTCATTGGTTTAACTATTGCTTCCATATACGCAACTCCTTTTACCTCAGCAGCATGTCGCATTGCCCACATAAAACCTATGCTACTTCCCCAGTCATGGATAACCAAAGTAACGTTTTTATCTGCCTCAATTGTTTTAAGTAATCCTTCTACATATGCATATGCAACCTCAAGGGTATATCTTTCTGGACCATCGCTAGCAGGCAGCTTTTCAGAATCACCTTGTCCGATTAGATCTGGAGCAATAACTCTGCCTAGCGTGCTTAGCTCTGGAATTATATTTCTCCATAAAAAAGAAGATGTAGGGTTGCCATGCAGCAGAACTATTGGGTCTCCATTGCCTTCCTCGACATAAGCTATTTGCTTACCATTTACCTTGGTAAACTTTTTTTCATATTCCATATTTGTGCTGATCATAATTTGCTCCCTCTAAATATTATAAAGACCTGATTTTTTTAATAAAGTTTGCTTCTAAGGTATTTTTAGAAATGCATATTCTTTGCGGCAAAGCCCCTTCTGCAGGATTTGCTACCCAAATAATTGCAGGTTTATTTGTATTAAAATTCCAAGTTGTTCCGCTTTCAAGAGAGATAAAGGTAAAGGCTATATTTATTTTGATATTAGATGAGGCTGAATCAACTTCGCTTAACTCTATATAAACTTTTGCTGTTAAAGAGGATTCAAAAATTCTGTGAATGTAATCTACGTAAATCTCATCATTCATCATTCCGCAGTCTATATACTTTGAAACTTCAGGTAATACTAACTCAGCAACAATTAAGCCGTTTTGCTCTTTAACAATTGCATTGGCATTGTTTTGAGTTAGTAAAATAAGTTCAGGCCAAATTGTATTAAAATTCTTATCAAGGGTAACGGTATTTTCTTCAATAGGTCCCTCTAGTGGAGGGTAATACTTGTTTTGTTCCAACTCATTACATGCTGATAGACAAATAACTAAAAAAATCCATTTGTATCTATATGCCATAAGTGGTTACTCAGCTTCAGCTTCTAATAAGATATTATTGGGTACTTCAAAAGCACTCCTTTTTAATAACCAAGTTTTTTCAACGTGGCTTTTTTTCAATTTCCCATAAAAATGGGGGAATTTTCCAGAGCGTTTTTGTGAATCAGGAGCTTCGTATATTAAGTTATCTTTTAAAGATTTAGATAATATTCTTAATAACATCACCTCTTGATCGTTTGAAAAATACAAAGCTAGCGTTGCTGAGAGTTGTTTTGCAGTTGATAAATGAATAAAGCCATCTTTCTTATCAAGCTCGGTAATTATTCTATTTGTTGTTATGGCTTCATTCCATTCACTAAGTGAGAGGATTTTATAAATATATTTAATTCTTGAGTCCATTTAAATCAAATTGTTTAAAGAAGTTCCATATTGTCTGAGAAGTGTCAAAACTGCTAGACCCATCTTTGTCGCCTTCATTCCACTCATGCCCTTGATTAAACATTATCCAATAA
>QOPI01000024.1:0-10498 GCA_003331645.1 SAR86 cluster bacterium | reverse complement strand
AAACGAACAAGTAGAATTACTAAATAAAGAAGTAGAAGCAGCAAATATAGGCTTGATTAAGACTTTATACTCAGATTACAACACTGCATTTATAAAAAATGATTTTCCTAGAATTGCTAGTCATTTTGAAGCACCTGTTAATTTTGCAAGTGATGGAATAATTGCTGAAAAAGAAAAAGATGTAGTTGAAAGGTATGAAGTTATGAAAGCAACTATTCAAGAAGGATATGCTTATAGTATTACTGGCGATGTTGCTATAAAAAGACAAAGTGAAAACTCGTATTTACTTTGCGCTGATTTCACGAGGATTAATAAACAAAAAGAAGTTTTATTTGAAGGACGAGCTGAATATCAATGGATTAATGTTCTAGATAAGGGATGGAAGATGAATTATCTAAAAGGAATAGATAGGGGTTCTAACCCTAATTGCATACTAGACGGTAACAAGCCTTTTTAAGAAACCAACATTTATGGGCTTTTTTACTCCCAAGTAATGTATAGTCGTATTCAAGTGTTATAAAAACACATTTCAAATTAGAGGAGAGTTAAATGAAGAATTATTTATTAAGTGGATTATTATTATTGTCCACAGGTTTTATTGCTGCTGATGGCCATATGGCAGCTGAAAAAGAAGTTTTAAAGGCTTTAGATGCTTATATGGAAGCTAGAAATAGCAGGGATTTTAAAACTGTAGTAGCTATGTCCAGCAAAGCTGGAACATTAGATACTAATTCTGATGGCAGTTTTCATAAACCTTTAGCAAAACAAACTGTAGAGAATTGGAAAAAAAGTAGCGGCGCTGTAACTCAACATTTTTATGCTGAAGCAACTGCTTTAGCGGATGATGTTGTGCATGTTAGATTTTATTCAGAAGGCATGGTTGGAGATGATGGAAATATGAGTGACTATAGAACAAGAGTTACTATGAATTGGGTTAAAGAAGATACTAAATGGGTATTAAGAAGTGCTCATTACTCTCCTGCAAGTTATGGAGGAGTGCACAAGACTCAAGCTGGAGATTTTGAAGACTAATATAAATATATAGTCGTTAATAATAAGCCCACATAAGTGGGCTTATTTTTTAGAAACTTTGACCCTGATATGTCCTACCAATTTCAGTTGCGGATAAAATATCAGTTAATCCAATTTGATCTCTAAATAAAATTACTAACAACATCAGCAAACAGATAAATAAGAAAACAAAGAAAGCTTTTATTCCAATTGATGGATTGTCTGGTAATACCGGCTCCTCATCGATAGATTCAATATAGTCTGAATATAAATTACATATAGTTAAAATATAGATTGGTCTTAAAAATATCATCACTATCATTGTTGCCCAAGCTAAAGGAATAATCATATATTGATATATTTTTACAACTTCTAGATTGCCAGAATTGGTATATGCACCATCTCCCATTAAAAATATAACTATTACTCCACCAATGTATGCAGCTATGCCAACAATCCAGCAGATGCTGGAATAAGCAGCTCGAAGTTTAAGAATATCTGCAAATTTTGCTTTTACAAATTTAATAGAGTTTTTACCAGAAGTTATTAAATTATTCCCAAGCACCATGCTAGGCAAGACTCCCGCACTGCCAAGTTTCCATGCATAATACATGACTTCCCTTCTAGCTTGTGCTGCCAACCTAGCTTGCCTTTGTATTGGCGTTTCATGATCAGGTTCTGAGGGAAGCCTACTAATTATTTGCTTGACAGTAATCCAACCATCTACAAAATGGAAAGACCAGGTTGCCCAAGCATTAGACAGAGCTGCTTGCAGACATTTGATTGTTGTCGATTTTTTATTTTGCTTATGTAAAAAGTGAGTAGTTCCCATAGCAGATGAAAAAATACCAATTGGAAAGGCTGCAACCAATATACAAAACCAACCCCACATACCCAGAGGTATATCTGCAAGAACTGTACAGTTATCTTGACCACTATCAATACACTCTTGGATTCCGTCCCATACAGGCTGTGGTATCCATGAAAGCATTTGTAACCATAAGATGTATGCCAGAAGAACAAAAATCCACTGCATTAAACCAAAAAAGAAAATCTCCTTTTCCTTTAGTCCCAGTGAAAGAGCATAGCCAATTTTTGAGGTAAAATCTTTAGTATTCCCTTTTGGTAAATTTTCCATTTCAGGCATTTCACCAATCTCATCCATAATAAATTCAATTTTATTGCTGAAGTGTTTAGTTATAGGGTGAAAGAATTGTGCAATTCTTCCTTTAATTGCTGCGGCTTTTTTTCTATTTATTTCAGTTAATTCTGGATCAGTTGTGTCAACTACTTCAATTCTTTTTGGTTCAAATTGTTTGAATTTCATTCATTCCTTGATATGTAAGGTTTTTAAACATATATACATTATGTGTATCTGTCAAAGAAATGACTTAATTACTTATGTTACATAGCTATCTTAAAAAATTGCTATTCCAATTCATTCTAAATTTTGTAGAATGATTTAAATTAATATATTAAGGAATAATAAATAATGAGTGATAAAGAAAAAATAGAAGCAGGTGTTCAACTTTATTTTGATAGCTTATATGAATCTAGTGAGGAAAAGGTTAGGGCGATATTTCATGATGCAGCTATGGTGAGCGGGTATTTACCAGATGGATTGCATGAAATGAATCTTGATGAGTTTGCAGGCTTCGTTGCATCTCAACAGCCATCACCAAAAGAAAGTGGAGCAGAAGTGCTTTTAGAGATTGTTTCTTGTGATATAGATGGCTCCACTGCAGCTGTTCAGGTTAGAGATGGTTATTTAGGGATGGTTTTTCTTGATAAGTTATCTTTTTTAAAAGTTGATGGAGAATGGAAAATTTATACTAAATTATTCCATGTTGAGTCTACTTAGATAATTTTAACTAGCTACCACCATCGCCACCACCACCGCCATCGCCACCACCACCCGCGGCCGCGCCATCACCTGATGCAGCAGTTGCTGCAATAACAGAAAATAATGCTACCTGGTCAACTCCATTTCCATAGGCAGCTGTAATTTTATCTTTACTTAATCTAGCTAATTCATGAACTTCTGTACATTCACCTGACATCTCACATACTTTAAAAGTTTTTTTCTTTGAGATGAGATAGATATTCTCATCAGTAATTGTTATCAGATAGGCTGACTCGTACCATTTTTTGTATTTTGTTTGGAATAATAATTCGCCTGAATCACCACATAACTTACATATATAACCTTTTGAATTCATAAAAAAAATATTGCCTTGGTAATAATGTGGAGTTATGTAGCAATTAATTGCATTTGTGCTGTAGTAGTTAGGCGTAGCCCATACTTGCTCCCCAGTATTCGCATTAAGCATGATGTGAAAGTATTTACCCCAAAAGTTTGTACCTTGAACTAACAGCCTATCGCTATAGCAAGATAATATATATGGATAACCATCAATACCTACACTCCAAATTGCTTCTTTGGTTGTAAGATTAAATCTAGCAACAGAATTTTTTTTACCTAAGTAGACCTCATTAGATTGACTCATGTATTTTTACTCCAAATTAACTGTTTGTATTGATTTTTTAAAAGGAACTCAATCTAGATTCAATTATCTCATTTGCTTGAGACATAATTCCATTCACTAGTTCTTCAACTGTAGGAATATCATTGACCAATCCTGCAACCATCCCACAAGACCAAGCTCCAACCTCCATAGTGCCTTCATGCATAATTTTAGGATAGACACCAGCAACTTCATCTAATATGTCTTCAAATTTAAGATCATCTCCAAGGGCTTTTTCTTTTTCCATAAGTCTTTCTACAGCTTCATTATTTAGCACTCTTTCAGTGTTAGTTAATGAGCGCATAATAAGACGAGTATCTAATTCAGTTGCATTTACAATTGCATCTTTAACATTTTGATGTACAGGTGCATCTTGAGTAGCTATGAATCTAGTTCCCATATTCATTCCTTCAGCTCCTAACGCCATTGCTGCAACTAAACTTCTACCATCTGCCATTCCGCCTGAAGCAACAAATGGTATTTCTAATTCTTCTGCAGCTCTAGGCAATAAAATAAAATTAGGAATGTCATCCTCACCAGGATGACCGCCACATTCAAATCCATCTACTGAAACAGCATCACATCCTATTGACTGAGCCTTTAATGAATGTCTAACTGAGGTGCATTTGTGAATAACTTTTATACCTGCTTCTTTAAGTGCAGGAAGATATTCTGCAGGGTTTCTACCTGCGGTTTCTACTATTGGCACACCCGCATCAATAATAACTTTTATTAAACCAGGATAATCTGGGGGAGTTAAAGAAGGTAGAAAGGTTAAATTTACGGCAAAAGGTTTATTAGTCATTGTTTGACATTTTGCTATTTCATTAGCTAATTTTTCAGGCGTTCCTTGCGTTAAGCCTGTAATGGTCCCAAGACCTCCTGCATTAGAAACAGCAGCAGCCAGTTCAGCAAAACCAACATGATGCATTCCACCTTGGATAATTGGATGTTCGATTTTAAATAATTCTGTTATTTTTGTTTTCATATTCCTCTCTTACAATATTTAAATATCATAATATTTTATTCGAAGCGTTAGTCAAATAATTCAACTTTTATATTAATTATTTATTAAATTAGTCATGATAAAATCATCAACATGATAAGACTTACTAAAGAGCACATTTGGCACAAATCTATTGAAGATACTGATACTTATGCTGATATGGTAAATATGGATAAACATCTAGGAGTAGAAATTACCCAAATAGCTGACAATTTTGTAGAAGCCAAGATGCCTGTCAACGAGAAAACAAAGCAACCCTTTAATATTTTACATGGCGGAGCCTCATGTGTATTGGCGGAGACTGTAGGCAGCATAGGCGCAAATTTAGTTCTTGATAACACTAAACAAATAGCAGTAGGACTTGAAATTAATGCTAATCATATTAGCTCAATTAGTGAAGGTTTTGTTTATGCAAAAGCAACACCGGTTCACATAGGACAATCAACTTCAGTCTGGAATATTGATATCAGAGACGTTAATGGTAAAAAAACATGCTTTTGTAGGTTCACAGCACTTAATAAGGACATTAAATAATGAAATTACTTTTAGTAATAAGTATGGTGGTTTCGATGAATATTTTTTCTGATTTAAGCAATGCTGTAATTATTGATGTTCGATCAGAATCTGAATGGAATGAGGGACACTTATCTAAGGCATACAGAGTTGATTGGGATGAGATCGCTGGATCTATAGAAGAAATAGTGCCAGATAAAAATGTGCAAATAATTTTATATTGTAGAAGTGGTAATAGAGCCGGAAAGTCTATGAAAATTTTAACTAATCTAGGTTATACAAATGTAATTAATGCAGGTGGATTACAATCTGCAAAAGAATTATCAAATGATAGAGTAATAAAGGAAGAGATATGAAATATAAGTTATTATTTTTATTAATTCTTATCCCAAATCTTCATAGTGAGACAACAAAAGTCATATGTGAGCTTGAGGGAACTTATTCAATTACTTATGAAGATGTTACAAAAAATTATCTATCTGAAGGAATAGATTTATTTAGAAATCTTGCAGTCCAAACCCAACAATCTATCTTTCTACTTCAAAAAGCAAAAAGTAATTTTGCTGAGGAGTTTTGGCAAAAAGATCCAATTAGTATTACCCAGTATTGGGAAATAAATAAAAAAGATGACACCATGATTAAGCTTAATTATATATTTGAACCTTCACCCACATGGATTAATCCTCAGGCTAAGTGGGTTGAAAATAATAGTGATAAAGGAATTGAAATTCTTACCACCATGATGCCTGATGAGATTCACCCAATATTTAAAGATTATAAAGTAGATTTATATAGAGTAAGCAATTCAGTAAATTGGTACACAGGCAAAGGAAGAATCGATGCTGATATATGGCTTACCAAGACTGATGGCAGTAGAAATAAGAATCCAAAAGTAGAAATCCAGGGTTCTGGAAAATGCAGTCCTCAAAAAAGAAAATTCTAACTTTTGAACTTATTTAATCCAGATTAGTCTATATTAAAAGACTAAGTTATTGTTTAGGCGTTATTTATGAAAAATATTAAACTCTATATTTTGTTACTACTTACACCCTTTATGCTGTTATCTTTAGAGGCTGAAGATAAAAGCAAGCAATCTTTCCAAGATAGACAGATTATGGAAAGGATCAAATTAGATATAGCAGAACTAAAGGGTCCACCTAGCGTCGAAGATGTTAAAGACAAGCAAATGGAGGCTGCAAATGATTTATTGCTTGTTATTAACTCTGGGAGGTATACAGGCAAAAAATTAAAGCGCCTAAAAATAATGCATGAGAGAATGATAAATCGACCTGAGCCTACGCAAGAAACAGTTAACAAAGCTCATACTGCAATGATTGAGCAAATGAATAATAAAATAAAATCACATAATAATAATTTCAAGAATCAAAACAATAATATGCGTGAATCAAAAATACAGATGCGGGAAATGCGAGAAACTATAGGGAATAATCCAAATTAAAATAGTTTATAATTAACTTATTGGAGACCAATTATTATGAATTTTAAAATACTACTAAGTTTTTTTATCACTTGCTCACTATTAAACACCATTAATCTTGCAGCATCTGCTCCTTCAACAGTTGAAGAGGAGTTAGCAAAGCAAAAGAAGTATGCAAATGACTTAATGACTTCTATAAATTCTGGTAAATACTCAGGTAAGCAATTAGAAGCTTTAAAGGTTTTACATCAAAGAATCTTAGATTTTCCAATTCCTACTCAGGAGGAGTTAAATGCTAGATACGAAGAAGACCAAAAGAAAAAATCATTAGCAGTTATAGACCGAGATAATAGAAAGATGGGAGTTCTTCCTATGAATGCAGAAAGAATGGAACGAAATGCCGATATTAGAGATAGAAATTCTAGAGCAGATAGCAGAGGAGCTGGATCCTCAAATCCAGATTAATATTTTTTATTAATTCTTCATTCACCTCAAACCTACCATGAAGAATTACTTTGAGTTATTTTCACGAACAAAAACTAAACGAGTTCTATCTTTTGATGGAGGTGGAGTTAGAGCTATTGCAGGCATAATTTTCCTTAAACAACTAGAAGTAGCAACTGGCAAGTCTGTTTTTGATTTATTTGATATGTTTGTGGGCACAAGCGCAGGCGGTATGAATGCATTGCTAATCGCAATAAATAAAATGAATGCTAGTGAGCTTCATGAATTTTGGTCAAGGGATAATATTCTCTCATCTATGTCTACTTCTTGGGAAAATAGAACATCATTCTTACATACAAGACCTAAATATGACGGTATTGGTAAAAGCGAATTACTTAAGAAGTATTTTTCAGATGCTTCTATGGGCGAAGCGCATAAGCCAGTAATGACACTAAGCTATGATGTTGAGAACAGACGCCCTGCATTATTAAGCAGTATTGATACTCCTGGTATCACCGCAGTTAGTGCTGCCAACGCAACTAGCGCAGCACCGATTTATTATCCAACATCAGAAATAGAAGATGGTAGCTGGCATATTGACGGGGGAATAGTTTCTAATAATCCCGCATTAATTGGTTACGTTAAAGCAACTAATTATTTTAAAACTAATAAAATTAAAGTACTAAGCATCGGTACAGGTATTGATAGAGAAAAGATAGATGGACCCGCTTCAAGAAAATGGGGCGCATTAGGTTGGTTAAGAAATGATGTTATTGGAATAATGCTTGAACAGAATATGGATCATGAGATATCGGTAGACTTAATGAAAGATAAATATTTAAGAATCAATTCAGCAACAGAAAAGGTTAATAAGAAATTAGATGATATTTCGGAGATAAACTTAGAAAGAATTCATTTAATGGGTTTAGAGTGGTGGTCAGAATTTGGTAAGCCAACTATTAAATTCATTAATAGTTAAAAAAAAGTTACTAAGCTGATGAAATCTAATGTAAAATGCATTTTTTTATTAAATAGGAAATTATGAATATATATGTTGGAAACCTTTCTTGGGGTATGAATGACCAAGATTTAGAAAACCTTTTTGCAGAGCATGGAACAGTTACATCAGCAAAAATAATTACTGATAGAATGACTAACCGCTCAAGAGGCTTTGGTTTTGTTGAAATGAGTGACGGAGCTGAAAAAGCTATTGAAGCTCTAAATGATGCTGAAGTTGAAGGCAGAAAGTTGGTTGTAAACGAATCACGTCCTCGCGAATCTAGATAGTCTTAAATAATTTCTTGTTAACAAATTTATATCTCTTGCCTTATAGGTAAGAGATATATTTTTATGTCTACTACAAAAATCTAATATTTATATTTTTTTGGATTTATATTCAAAATTTAGCTATAATTCTGCCATCTAAAAATTAGCATTAGTAATTTAAAGAATTTATTACAATTACAATGCAAAAACTCACAATAACTGAGGGGAAGCCATGAATTTTATTAATAGATATTTATTATCATTACTTGTTATTTCATTTGCGAGTATAACTAACAATACTTTTGCACAAGATGCTGCAGAAGAAGCAATAGAAGAGGTAATTGTTACCGCTACTAAGAGAGAAACAAATCTTATGGAAACACCAATTGCTGTTTCTGTTGTCTCTCAAGAACAATTAAATACTCAAGGGATTGCAAGAATTTCTGATTTATCAAATTTAATACCAAATATGCAAGTTGGAACATCTGCAGAAGATTCAGGTGTAAATATTGCTATTAGAGGTATTGGTTCTAATAACTATACTGAAATTGGAGATCCAACTGTTGCTGTTCATGTTGATGGTATGTACTCTCCAAGACCTCAAGCAGCATTAATGCTAGCTCATGATGTAGAAAGAATTGAGGTTTTAAGAGGTCCACAAGGAACTCTTTTTGGAAGAAATTCAACCTCAGGTGCCATAAATGTAGTTTCAGCAAGGCCAGAATTTGGCGACGAAACTACAGGAAGATATGGAATTAGACTTGGTAATAGACACATGCAAGAAGTTGATGGTTTTATTAATATGCCAATTACAAGTGAATGGGCTATGAGAACTTCTTTCAAAGCTACCAAAGCAGACTCTTACATAGATCAGACTGTTGATATGTATGATTTTCAACTAGATTACAATGGCGACGGAAAGATTGGTATTGCTAATGGTGTACCTGGTGGTGAAGGCCAGCAAACTGTTCTTTGGGCTGATGGCAGAGATATAGTAGCTGATGGAATTCCTAATGTTGATCAAAGAAGGGCAAGAGAGATAAAAGCAGCTGATGCTTATGGTAATACTAATAATTGGGCTGGACGTGTAGGATTTTTATATGCTCCTGCAAATAATCTTGATCTCGAATGGTATGTTTCTCTTGATCACTTTCAAGATGATGGCGCTGGAAACATTTATTTAAAAGATTGTGAACAAGCTGAATTTTCGAGAGGTATGGCATATGATTTTTCATGTGATCAAGGGCCAGATGATCCTTTTCATGCTGCTATTAATAATCCAGGTGAATTAGACTTTGGTATTACTAGCTTAAGATCTGAACTTAAGTTTAGAGTTAATGATGGAGTAGTTGGAGAATTAAGAGTTGCAATTTCAGAACAAGATAGATATCAAATTAATGATAATGATGGTGGTAATTTTGTTGATCCATCTCATCCTGCTTACGGATTTTTAAGAGAGCATCCTGATTCAATGGGTATTAACGCAGACGCACAAGCAGGTAACTTTTGTGGTCTATATGGATGTCAGTACGGTTGGGGTCCAACTGTTGCTACTTCAAAAGGTATAGGTTTTACCTCTGATGTTTATTACAGAGTTCAGGGTTGGGAATTTAATGGAGATTTTACTGATTGGGGTAACATTTGGAATAACTGGAATCATAACTGTGCAGTTGAATACAATAATGGCAATCCTTACATACATTCATGTAAAACTTCATGGTGGATGAATGATGTTGATGCTCTTGTAGCTGCCGTAGGTCCTCAAACGGCTGCAGCTCTAGGCGGTATGATCAAGCCAATGTGGTTTGATGAAATGTCCAGAACTACACAAGAGATGCAATCAGATGTTGTTGAATTCCAACTCCAATCTGATACTGATGATCAACTTCAATGGGTAGCTGGTGTGTTTTACATGGCTGAAGATAACTCATCTAGATATGATGTTGAGCAACCATTTAATGGCACAACTATGCGTCCTTTTGCGGCTGCTTATTATCAACCAAACAGAACTGTAGATTCAATGGCAGTATTTGGACAAGTTGATTATGCAGTTGATGATAGATTAAATGTAACTTTTGGTTACCGACATACTTGGGATGAAAAACAAGATGTTGGAGGTAAGACAATTATCTCGCATGGTTACTGGACTAACCCAAATACATATTGTGGAAACCCAGATGATTGTTTCTGGTTTGAGTCATATGATTTTGTTGGCGGAATCAATCTAGCCTCTGTAGACGGAGATGGTAATTTCACTTTTGCTCCTGCAGTAGATTTCTATCAATCTGATGATTT
>QOPI01000023.1:0-11722 GCA_003331645.1 SAR86 cluster bacterium | reverse complement strand
GATAGCATTTAAAGGGCAATCTATATCTAATTTATTTCTCCATTGATCAAGCCATAGCATATTGCTTTGAGTATCTGCATGAGATATTAATTCAGATTCAAATTTATTTTCTTGAATACATTGAGATGCATGATCTATTTCACGAGTAAACAAACCAACATTATCCTTGTAAGAAATCTCCTCTATTAAATTACTAGAATTAAATATCTTAATAGATGATTCTCCTTCTTGAAATTGTCCACAATGCCAAGGTTGGGAAACAACCATTTCAATTGCTCCAGCCGATATTCTTAAATCATTGGTAAAATTTTTATTAATTGCGCAGCTGATTTGTGCTTCTATATCATCTGAAAAAATTAGCTCTGCATGAGATTGAAGATCAACACCAGTTTCATCTATTTGTCCTTCAGCATTGATGCTTATCGGATCAGCATAAGGTATATCTTCTATAGCGCCTGCTATTAACTTACTCATAGATAAAGGGTAACAACCAACATCTAAGATAGCTCCGCCACCTAACAATGGATTTCGTAGGCGATGCTCTTTTGGTAGTTCTGCTGCAAATCCAAATGAGCTTGTAATTGTTATTTTTTTACCCGTTTCCTTTAACAGCTTTAAGTTATCTAAAATATTAAAAGTTTGAGGATGAGTGCGATACATATATGCTTCCATCAGGAATAATTTAGCCTCTTTAGCTAAATTCAATAAAACCATGCTTTCTAAATGATTCATGGTTAAAGGCTTTTCACACAAAATATGTTTTTTATTTTTGATGGCCTCTAAAGAAAAAAAGTAATGTGAATTATGAGGAGTGGCTATATAAACTGCATCTATTTCTTTAGAGCTAATAAAGTCTTCGAATTTTGCATAAGGTTTTATATTAAATTTATCTGCGAAATTATTAACCTTTTCTTCATTTCTACCAAAGACACTAATCAGGTTTGATTTTTCACAGTATTTAATTGAATGTGCAAATGCATTGGCAATGTTACCTGGTCCAATAATGCCCCAATTAATATTAGGCATTAGATAGTTTCCTATTTTCAATCTCTTGAATAAGTTTTTTATGAAAAGCTTTATCAATAGGATAGAAATAGACCAAAGCAAAACTAATGCATACACCTGCTAAAGGAATCCAAGTCATCAAAGATTTTAAACCATCTAAAGTTTCTTGAGTTTGAATTTGATTAGGCTCAAAGCCAATTGATGTTAAAGCCATACCTAAGATAACAGCAGCAAATGCTATAGCCCCTTTTTGAGCAAAAGTCATAAAACCATATAATGAAGATTCTGTTCTAATGCCAGACTTCCATTCACCATATTCAATCGTATCTGGAAGCATAGACCAGAAAAGTATTCCTGTTGCGCCATTACCAATACCAATCAAGCCTAGTATTAAAAGTAATTCATTTAAATTCCTAATAGGATAAAAATAAAATGTTAAAAATCCAATAAGTAAGAATATCATTGAAATCATCCAAGCATTTTTCTTACCTATTTTTAAGGCAGCAAAGGCCCACAAAGGTATAACTGCAAAAGAAACACCACTACTAACACCAAGGATTAGACCTTGGTACTCATGAAGGTCTAAATAATATTTAGCAAAATAGATTAAATTATTGTTAAACATTAGTGTTGTTGATCCTAGGATTAGTATCGAACCAAAAACAATCCAAAAAGGATAATTATTAGCTACAGATTGAGATACTTTTTTAAAACTTGGTAATTGTGATTTATCAAATTCAAAATTTCTTTCTTTTACAAAATAAACAGTGATACTTAGAATTAACACAGCTATTAAGCCTGCTATTAAACCAAGATATACAAATCCAAGAGCCTCTTCTCCGCCTCCAAACCAAAGTACAATAGGAAAGCCAAAAGCAGAAACTGTTAAAGTGCCAAAAGAAGCAGCTAACATACGAGCAGTAGTTAATTTAGTTCTTTCATCACTATCATCAGTGATACGAGCAGTAAGAGATGAATATGGGACGCTAACGATAGTGAAACATGTTCTATGAACTAGATTTACAGCTAACAGAAAAATAAATAAAAGTGATCCTTCAAATGGTGGAACCCAAAGTAACAGAATAAAAGATAAAGCTAGAGGTATTGATCCATAGAAAATATATGGGCGATAGCTTCCCATTTTAGTTCTTGTTCGTTCAGCTATATAACCCATAAATGGATCTGTAATTGCATCCCAAGCAATGCCTAAAGCATAAATCCAACCAGCTAATAAAGGTGAAATACCAACAACATCTGTATAAAAATAAAGTAGATATAAACCAACACCACTCCAATAAAGACAGATTGCATAATCACCAATGCCATAAGCTGCCCTAGTTTGATTACTGACTATATTAGTATTCATATTATGTTTGGTATTTATTTCTATACATAATGTATATCAAAAACAACTACGTTGCATGTCGAAAATATGTAAGACTATGAACTATGAGTTTTAAAGAAGGTTTTGCTGAAGAAAATAATGTAAAAATAGCCTATCGTGATTATGGGCCAGACGATGCTGAACCAATACTTCTTGTTCATGGACTTGGAGCTCAACTTGTTCATTGGCCAGATCATTTAATTAATTTTTTAATTGAAAATAATTATCGCCCTATTACCTTTGATAATAGAGATGCCGGTCTTTCATCAAGATTTTCAGCCAAGCCCTCTTTTACCTTAGATTATCTAAAGTACTATTTAAGGTTACCAATGAGCTCAGAATATACTTTAAAAGATATGTCTAAAGATGCTATTGCAGTTTTAAATGCTCTAAATATTAAACAAGCGCATGTTTTTGGTACCTCAATGGGTGGCATGATTGCACAAATTATTTGTTCAATGTTTGCTGATAGGGTTAAATCATTTACTCTTGTTGCATCAACTGCATCAGTACCTGGGCCATTCAATGGCCCTACAAGAGAGGTGCAGGATGTTATGCTGCAAAGATCTAAAATGACTAATCCGACACTTGAGGATGTTTATCGAAGAGAAATTAAATGGGTTTCCTTAATTGGTATGGAAGGCAGAGATTTAGAAACTGATGAATTCCGTGAAGAAGTTATAGCTAATTATAATCGAGCAAAAGATAAAGCTGATGGTTATGGATATGCAAGGCAACTTCTTGCAATATTGGCATCAAAAAACAGAATCAAGAGGGTTAAAGCTATAAAAGCTCCTACTCTTATTATTCATGGAGAACAAGATCCTATTATTAATGTAAAAAATGCCTATAGAATGAAAAAATTAATTCCTCAAAGTAAATTAAAAATCATTCCTAATATGAGGCACCTGATAGAAGAAGAAATATTAGATCAATTTAAAGAAGACTTACTAACACACCTCAAACAGTAGAAATTTCTAAAAGATTTTATGCTTACCTTTTAATATTTCTAGATACATAAGATGATCACCTATAAAACTATAAAAGGGGTATGTAAAAGTTGCAGGTTTATTATGTTCAACAAAAAAATGAGCTACCCAAGCAAAACCATATCCAGATAATAAAGAATAAAGCAAAAACATAAAATCAAAGGTCATAAAGAATCTAATATAAAAAAATATAGCTATCGAAGTTCCTATAAAATGTAAAAGTTTTGTGTGCTTGTGATCATGCTCACTAAGATAGTAAGGATAAAAATCCTTAAAGTTGTCATATTTCTTCATGTCTTGTCTCCCTAATAAGTTTTAATAATGCCATATCATTTTCTATAAATAAAATATATTGCTAGTGTTTTCTGCTTTGTTAAGATGAGCTTATGATAGAAAATATTTTACAATATGGGCAATGGATAGTTTTAGTTTTAAGTATTTATAGCTTATATCTTGTCAGCTCTGTTAAGCATGAAAAACGTTTAACTGGTTACATTTTTACTGGTGTAAGTAGATTTGGTGGAGCTCTTATATTTCTATTAGTCGATTTACCAGCATTCGTAATAGCAAATCTAATTCAAACCTATATTGCTTTTAAAGGCTATTTTGATAATAAAAAAGTTGATAGGAAAAATAAGTAGATTCTTTATTTCTGGAATGATGAATCTACAGCACCTTTAAAACAATTAAGTATGAAGGGATAGCTATCGGTAACATAATAACCATATTGATTTTCATAGATCATCCCATTACATTCATCTAAATCACCAGAATTAGTCCACTCCCAATCCTCTTCATAGATGCCTGAGTACTCGCCACCTGGATTGGTATCAGTTTTTGTTCCACGTGTTCCTTCTTTTAAAGTATATCCAGATAATACTTTTCGATAAGCTCCTGTTGTTGCATCTAAAATGTATGAACCATATACAGGGAATCCATCTGCAGCAAATCCAATAACAGGTGAACCGTTACCGGCAGGGTTATCATCAAACATAGCATTTGGATCGCCATGATAATGATATGTTCCATCAGGTTGGACATGGGCATTATGAATATCGGCTCCAAATTTAGTTGAGTATTCTAAAGGCACTAAGCGCCATTGTGCATTTTGGGGGCAGCCAGCTTCAGTATTACCATCAGCATCAGCTCTTGATTCTGAAGGATAATAACAACCGCCACTTTTAACATCCACAACAACTCCATTAAGCATGACCGCATCCCATGTTTGTCGACTAATTTGAGTATTCTGTGAAGCTTGTTGAGGCGATCTACTAATTATAAATACTCTATCTTTTTCAATAGCGTCAGTTCTAAAATTTGCTGATGCATCATTAAAATCATGATTCGGAATATTATCACTATATAAATTACAAGATTGATCTCCAGCCTCAATATCTACATAACCCTCAAAATCAATAACCCTAGTTATATCTCTAACTTTGGATTCATAATTCTCATCATAATCACCACAATCAGAACTTCTATTTGAAAAGATATCATTAGTAATGTTTATTCTACTTATAACTCCATTAACTTGGATAGATGCACTGCCTGAAATAGCTGAACTCCCAGAGCAAGAAAGATTATATAAATTAGTTCCAGAATTTATAACAACATCCTCATTACCTGAGGTTGTTTTTATTCCAGACCAGTCAACTGATGCGGAGCAGGTTTCAGCATTTGTTGATGACCAAGTTAAGGTGATTGTTGTTCCGACTTCTGCCTCTAGATTGCTAGATGAAAGGTTTACAGATATAGTTTGGATTGGATCTGGTTCTGAAGCTGAACCTCCTCCACCACCACACGCTGTAACAAGAAAAAGACATAAACATAGGACAAAATTTTTCATATGTATATTTTTATAGCATAAGTAGATCAAAAAAATTCAATAATAAATCTTATAAATGCTCTTTTAGAAACAAAATGACTGCTTGCTGGTATATATCTCTATTTTCTTTTTTTCTATAGCCATGTCCTTCATTTAGAGCATTCATATACCATACTGTTTTATTTGCATCTCTAAGTGATGCAACTATTTGCTCAGCCTCAGTAACAGGGACTCTTGGATCATTTTGACCTTGCACAACAAACATAGGAACAGCTATTTTTTCAACATTATTATTTGGACTAATTTGCTCAAGGAATTCCCGCATCTTTGGATCTCTCTCATCACCATATTCAACCCTTCTAAGATCTCTTCTATAGTCTTGAGTATTGGTTAAGAATGTAACAAAGTTTGAAATGCCAACTATATCTACTGCAGCTTTTAATCTATCACTATAATGAACAGCGCTTGCTAACACCATGTATCCACCATATGAGCCTCCATATACAACAACTCTAGATGAATCTAGGTTTGGCTGTTGTTCAATCCAATCTAATAAGGCTCCAATATCCTTAACAGAGTTTTCTCTGTTAAAACCATTATCAAGTCCAACATATGTTTTACCATACCCATTACTGCCTCTAACATTTGGGGCTATAACAGCAGCACCTAATTGATCAATCCATAGTTGAAATGTACTACTAAAACTTGGTCGAGATTGACTCTCGGGACCACCATGAATATATATAATTACTGGCAAAGGCTTTTTACTTTCTTTTGCATATAAAAATGCTGGAACTTCTAAGTTATCAAAAGATTTATAAGTTATAAGCTTTGGACTTATAAAATTAGATATATCCAAACCACCTACTTCTGATTCAGTCCATTGAATTAATTTGCCATAAATTAAAGGGCTTCTTCTTAACTCAAGAGTGAAACTATCTGATGGATTTTGGTATGTATTTAAAGAGAAACCCAGCATGCTTGCCTTCTCATTAAAATTAATACCTCCAATTAATCCAATAGGTATATTTGAAACCTTTTTATATTTATAGGTATTTGTATCCAGGAGATATAAAGAACTAAAACCATTTTCATTAACAGTAAAAGCAGCTCTTCTTCCATCTTTTGCTATAGCAAAACCATCAACATCCCATTTAATATCTGCAGTAATAAGATTAATTTCTCCTGTAGTTAAATTTTTATAAGCAAGATTTTTAAATTCATTGAACTCATCAGTAATATAAAAAATACCTTCATTCTTGTTATCAAAGCTTAAGCCAGCATTAACAGATTTTTTATTTGGATTACCTAAAACAAGCTGGCGCTCTTTTGTCTCAACATCAACTAAATAAACTTTAGAGTCAGTAATAGAAACATAATTTTGGATTAAAACCTTTTTGCTGTCCTTTGACCAATCTATTGCTCCCCAAGATGTTCCGTCTGGAGCTGCAAGAATCATCTCTGCAGAATTTGGATCATTAATTGACATCACCCAAACATCATTGGATGCGCCATTTCTCTTATTGCTTCTAAAGGCTATCTGATTGCCAGTTTTGTTCCATGTAGGACTGCCGTTTCTTGATTTGCCGTCAGTAAGTAGTTTATAAGAACCATTATTTGGATTAAGTTTAAAGATTTGTGCATTTTCACTACCGCCTGAGTCCATAGTAAAAGCAATTAGTTCACCATCAGGTTGATGAGTTACCGATCCAATAGGCTCATCAAAATATGTTATTTGTTTTCTAGCGCCACCAGGCGTCTTGACTAAATGTAGTTGGCTTACATTGCCAAACCTAGTTGAAATAAATAATTCACTACCTGAATTTGTAAAACCTCTAAAAGATCCAGATCTTACATTTTGAAATCTATTTAATTCTTTTACTATTTCATCTGGAATAGGCGGAATATCCTCAAGAATGAGATTTCCATTATTTTTTGTTGAAGATGTGACTTGCCCACTTAAGTTAAAGGATAAACATGCAAGGATAAAAAATATTCTAGTTGAATTCATAACGCTTCCTATTAAGTAACTTTAAATTGTAACTTAATTGTAATTAGTTAGGAGCGAACTCTTTCATTTTTAGGGTCATATAAAGAACCCTTACCAACTATCTGTACGGTCATAGGATAAATACCATCACCATTCTCATTAAAATGTTCAAGTAATAATGCTTTACCTTTGACAGCAATATTTTTTGGTAAGTAGCCCATAACTACATGTTTTTTGATTGATGGGCAATAAGACATGCTGGTGGTATAAGATCTTCGACCTTTACTATCAACCGGCACTTCTCCAGTTGCAGGATCAATAATCGGTGAAATTCCAACTGGATAGCGTGCCCCATTCCCAGCTACATTAAGATTATCGAGGGTCATGGTGCATAAAATTGCACTAGGCTCTTCTTCTCTATGAGCAAGATGAGCTGCTTTCCCATGAAAATCAGCTGCTTTAACCAAACGCCGCTCAATAGCAGATTCACAAGCATTATAGTTAGTCTCTAGATCTGCGCCTTGCAGTCGGAAGCTTTTTTCTAAACGTCTACTATTAGCATAAGTTTCGATACCAACTGGTACTACACCAACCTCAAGTAAAGAATCATAAAGCGCTAAGCCATCTTCGCTATCATTGTTTAAGTAAAGTTCCCAGCCACTCTCTCCAACATAAGAAATGCGGGCAGCCCAAACATCAACCTTCTTTCCACCAGATAAATTTAGTGTTAAATTTTTTGCGGTAACAAAAGGAAAATTCTCAATACTTATTTCACTTGGATCAACAAAATTACCCAGAGCATTTCTTGCTTCAGGTCCCCATAATCCCAATGTTGCTATATCATGAGTCCGAATATTAATGTCTGCATCTAAACCTTTATCATCACGATAATTTCGCAAGGTTACCCAATCACGATTACCATCAGCACCACCTGTAACAACTCTATAACTATCTGGACCTAAGCGAGAAATAGTAAGATCAGCATGAACTCCTCCATCATCATCTAGAAAATTGGTGTAAATCATACGTCCTTCAGGGGTATCTTCACCAACTTTAGCTACAGAGTGGTATTCCAACATACGCTCTGCATCTTTACCTTTAATATCCATGATTGCAAAGTGAGATAAATTAATCATTCCAGCTGAATCACTCATTGCTAAATGTTCTGCATTCGCAATTTCATATGGTACATGGCGACGATCCCATTCATTTTCTCGCACTGGAACCTTGTCAAGATAACTCTCTAGTTTTTGTTCATTGCTTTTATAAGCTAAAGCTCTTTCCCAACAAGCAACTTCATTATCAAAGAATCCTCCAAGCTCTTTTTCTCTTTCATAAAAAGGGCTTACAAATATTTCTCTATTGGAAATATAAGGCTCTCTAGGATGGACTGCTGGAGTATAAATAGTTTGTGCATTTTCAAACGATCGAGTTTTTACAAAATCTTTTTCTTTTTGTGCGGGATAAAACCTATCAATATTAAATGAGTGCATATCCACCTGAGTTTTACCATTTATCATAGCTTCGGCACATAGTCTCGCACATCCTGGGCCATCTTTAACCCAGACAGCTTCACACAACCAGAAGCCTCTAACTTCTGGACTTTCCCCAATTAATGAGCCAGCATCAGGTGTTACAGATAAAAGACCATTAAATGAACTTCTTTCATCCCAGCCTAATTCAGCAAGAATGGGTGTAGTTTCAAAAGCTTTTTCTAAGGGTTCAGCTATTTCTTCAAGACTTAAAAATCTCATTGAATCAGAGGTCATGGTTTTATCTGGATTACCTATATCATCTGGGTCAACCATTCGAGGCTCTTTATCCTCATAGTATCCCCATTCAAGCATACCTCCATGAAGCCTACCTGTATCTCTGACATAAGCTGAATTTCCTTGATCTCTTAGTAATGGATAAACAAGTAATTCATCTGTTCCTTGTATTTCTGGAAGTGGTCCAAAAAATAATAAGGGGTGCTCTACTGGCATTAATGGAACTGGAACCCCTGCCATATCGCCCATTAATGGCCCCCAAATTCCAGATGCGATCACAACCTTATTAGCTTTAATAGTTCCTTTATCTGTTTTTACACCAACAACACGACCATTCTCAATTTCAAAACCCTTAGCTGGAGTATCAGTAAAAGTCCTTAAAGCACCTTTCTCTTTGGCATGCTCTACAGCAAAATTTACAACATCTTGAGAGCGAGGAGTTACAAGACCAGCATCTGGATCCCACATAGCACCGCAAATGGAGTCTTCATCCAATAAAGGAAATTTTTCCTTAGCTTCAGCAGCAGATATTAGTCTTACATTAGTCCCAAAAGCTTTACCTGATTCTACCTTACGCTTAAGTTCTTCCCAGCGCGCATCATCACCCTTACGACAGATTTCTAAACCACCTTTTTTTAAAAAGAAGCCATTGTCTTCATAAAATTTTCTACTGAAATCAGTTGTCCAACAGCCCAATTTGTCATGAGTCGTGTTGTATACAAAATCCGAAGCGTGCGCGGTAGAAGCTATATCTGAAGGGATTATGGTAGATTTTTCTAAGCCTACTATATTTTTTTGACCAAGCTCTGTTAGCCAGTAGGCAAGCATTGATCCTACAATACCTCCTACACCAACAATTACTACCTCAGCTTCTTTTGGGAATTTAGAAGTAGTATTGTCAGTCATAATATTTAGATCACGGGTTATTAGTCCGCGTAATCAAGCCCTTCTTCTTTTTTAACTTCACGAATATTTGGAGTTACCGACTCTCTAAAAGGCACATCAACAATCTGAGCATCAACTGCAACCCCTGACGATTCTGAATATTCATCTGGCAATCTAACTTGATATTTAGTCCCAATCTCAGACGCAGACCATGGTACCCATCCAAGGGCAATATTGGTATTAAGTTCTGGAGACCACCAAGGAGAAGTGATATATCCAACATCATTGCCATCCATATCAGCTACGAGCCAAAAATCAGGTGCATAATCGGTTATTTCTTTTCCGCCAAGAGTCAATCCGACCATACGCATTTTAAATGGAAACTCACCAGCATCAATTACAGCACGCTGCCGCTCTAGCTCTTCTTTACCAATATAATCAGCTTCTTTATTTCTTGGTACCTGGTAACTTAAATTCACCTGAAATGGTGAAGTTTCATGATCTAAATCCTGACCCCAAGATAAAATACCAGCTGCAATTCTACGATGATGAGCAGGCGCTATAACCATTAAACCAAACTCTTCTCCAGCCTCAAGCACACCATTCCAAACTAGCTCAGCATTTTCATGTGCATCACGCACATATATTTCATAACCTTTTTCTCCAGTAAAACCAGTTTGACTGATAACTACATCAGCACCGCCAATTTTAGTTTCCATCAGGCCGTAATAAGGAATTTCTCGGAGCTCTTCTCCAGCAAGTTTTGCCATAAGATCTTCAGAAAGTGGTCCTTGAATTTGAACTGGGCAAACATCAATTTCGTCAATTATGACATCGTATTTTTTACTAACATTTACACCTTGTAGCCAAAGCAAAAGGTCGCTATCTGAAATAGAGAACCAAAATTCATCTTCAGCTAATCTTAGTAATACAGGGTCATTGAGTACTCCTCCTTTTTCATTACATAAAATTGCATATTTACCATTACCAGGCTCAATTTTTGTAGCGTCTCTTGTGATTACATAATTTGTGAAAGCTTCTGCATCTGGGCCTTTTACTCTGATTTGTCTTTCAACAGCAACATTCCACATAGTCACCCGATTAACTAGAGCATCATATTCAACCATGGCTCCACCATCTTCAGGCTTGATATATCCTCTTGGATGATAAATACGGTTATAAACAGTTGCCCTCCAGCAACCTGCTTCATGAGATAGATGCCAAAAAGGTGATTTTCTAACTCTTGTTGAAATTAGCATTTCAACTGGCGTGCGTCCACTTTGCCTAAGATTATATGGTACTACTCGATCACTTTGATCGACACTTGGATGATTTGGATTTGTCATAATTGCCCCCTGAATTTATATCTGCTTTTTATACTTATTAATAAGAAGCTTTGAATAAATTTACGCCTTTTTTTTCATTTTGTAAATCAAAATTTTGCATCAAAAAATGCTCTTATTTAATTTTTTAAAACGGGCAGTTAAATCTATATTTTTTTTAAAAAATAAGTTTTATCTGATTAGATATTGTGATGGATAATTTGCGAATCGAGTGCGTCTCTGTATTCCTTAATCTTGTTCCAATCTCCATTAATTACAATAGTTTTCCCTCTCTGCTGGATATTTAAGTACATATTTTTTCCATCAGGAGAAAAACAGATCCCTGCTATTTCAGAACTATTATTACCAGCCACTTTTCCAAGCGGATATAGTGCTCCACTTGGAGTACACCCAATAAGTCTACATGCATTACTCTTATTATCTTCACATATTATTAAATCACCCCAAGGAGTAATATTAATATTGTCACCATTCCAAAAATCTTCTGAACTAGTTGATTCATAAAAAAGACTTATTGATTCTGTGCTGG
>QOPI01000022.1:0-13220 GCA_003331645.1 SAR86 cluster bacterium | reverse complement strand
GGATTAATTTAAATAAATATATATAAAAATATCTTAACTTTACCTTAGGTTTTTAATAATAGATAATACTGCTCCAGACCAATTTGTTTTAGTTAAATGCGGGAATAGCTCAGCTGGTAGAGCGCAACCTTGCCAAGGTTGAGGTCGCGAGTTCGAACCTCGTTTCCCGCTCCAATTTATAGACTTTGACTCCATAAAAATTTCTATTTAATATCAAGTCTATGAACAAAATCTTTAGCCTTCTTTTAATTTATATTTCCTTTTTTGCTCATACTGAAGAAGATCCCTTTAATGCATTTATTTATATAAGTCCTCTCAATTCAGAATCATTAGTAAATATTGGCATTAAAGATAATATAGATGTAAAGGGTATGATCACATCTGCAGGTTCACTAGCTCTGTCCAGTCACTACCCTAATAAGGATGCCTTTTTAATATCAAAATTAAAGTCATCAAATTACCATATCTATGGAAAAACCAATCTATCAGAATGGGCTAATTTTAGATCATTTAATTCGGTAAGTGGTTGGTCTAGTTTTGGAGGTCAAACGATTAATCCTTATGGAAACAATAGAAATCCATGTGGTTCAAGCTCAGGGTCTGCTGTTGCTGTTGCTAGCGGCATGTTAGAAATTGCTATCGGAACTGAAACCAATGGATCAATATCTTGCCCAGCATCTATAAATGGAATTGTTGGGATGAAGCCATCTGTTGGTTTAGTTAGTAGAAGCGGTATAGTGCCCATCTCTTCAACTCAAGATACTGCTGGACCTATGGGTAAGACAGTTATAATTGTGGCTAAAGCATTGCAAGCAATAGCTGGAGAAGATCCATTAGACGTATCAACCCTTAATATACCAAAAAATTTTGATTTCAATTTTTCAAAGGATCTAAATAAAAACTCTTTGAAAAATAAACGCTTTGGATTACTAAATTCAGGATCAGATGACGAAGAGGGCCAAAAACTTTTAAATAAAATCACTAAAATTATTTCATCTAGAGGTGGCGAGGTTGTTGAAATAGAAGATACAAGAGTCTATCCAGGTGAAGAGGAGTTTTTCTTATTATTATATGAATTTGAAAGAGACTTGGAGCTTTATCTTACTAATACTAATACCCCTTATAAAAATCTAGAACATCTTATTGCTTTTAATAATGCTAATGAAGACTCAGTTATGCCATATTTTAAACAAGAAATATTTGAAGCTAGTATTGAGGCTTCTTTAGATGATGATAAATATATCGAAGCTCTTGCTGCTCTTGAAAAAGTTAAAGAAGATTTTGATTCATTGCTTGATAGATATAACTTAGATGCGTTTGTTGGCCTTACCAGAAATCCAGCATGGATTACTGACTATGAAATGGGTGATGGCGGTGCTATGGAAGAACAAAGAAGTTGGGGCAATGGTGGCTTTGCTGCCATAGCAGGTTATCCTCACATAACATTACCTCTAGGTAAAGTTGAAGGTTTGCCTGTTGGAGTTTCTTTTATAGGTACTAAATGGTCTGACAAGTCATTGCTGGAATATGCAGCTTCTTTTGAAAGGGCAAATAAATAAACTTATTTATCTTTTAAAATCTCTCTAGCAGCATTCTTTCCAGGTAAACCGGTAACACCTCCACCAGGATGCGTACCTGACCCACACATATATAAGGATTTAAGAGGCCCTCTATAGTCTCCATAGTTTAAAAGAGGTCTTGCTGCCCACATTTGATCTAGGGTCATATGACCATGCATGATATCTCCACCAATAAGACCAAATTTTTCCTCTAAATCAAGTGGAGATAAAATCATAGTTCCTTCAATAGAGTTCCTGAAATTTGGAGCATATGCATTTACAGTATTAATAATGCATTCAGCGGCATCAAGGCGTGCATCATGCCAAGAAACACCATTTTTTAGCATAGGAGAAAATTGCTGACAAAATAATGAGGCAACATGCTTTCCTGGAGGGGCAAGGCTGTCATCTAGGGTTGATGGAATAAGCATCTCAACAATTGGCCTTTTAGACCATCCATAATTTTTAGCATCAATAAATGCTTGATCCATATAATCTAAAGTTGGAGCTATAACAATTCCGCATTGATGATGCTCACCAACGACTTTACCAGGTAATGATGTAAAGTCAGGAAGTTCTGATAAAGCTACATTCATCCTAAAAGTACCCGAACCTGATTTATAACCATCCATACTTCTATTAAATTCCTCACTTAAATCATTTTGATCAATTAATTTTTTATATAGAAGAGTTGGATTAAGATTAGATATAACTTTTGATGCATTAATAATATCACCATTCTCTAATTGAATACCTGTAACTTTTTTATTATCAACCATGACTTTTTTAACAGGTGCACTAGTAGTTATCTTCACTCCAACATCCATACATGCTTGTTGCATTGCTTGAGTAATAGCACCCATTCCACCTATAGCATGACCCCATGCTCCTTTCTCACCATCAACTTCACCAAAAACATGATGAAGTAGAACATAAGCAGATCCAGGAGTGTCTGGACTAGCATAGTTACCAACAATAGCATCAAACCCAAAAGCCGCTTTAATATGCTCGTTTTCAAACCATGAGTCTAAAAAAGATCGAGCACTTTTAGTAAAAAGATCATAAACATCTTTATGAACCTGATTACCTTTTTTTACAATTGGCCAAGCTTGTAAGGCTGCACCTATAAGTGCTTTAATACCCTGTTTTGGATTTGGAGGAGTCTTAATTGAAAGATCCCTTAAAACATCTGCTACTGCTTCAATGCGTTCATAGTAATCTGGTAACCTATTAGCATCTCTTTCTGAAAATTTTCTAAACTCTGCTTGAGTTTTCTCAAGACCACCACCCAATTTTAAATAATTAGTATTATTAATAGGAAGAAAATTAGAGATGGGCCTCTTAACAATACTTAAGCCATATTTTTTTAATTTCATATCATTTATAACTTGAGGATTGAGCAGGCTAACTGTGTAACTTGCTACTGAATTTCTAAAACCTGGATGAAACTCTTCAGTAACAGCAGCGCCACCTACAATATGTCTTTGTTCAAAGATATGAACATTTAGTCCTGCCTTAGCAAGATAATAAGCACATACAAGTCCGTTATGGCCTGCACCAATAATCAAGGCGTCAATATTCTTATTTTCTAACATCTAATAATTATAATTTAAATACACCTTTTATATATAAATACCTTAGAAGGCTATTCATTTTGATGTTAGGATTTCTGAGTTAATAAAAAATATAATAAAGGAGTTATTATGAAAAAGTTATTATTATCAATATCATTAATGGTATTAGTATCATCACAATCTATTCTTGCAGCAGGATATATAGCAACATATTCAGTGAATGTTTCTAATCCAGCAGAATACGCAAAACAGATGGATAGTTTAATGAATTCTGAATGGGGCAAGTCATTTCCAGGAGTTGTTACATTAGGTTCTTATGCTTTTAATGGGTATGACGATGCTACTCATGCAGTTGTTATAAATTATGATAATGAGGTTGATGTAGGAAAAGCTACAGAATCTTTTTACACACCGAGATTTGCTGAGTTTTTAGCAGCCACAGCATCTATTGCTGAACCTGTTGAGCAGTCTTTAAATAGAAAAATCTTAACTGGTGGAGAAATGTCATCAAACAAAAACAATGTTTATACAATTTACAGAATGGATGTAAAAAATCCTGCTGCTTATGCTAAATCTTATGCAAAAGTTGCTAAAGCTCAAGTTGAAGCAGGCAACATTGGCGGAGCTTATGGTTTAAGAGCACAAGTTGCAGGTAATCAAAATTACTATACACATTATGCTTTCACAGGATCTGATAGTATTGGAGCGGCTTTAGCTGAACAAGAAACACTATTTAGTAGTGATTCTTTTGCTCAGTTTCAAAAAGAAATATCATCCAATAGAAGTGTCATCCAAACTTCCATGTTAGTTGTCATGGTTAGATATAATGATGAAAATTAATAGTTATTGTTAGTTTTAAAAGGTGGCTTAAGCCACCTTTTTTGTTTTATGAACCTTTTACCTTGTATATAATTCATGTATGAATATTTTTACAAAACTTGTTTCGCTATTAAAATCTGAAACCGAAATGGTTCCAAATCCTACAGATAATTCAGCAAGAGTTAAATATGGAGGGCTTCATGTTTCCAAAGAGCTTGATAAATTTTTAAGAGATGAGGTTGTTACAGGTATTAATATTCAGCCAAGTCTGTTTTGGAAATCACTTGAATCAATTTTAGATACTTTTGGACCTAAGAATATTGAACTCTTAGCAAAAAGAGAATCTTTACAAAAACAAATTGATAATTGGCATATAGAAAGAAAAGGTCAAGAACATAATGCACATGAATATAAGAACTTTCTTAAAGAAATAGGATACTTGCTTGAAGAGGGTGATGATTTTTCGATTGAAACTTCTGATGTAGACCCTGAGATTAAAACTGTTGCAGGACCTCAGTTAGTAGTTCCTGTTTCCAATGCAAGATTCGCCTTAAATGCAGCTAATGCAAGATGGGGAAGCCTTTATGATGCTTTATATGGCACCGATCTTATTTCTGAAGATGATGGCTCTGAAAGATCTGGAGGCTATAACCCAGTTAGAGGGAATAAAGTTATTGCTTTTGCTAAAAACTTTTTAAATGAGACAGTCCCGCTAAAGGAAGGATATTATGAGGATGCAACTAGTTTTATGATTTTAGGTGAAAGCCTGCAAGTTGAATTATCTGATGGCACCAGATCAGAATTAAAAAATACTAATCAATATATAGGTTTTGCAGGGGATCCTAATAACCCAAGAGGCATTTTGTTAAAAAATAATAATTTACATCTTGAGATTCAAATTGATAAGGATCACAACATAGGAATGGAAGATCTTGCAGGTATTAAGGATGTATTATTAGAATCTGCTATTACGACTATTCAAGATTGTGAAGATTCAGTTGCGGCAGTTGATGCATCAGATAAAGTTCTTGTTTATAGAAATTGGCTTGGGCTTATGAAGGGAGACTTACAAGAAACTTTTACTAAGGGGAATTCTGAGATGACTCGTTCTCTTAATCCTGATAGATCTTACACCTTAAAAGATGGGAAGGAATTAAGTTTGCCTGGAAGAAGTCTTATGCTTGTTAGGAATGTAGGTCATCTTATGACTAATCCAGCTGTATTAGATAAAGATGGTAATGAAATTCCTGAAGGCATACTCGATGCTATGTTTACCATATGTATTGCAAAACATGATTTAGAAAAAAGTAATGCAATTTCCAATTCAAGAAAGGGCAGCATCTATATAGTTAAACCTAAAATGCATGGCCCAAAAGAGGTCAAATTTACTTGCGATCTTTTCGCTGCAGTTGAAAAAGAACTTTCAATGAAACCACTTTGTGTAAAAGTTGGGATCATGGATGAAGAGAGAAGAACGACTGTTAACCTTAAAGAATGTATAAGAATTGCCAAGGATAGAGTGATTTTTATTAATACCGGTTTCTTAGATAGAACTGGAGATGAGATACATACAAGTATGGAAGCTGGACCTATGGTTCCTAAAGATCAAATGAAGCAACAACCATGGATTGCAGCATATGAGGATTGGAATGTAGATACTGGTCTACAGACTGGCTTTAAAGGTAAAGCACAAATTGGTAAAGGGATGTGGGCTATGCCTGATGAGATGCTAGAAATGTTTAAAGCAAAAATAATGCACCCTAAAGCAGGAGCAAATTGTGCGTGGGTCCCTTCACCAACAGCAGCTTCACTTCATGTTATGCATTATCATAAAATTCTTGTTGGCGATGAGCAAGAATCTTTAAAATCACGAACTAGGGCTAGTCTTGATGATATTTTATCAATACCTATTATGGAGGATCCAACAACACTTACCCCATCAGAAATACAAAATGAACTAGATAATAATGCGCAAGGCATACTGGGCTATGTTGTAAGATGGGTTGATAGCGGCGTTGGTTGTTCAAAAGTACCAGATATTAATAATATTGGTTTAATGGAGGATAGAGCTACTTGTAGGATTTCAAGTCAGCATATTGCAAATTGGCTACATCATGCAATCTGCTCAGAAGAGCAAGTTATCGAAACTATGAAAAAAATGGCAATTATTGTTGATGAACAAAACTCCCATGATGATACTTACCAAAACATGGCACCAGATTATAACGGATATGCTTTTATAGCAGCCCTTGAACTTGCTATTAAAGGCAGGATTCAACCCAGTGGTTATACAGAACCTATTTTGCATGCAAAACGCTTAGAGTATAAAAAATGAAGGGGTATTGGGTAGCAAGGTGTCATATTATAGACAACAATGAATATACAAAATATGCTGAGCTGGCTGGACCTATAATAGAAAGTTTTGGGGGTAAATTTCTTGCAAGAGGTGGAAATCAGAAAGAGGTTGAAGGTGGTATATATGAAAGAACAGTTTTAGTAGAGTTTAATAATATTCAAATAGCAGAAGAATGTTATAAGTCAGAAGCTTATCAGTCTGCTCTTAAACATGTTGAAAATTCTGCTATTCGTCATGTTGTTTTAGTTGAAGGCATTTAATAAATTTATTTTACAAGAATCATGGAATTTACAAGAACTAAAATAATTTGCACAGTTGGTCCAGCTACCCAAAATATAAAAACTTTGAAAAAGCTACATAGTGAAGGTATGAATGTCGTACGAATCAATATGTCCCATGCCGACCATAAACAAGCCAAAGCAATAATTAGTAGAGTAAATAAGATTAATTCTGAGCTTTCTAAAAATACAACCCCTATTGGAATTTTACTTGATACTCAAGGACCTGAAATAAGAACAGGTGATACTGCTATGCCATTGGATCTTGTTACAGGAGATGAAGTAACTTTAACTGTTAGAGATCAAGTAGATGTTGAAACATCATCAATCAAAATTAACTATAAAGATTTAATAAGCAGCGTAAATCCAGGTTCAAAAATAACAGTAGACAACGGACTTATAAATTTTAGTGTTCTATCCAAAGATGAAGATACATTATTATGTAAAGTTATTGATGGCGGCAAGATTGGTAGTAAGAGGCATGTAAATCTGCCAGGCGTAAGAGTTAATCTTCCTTCTATAACTTCAAAAGACATAAAAGATATACAATTTGGTATAAAACATAATGTTGATTTTATTGCTCTGTCTTTTGTAAGAAGTGAAGAAGATTTAACGAAACTCAGAGAGATACTCAAAGACAGTTCATCAACTGCAAGAATCATTGCAAAAATTGAAAATCAAGAAGGCTTAGATAATATTAATGAAATTTGTAAAGCATCTGATGGCGTTATGGTAGCTAGAGGTGATTTAGGAATAGAAACTAGCTTAGCTGATTTGCCAAATATACAAAGGAAGATTATGTTTGCATGTGCAAAATGGGGTAAACGTTCTATTGTAGCAACCCATCTTTTGGAATCTATGATTGAGAACCCAACTCCAACAAGAGCTGAAGTAACTGATATTGCTAATGCTATATACGAAGGCGCAGACGCAATTATGCTTTCTGGAGAGACTAGTATAGGCAAACACCCAATAGAATGCGTAAAGTTTCTAAAATCTATATCACTAAAAACTGAACAGTTTAAAACGCTTGGTTATGAAGAAAATCTTATTTCTGATTCTGATTGGCAGCATTTAGGAGTTGCAGCAAATCAACTAGCTCAATCAGTTAAAGCAGATGGAATAATAGTCGTTACTAGGACTGGTTATACTGGAAATATTGTTTCTAATGCTAAACCATTTAACATACCAATATTTTGTTTTACAAATAGTAAATCAACTTTAAACCATCTCTCGCTAGTTGGATCAACTCAAGCATATTTTCTTAAAAATATCTCAAATCATGATAGAGCAATAAAATCTATTTCTCGAAAATTAAAAGATTATTACAAGACAAAAGATGAGTTAAAATTTGTAATGATTTCGGGTATATTTTCTGAAGAGCATTCTGAGGCAATTCAGGTAATTAATTTCTAAGATTACTTTAGTTTTCAAATCCTTAAGGTATCTATTTTTTGATACAATGGCTGAGTTTTCTATTATGGGGAAGTTATAAATGTTATTTAATTCACTAGATTTAACTATAGTTGCAATTTATTGTATTGGTATTATTGGTCTTGCTACCTATGTATCAAGACAATCATCAGGTCATGAAAGAAGCGCTGAAGATTATTTTTTAGCTGGCAGATCTCTTCCATGGTGGGCAATTGGAGCTTCTTTAATTGCTGCTAATATTTCAGCAGAACAAATAATAGGCATGTCAGGTCAGGGTTTTGTTGTTGGTATGGCAATAGCAACTTATGAGCTAACTGCTGCTATAGCATTAATTGTAATGGCTAAGTTTTTTCTTCCTCTTTTCTTAGAAAAGAAGATTTACACCATGCCTCAATTTCTTGAGCAAAGGTTTGATAAAAGAGTTAGTTTAGTTTTATCTTTTTTTTGGCTAGCTGTATATATTTTTATTAATTTAACATCAGTATTGTGGCTTGGATCTTTAGCAATAAATGCTCTAACGGGTATAGAGTTATTTAATGGTTTGGTTTTATTGGCTGGCCTATCTTTAGCTTATTCTCTTTGGGGCGGCCTAAAGGCAGTTGCTTTGACCGACATTATTCAAGTAGTTTTATTAATATTCGGCGGTTTATCTGTTTCATATATAGCATTAACAACAATCGGTGATGGCGAACTTATAGCAGGATTAACAGTATTAATTAACGAAGTTCCAGATAAATTTGATATGATTCTTTCTCCTGAAAACCCTGCCTACAATAACTTACCTGGTGTATGGGTCTTAATAGGCGGTCTCTGGATAGCTCATTTTGCATATTGGGGGTTCAATCAATACATTACTCAAAGAGCCTTAGGAGCTAAATCTTTACCAGAGGCTCAAAAAGGCGTAATGTTTGCAGCCTATTTAAAATTATTAATGCCGCTAGTAATTGTTTTGCCAGGTATATGCGCAGCTGTTCTTTATCCAACGCTAGAAAAATCTGACCAAGCTTATCCAACTATGATGGCTTTACTACCACATGGATTGCTGGGGCTTACATTTGCAGCCCTTATTGCTGCTATTGTTTCATCTCTTGCTTCAATGACAAATAGTATAAGTACTATTTTCACTATGGATATCTATAGAAGTTTTGCAAAAACTGAAGCCTCCCAAGGAAGATTAATTAATATTGGAAGAAATGTTGCATGGATATCATTAACAATTGCCGTATTTTGTGCTCAACCTCTCCTTGGTAGCTTAGAATCGGCATTCCAGTACATACAAGAGTTTACTGGCTTCTTTACACCTGGAATTCTTGTAATATTTTTAGTTGCATTGTTTTGGAAAAAAGCAACAACTATGTCAGTTTTAGTTGCCGCAGCAACATCATTAACTTTATCGATTTTTATTTGGTATGCTTTTCCTGAATACCCATTCATTCATAGAATGGGAGTGGTATTTATTGTTTCTGGTCTTATGTGCTATCTAACGACTTTACTTCAAGGATATACAGATCAAGATAAAGCTATAGATTTAAATGGGATAAATTTTAAAACTTCTAGAGGTTTTAATTACAGCACCATTATTATTATCGGAATGCTGGCTATAATTTATGGCTATCTTTGGTAAAAATTTTTTTTATGAAAAAAGTTATATTTTTATTTTTTCTAGTTTCATCTATTCACCTATCAGCAAATATAGATTGGTCACATAACACTACCTGTCCCTCTCCAGATATGGAGAGAGTTGAATCAATTCTTAGCAAAATGACTCTAAGAGAGAAGGTTGGTCAAGTTATCATGCCAGATATTGATGCAGTTACTCCTGAATTAGCAAAAAAATTTAAGCTTGGCTCTATATTAAATGGTGGCGGACGATACCCCAATAAAAATAAATTTAGTTCAATCGAGGATTGGAAAAATCTTAGTAAAGCATATTATGATGCTTCGCCAATTATTAATGGGAGTATTGTTCCCATTTTATGGGGAACTGATGCAGTGCATGGTCATAATAATGTTATAGGTGCTACTATTTTTCCTCATAATATTGGTTTAGGCGCGACAAGAAATCCTGATTTAATTAAAGAGATAGGCCAAGCAGTTGCAAAAGAAGTACTTTCTACTGGAATACCTTGGACTTTTGCACCAACTATTACTGTTCCACAAAATGATACCTGGGGAAGAACCTATGAAGGTTATTCTGAAGATCCCGAATTAGTTGCATCATTAGGTCAAGCTATGATTCTTGGTATTCAGGGCGAAGGTGATAATTTTCTAGGATTAAACCATATGCTTTCAACTGCAAAGCACTTTATAGCAGATGGTGGAACTTCCGATGGTGTAGATCAAGGCGATGCACTAATAAGCGAGTTAGGTTTAAAAAACTTACATGGAGAACCTTATTTCAAAGCTCTAGATGCATGCGTTCAGACAATTATGGCGAGTTTCAATTCATGGAATGGAGACAAACTCCATGGCAATAAATACTTATTAACTGAGGTCCTTAAAAATCAAATGAATTTTGAAGGTTTTGTAGTTGGTGATTGGAATGGTCATGGACAGGTAAGAGGCTGCTCAAATACAAGCTGCCCTCAATCATTTAATGCGGGTGTAGATATTTTTATGGTTCCAGATGAGTGGCAAGAATTATATAAAACTACTTTAAAACAAGTTAAGAATGGAAGTATACCCCTTGAAAGATTAGATGATGCGGTAAGACGAATATTAAGAGTTAAGATGCAAATAGGCCTTCTAGATGGAAAAAAACCCCATGAATTTAAATCAAACTATATTGGCGATAAAAATCACTTTGCAATTGCAAGAAGGGCTGTAAGAGAATCACTTGTTCTTCTAAAAAATAATAATAATGTACTGCCTTTAAACCCTAGTAAGCATTATCTTGTTGTAGGAGATGCTGCTCTATCAATCAACAGTCAAATGGGCGGTTGGACTATAACATGGCAAGCTCGTGATAATAAAAACTCTGATTATAAAAATGTACAAAACATATATTCAGCTTTAGCAGGATATATTAATAATCAAGGCGGCTCTATTGAATTTTCTAAAGATGGATCTTATAAAAAGAAACCTGATTCTGTTATTTTTATTTTCGGTGAAGAGCCATATGCTGAAGGTGATGGTGATAGAAAAGATCTTGAATTTATTTCAAAGGATGCAAATTATATTAGATTGATGCAACAGTTTAATGCAGCAAATTTCCCAATCATTTCTATATTTCTCTCTGGAAGACCAATGGAGATTAATAGAGAATTAAATTTATCAGATTCTTTTATTGCTGCCTGGCTACCAGGATCAGCTGTAGAGGGTATTAGTGATGTAATTTTTACAAACAATGGATCAATAGATTATGACTTTACTGGAAAACTCCCATACTCATGGCCAAAAACTGCTGTACAAAATGTAAATTTTAAAGATGCTAGATACGATCCACTATTTCCTTATGGATATGGTTTAAATTATTCATCCACTAAAGAGCTTGTAGATGTTGAAGAGATTAAAATAGAAAAAGAATTAAACGAAATCATCTTGTTTGTTGGCAGCGCTTATCCACCAGGCTTTGAATTTGTTCAAGAAGGCTCAAGCGTGGAGCAGGTTCAGTCTGATATCTTTACAAGCAAATCACAAAATATTTCAATGTTTAAGTTTGATTATAAAAAACAAGATGATGCAAAGAATTTAAAATTTTTTAAATCCAATGATTACAATGCATGGGGTATCTTAGCTGACTCTTTTTTAGATATTCAAGATATGAAAGCTCCGAGTTATGAGATCGAATTAAAGATAAATAGAATAGGGAGCTCACCTATTTACTTTGGAGCAACGTGTGCTGGAAATGGATACGAAATATGTAGAGGTATGATTGATGTAACTGAAGTTTTTAAAAATAAAAAACTTGCTCAATGGGCTTCAGTAAAGATACCTGTTTCATGTCTTCAATCTGCAGGCCTTGATTCTTCTAATATGGATATCAGAGCAATTCTACTCAGCAATGATAATTGGGATATTGATTTACACTCAATCAAGATTTTAGCTACAAATTCTAATAACCTGCCTAATTGTTCAAACTTATCTAGCGGTATTTCACAGTGAGCGATCTATTATTAGTAGATGTTGGAGGAACTAATATGCGTTATGCATATTGTGAAAGCGGAGCCAATGAAATTCATAAATCAGAAAAAATTTCTCTTAAAAATCTAGATAATTTTGACACTATCATAGGTGATTTAATTGATAATTCTGATCTCAGTATCACTAATGCAGTTTTTTCAATTGCTGGCCCTAAAATAGGTAATACTATTTCAATGACTAATAGATCTTTTGTTGCCAATGCTGATATTTTACTCGAAAAATTTAAACTTGATCAGTGCTACTTACTTAATGACTGGGAATCTATTGGGTATAGTTTAAAAGGAACACCGGAGGATAAAATTGAATATATTAAATCAGGGGTTCAAATTAATTCTAATTCATTAGTCTTAGGTCCTGGAACAGGTTTAGGTGCAGCTTTTACAAGCACGGACTCAGTTATTGCTACTGAGTTAGGAAATACGACTAATTGGACCTCAAGTTTATTAAAGAATTTTGCTATCAATAATGATAATGGTCATTATAAAACCCTCGAAGATATAGTATCTGGATCAGGAATATCTAAGTTATATAAATCTCTTTCTGGAGAAAGCATTTCAGCAGAAGAGGTTATAAAAAGATTTAATCAAAATGAAGATTTAGCTTTAGATATTATTAATGGCTTTATAAAGAGCCTAGCTAATGTTTTATCGGATGCTGCGCTTGCCTATGTTCCGGGTAACGGTATTTTTTTAGCAGGAGGTTTAAGCAGAACCTTATTACCCCTAATAGATAAGGAGTTATTTGAAGATCATTTTCTTGAAAACAAATCTGTTATACATAAAGAACTCCTAGGTAAAATAAGAATAGGCGTTATTACTAGAGAACTGACTTGCCTTTATGGAAACTTAAATTATTTTAAATTACTAAATAAAGTTAATTAAATTTAAATAAATATTTTCAATATTATTTATGATTAATTTGTGTATAATTGCGTCTAATTATGGCTGACAAGAAACAAACAAAAGTGTACTTAATCCCTGAAGGTGAAACTAGAGATCATCATACATATCACTATACAGCGATTAAAACTAGAAACTTTATTCTTGAAAATAAAAAA
>QOPI01000021.1:0-13441 GCA_003331645.1 SAR86 cluster bacterium | reverse complement strand
GCAAGAACTAATGCCTTCATATAAATATAATGATGCATCAAAGAAAGTAGAGGATTTATTAGATAAACTAGGACTTAAATCTAGAGCAAATTTTTTACCATGGAAATTATCTGGCGGTGAAAAACAAAGAGTAGCAATAGCAAGAGCCGTAATTAATAACCCACAATTTCTATTTCTTGATGAGCCTACTGGAAATTTAGATAATAAAAATGCTAATTTAGTTCAAGATTTGATAATACAAATTGCTGATGAATATAAAGTAGCCTTAATTCTATCTACTCACGATAATAGTTTTGCACAAAGAATGGATAATATATATAAAATTAGTAATAGAAATATTATAGAGGTTTAAATGAGTGAATTGATTACAGCAGGTGGAGTTTTTATGTATCCACTTTTAATATGTTCGGTATTAATTTTTGCTATTGGAATTGAGAGGTTATGGTTTTTGCAAGAAAGACTTGTTTCACCAAAAGGTTTAAGAGCTCAAGTTATAAATTTACTTAATAGGTCTAAGCTTGATTTTAAACAAAGAAAAAATATTTCAGATATATCCTCACTTGGATTATTGCTAATGACAGCATATAAATATAAAGATCTAAACAGGGAAGGGTTAGAATCGAAATTAAATGAAACTAGTTCAGAAGTTAGATTTAATCTTGAACGCAACCTTACCATGTTGGGTACTATTGCAACTATCAGTCCTCTTTTAGGTTTATTGGGAACAGTTGTGGGCATGATAGTAGCATTTACTGGTCTAACTACCTCAGGAAGTCCAGACTCTGATGTTCTTGCTCTTGGTATTTCACAAGCATTAATTACTACGGCTTTTGGTTTGTCTATTGCAGTTCCAGGTCTAGTGCTTCATAAATATTTTGAACAAAAAATTAGTCACTTATTATTAATATTGCAATCGGAAACGTCTGAATTTATTGATTTTATAAATAATTAACAATATGAATTTTTTAAGAAATGAAAAAAAATCTCTCAGCATAGAGATTACACCATTAATTGATATTGTTTTTTTATTAGTTATTTTTTTTGTCGTTACATCTAAAGTTGGAGATTCTCAATTTTTAGAATTAGATTTACCAGAAACTGAATCCTTTGAATATAATCTTGTCAAAGAAGGGCATGAGATAACTATTTTAGAATCAGGAATAGTTCTTATTAATAATCAATCATTTAATATGAGTAATTATGATCAAATTGAAGATGCTATTTTAAACTTAGATAAAACCGATAGTATTATTGTTCTAAGCGCTGAATCCTTCTCTTATCATACATGGGTTGTAACAATGATGGATTCTTTGCAAAGAAATGGCTTTAATGAGATACAAATTAGAACTATAGAAAAATGAAACCACAAACTTTACGAAGATTATTTAGCTATACATTACGCTATAAGTGGTCATTTATTATTAGTGTTTTTGGATTTTTAGCTTTTGCTGCAGCTGACATAGCTGCTGTCGAATGGCTAAGAAGAATAATTGCTTATATTAATTCTGATTCAAATGAGCTTCACACTATTCTAGCCCTTTCTTTAATTGCAATTGCAATTGGACGTGGCTTTGGATTTTTTATTGGTAATTACTTTATGTCAAGAGTTGGTTTTGGAATTGTTCATGACATGAGGTCTGAATTATTTCAAAAATTACACATGCTACCGAAATCGTATTTTGATAATAACCAATCTGGTCAATTAATAAACCGCATTACTTTTACAACTACTCAAGTATCAGGCGCTGCATCAACTTCAGTTAAAACTCTAGTTAGAGAGGGTTTCTTGCTGATAGGTCTATTAGGCTATATGACTTTTTTAAATTGGAAACTCACATCCTTACTTATTATCACTGCTCCAATTATTGCATTAATTGTATATGTAGCAGGGAAAAGACTAAAAAAATTAGCAGCTGCAATTCAAACTGCAATGGGTGATGTTACTCATATAGCATCAGAAGCAGTTGATGGTCATGTTGAGATTAAATCATTCAATGCCGAAGAATATGAAAACAGTCGTTTCTTTCTAGCTAATTCTGCAAACAGAAATCAGAATCTTAAATTAGAAGCAACTGGTAATATGGCTACACCAATAATACAAGTATTAGTTTCTATCTCTTTAGCTCTTATTGCTTATTTTGCCTTGGGATCAAGTTTAGGAATATCATTAGATGCTGAAACTTTTATAGCCTTCTTTACTGCAGCAGGACTCATAGCAAAACCAGTTAGACAACTCTCAAATATAAATATTGTTATTCAAAAAGGTTTAGCTGCCGCCGTTGAGATATTTGATCAATTAGATTCTGATGAGGAGATTGATGAAGGAGAATCAGAATCTATTATTACAGGAATAGTTCAATTTAATAATGTTTCATTTAGTTATGATGATTCTAAAAAAGTTTTAAACAACATTAGTTTTTCTGCAAATACTAATGAAACAGTTGCTATTGTAGGTAAATCTGGTTCAGGCAAATCAACCATAGCAAATCTAATACCAAGATTTTATTCAAATTATGATGGCGATATTCTGGTAGATAATAAATCAATTACTGAATATAAATTACAACATTTACGATCAGCTATATCTATTGTTAATCAATCACCCTCGTTGTTTAACGATACAATTGAAAATAATATTGCATATGGATCTAGCGAAGTTGATTATGAGAAGTTAAAAGAAGCTTCTGCACTATCAGGATGTGATGAATTTATTAAAAACTTACCTGAAGGCTTTAAGTCAGAAATTGGGGATGATGGTGTATTGCTATCCGGAGGACAAAGACAAAGAATAGCAATAGCTAGAGCCTTTTATAAGGACTCTCCGATTATTATATTGGATGAAGCCACATCAGCTCTTGATAATGAATCTGAGCTGATTATTCAAGAAGCATTAAATAAATTGATTACAAATAGAACTACCATAGTTATTGCTCATAGACTTTCAACTATTGAGGATGCAGATAAAATTTTAGTTCTAGATGAAGGAGTGGTTTCAGAAGAGGGGACTCATGAAGAGTTATTATCCTTAGATGGATTATATAAATCGTTATATAAAAATAAATTTGAAGATTCAACTAAAAAGCCAAAAGTTTCAGATAATCAAACAACATTTATTCATACTTATGAACAAGAAGAAGGAACTAACAGCATTGTTGTCGATGCTTGGTATAACAAAAGTCTATGGCTTTATTTACTAACCCCATTTTCTATAGTTTATTCATATTTAGTTTCTAGAAGAAGAAGGAAGTATATAAGTGGAAAGCGAAAATCATGGAAGCCTAATATCCCTGTAATAATTGTAGGAAATATCACAATTGGAGGAACTGGCAAAACACCCTTAGTTAAATATATAGCTAAGCAATTAAAAGAATTAGGTTATAAACCTGGAATCGTTAGCAGAGGCTATGGAGGAAATTATACTGGGACCCATCAAGTTACTGAAAAAAGTACATACAAAGAAACAGGTGATGAGGCGCAGATTTTATCAAAACTAGATATGCCTTTTTATTTGGATAGAAATAGACCAAGAGCTGTAAAAAGTCTTGTAAAAAATAATGATTGTGATGTTGTTATCGCTGATGATGGTTTACAACATTATCAACTCGGAAGAGATATTGAGATAGTGGTAATAGATGGCTCAAGAAGGCTTGGTAATGCTTTGTGTTTTCCAGCTGGGCCTCTGAGAGAATCTTCAAAACGCTTAGAGTCAGTTGATTTTATTGTTAACAATGGAGGGCCTACTAATGAGAATGAAAACTTAATGACAATAAGCCCAGCTAACTTTGTACACTTGAATAGTGCTAAGTCATATAATGTAAATTCATGGCCAATGCATAACCAAGTACATGCAGTTGCAGGACTTGGAAATCCTGGAAGATTTTTTGATACATTAACTCGCCTTGGGTTTGATGTAATAAGGCATTCATTTCCAGACCATCATAAGTATGATAAAAGAGATTTATATTTCTTAGATAATCTGCCTATAATAATGACCGAGAAAGATGCCTCTAAATGCAAGCATTTTGGTAATTCAAAAATTTGGTATTTAACAATAGAGGCTGAGTTACCAAATGATTTTATTTCAAATATTGATAGAAAATTAAAAACTATTAATTAGTTTATTAATATGAGTGATTCATACGTTATTATAATTCCTTCAAGATTAGCTTCTACAAGATTACCTAGAAAGGCTTTAGCAGATATTTGTGGAAAATCACTGATACAAAGAGTTTATGAGGTTGCTAATAAAACTAGAGCAAAGAATGTTTATATAGCAACCGACGATAATGAAATCTTTGATCACGTAAAAAATTTTTCAGAAAATGTAATTATGACTTCTAAGGATCATATTTCTGGTACTGATCGAATTCATGAGGCTGCAAATGAATTAAACCTAAACCCTGATCAGACAATAATAAATCTGCAAGGCGATGAACCTTTTGTGCCATTAAATCTTGTTAATTGTTTAGCTGAGTCATTTAACTCATCAAATGCTGATATAGGTACAGTAATTACTAAATTCCTAGATGATGAAGATATATCAAATCCGAACTCTGTCAAAGTAAGTATCTCGAATACAAATAAAGCTCTGTATTTCTCAAGATCAGTTATCCCAGATAATTTTACTAATAATTTTCAGAATTATTTTAGACATATTGGTATTTATGCATATAAAAAATCTACACTCGATAGATTAGTAATATTGCCCCCATCAAATCTTGAATTATTAGAAAAACTAGAGCAATTAAGGTTCCTTGAAAATAGTTTTACAATTCAAACTCTAAATTATTCTGGGAATATACCTGCGGGGATAGATACTCAAGCTGACTTAAATAATGCAATAAATCAAATTAAAAATGATAATTGATAAGGATGTTAGTTTAAAAAATTCTTTTGGCATAAATGCAAGTTCAAATATTTCTTTAACTGTAAACTCTGAAGAATGTATAGATGATTTAAAAGATTTCCTAGCTAATAATTCTTATAAAAAATTAATCATAGGCGAAGCTACTAATATCTTACTACCTAAGAATTTTGAAGGTGCGGTAATTAAAAATAACATATTAAACATATCAAATATTTCAAACGATGAGGTGATTGTTGGAGGAGGGGTTAATTGGGATTATTTTGTTGCGTGGTCACTTGAAAATAACTTGAATGGTCTTGAAAATTTAACTTTAATCCCAGGAAGTGTTGGCGCTGCTCCAATTCAAAATATAGGAGCATACGGAGTTGAGATTAGTAAATTTATAAATAAAGTTCGTTTTTATGATTTTACTGATAATAAAATAAAAGAATTCACACAACATGAATGTAATTTTTCTTATAGAAAATCTATTTTTCAAAATATGGATATTTTGATATTAAGTGTTTATTTTAAGTTTTTACCGGGCAATTTAGTTACTAGTTACGATTCCATTAGTGATTATCTAAATACTAATAACATTAAAGTTTCAGACCTTACACCAAAAAAATTATCTAATATTATTAAACACATTAGACTTAATAGATTACCTGATTATAAAAAAATACCTAATGTTGGCAGTTTTTTTAAGAACCCTATTATAAATAAAGCTGATTTAAATTCAGAGAAGTTAGATATTAAGAATTTAATTACTTGGGATCTTGGTAATGACATGATTAAGATTGGAGCTGCAAGATTAATCGAGCTAGTTAAAGATAAAATTCCTAAAAGTACAAATGTAGGTCTTCATAAAAATCATGCCCTAGTTTTGATTAATAAGAATAATGCATCTCAAGATGATGTAATTAAATATTCAAGTTTTATTCAAAAAGAAGTATTTAATGCTTTTGATATTAATTTAGAAATAGAACCCATAATTATTGACTCATAATGTTTATATGGTCAGCCATTGCTCATTTAGTAGCAGTTACCAGTCCTGGACCTGATACTGCACTAATAATCAGACAAGTTGCTAGAAAAGGTCGTTTGAGTGGTTATTATGCTGCACTTGGTATTGGGGTGGGAGTTTTTATTCATTCTGTTCTTGCATCATCTGGAATATCTTTATTACTCTTATCTAATTCAAATTTTAAATTTATATTATCTTTAGTAGGCGCTCTTTATTTAATTTATCTTGGAACAGCATCATTTTTATTAACAACTTCAAGTGCAAATAATTCTTATGATGCTCATGATAAATCTTCTTTTTTAAAAGGTCTTTTAACTAATATATTTAATATCAAGGCATTAATATTTTTCGTATCCCTATTTACTATAATTACAGACTCGTTAAACGGTATCTATTTATTAATATATCCTGTCTATTTTGGAGTAATGACCACTTTATGGTTTTGTTTTTTATCATATATTCTTACAACTCCTCAACTAAATAACACTTTTACAAAGCACAATAAGTTAATTGAAAAATTATCAGCATCATTTCTAATTATTATTGGTGTCTTTATTATTTATAATATTACTTATGTCAATTGATAATATCTTACAATCCCTGAGTAAATATAAAGAGGATAACTTCCCTCCAGTACATTTATGGAATCCCGAATTGTGTACGAATGCTTCATTTTCAATTGATATAAAAGGAGATTGGTATTACAACAATTCGATTATTGGTAGAATGCGTTTAAAGAAGTTATTTTCAACAATTCTAAAAAGAGAAGGAGATGATTATTTTCTTGTAACTCCTGTTGAAAAAATTAAATTGGATGTAGAAATTGCACCATACCTAATAGTAGATTTTACTTATGATCATATAAATAAAGAAATTATTTTAGATACTAACTTTGATTACTCTTTTCCTTTAAATGATGATCATAAGCTAGAGTTAAAGCTCTGTAATGAGAATCATTATCCGATCGTTAATGTTAGGTCTGGAATTGAAGGCCTTATAACAAGAAGTGTTTATTACAAATTAATTGACATTGCTGCAGAGCAAAAAAATAACTCTAAGAAAAACATATTAATTTTAGAAAGTTTCAAAACATTTCATGAGCTAGGTTCAATTGCATAAAAAAATAAATCTACCTTCAAAGATTTGTCTTCATTGTAAGAAGCCTTTTAAGTGGAGAAAAAAATGGGAAAGAGATTGGAAAAATATTAAATATTGCAGTAAGAGATGTAAAAGTTCTTCAGCTTTTTCATAAGCTTTTAGCAAGAATCCATTCATTTATAAAAAATTCAAGCTTTGATAGCGGCAACGCACCTCTTTTTAAAACTTCAAAATGAAATTCTTTAATATCAAATTCACTACCTAATGTACTTTCAGCATTATTTCTTAATTCAAGAATTTTCATCTGACCTATTTTGTAAGCTAATGCTTGACCTGGCCAATTTATATATCTATCCACCTCATTAATAATATCTTGTTTACTTTTTGCTGAATTTTCTAAAAAATAATTAATAGCATCCTGTCTTGACCATTCTTTATAATGAAGTCCTGTATCAACAACCAATCTAATAGCTCTCCACATCTCATATGTAAGTTGACCAAATTTTGAGTATGGATCCTTGTATAAACCTAAGTCATAGCCAAGCGCTTCACTATAGAGTCCCCAGCCCTCAACAAATGCAGTAATGCCACCATATTTTCTAAAATTAGGCAGATCTAATTCCATACTTATAGATATTTGTAGATGATGGCCAGGCATAGCCTCATGAACAGTTAAGACTTCTATCTCGTATTTAGGCCTAACTTCCGGTCTATAGAGATTTACATAGTAAAATCCAGCTCTAGATCCATCAGCTGCAGGAGGTTGGTAATATGCTGTAGTTGTATCTGGAGCACTTTCCATTGGTATAGCTCTAATCCCATATGGAACAGAGGGTAAATAGCTAAATAAATTTACTAATTCAGGATCTATTCTCTTTGATGTGGCTAAATATTCTGTTAATAAGTCATCAGCATTATCAAAGTAAAATCTTGAATCTGATCGAAGATATTCCAAAAACTCTTTAAAACTTCCTTCCCATTTTACATCATCAATAACTTTCATCATTTCAGCTTTAATTCGTTTTACTTCGCTTAAGCCAATATCATGTATTTCATTAGGACTAAGATTTGTTGTAGTAAACTTTTTTGCTAAAAATTCATAATAATCAGAACCTTTAGGTAACTTATTTATACCAATTGTTTCTCGACAATTTGGGAGATATTCATTTTTAAAAAAATTATAAAATACTACATATGAAGGAATTACTTTTTTTTCTATTACCTCTAATGCAGATTTCTGTATTATTTTTTTATTCTCATTGGATATAGAATCAGGTATTTCTGTAAAAGCTTTATAAAATGGACTCTCTGACGGTTTTACAAATGCCTGTTTTTCAATTTGCCCAAGAACTCTTTCCATTAAAATTCGAGGAGGCATTATGCCTTCTTTAATACCCTGATTAGCTATCTCTATATGATTGTTAATATATACATCAATAGTATTTAGGCGCGAAATCCAATCTTCATAATGACTTACTTCTCTTAATGGTAATGTTTCAGCAGATTCATGTTGAAGCTGAATACCACCCCTATGACTAAATGGTATTAAGAAAGCTCTATAAGAATGACTTTCAATTGATTGAATATATTGATTTTTAAATAATTGAAAATTTAAAATATTTTCAGGATTCTTAAAAGAGTCTTCATTAATGCGATTTAACTTATTTAATATATCTATATTGTGATTATGATCATTACTAATATCATTTAAGGAATAAGAGGGCCATTGATCATTATTATCTAATATACCCATACTCGAAGCGCGCAAAGGATTATTTTCAATACCCCTTTGCCATTCACTTTCTATAATTAAATCAAATTCAGCCTCATCACTTAATTGACCACATGAAGAAATTAAAAAAATTAGTAGGTATAAATAAGAAAAATTTTTCAATTTACATATTAGGGTAGTTGGGTCCACCAGGTCCTTCAGGAGAAACCCATTTAATATTCTGTGAGGGGTCTTTAATATCACAAGTTTTACAATGAACACAATTTTGAGCATTAATTACAAATTTCTTTTCACCTTCTTTTTCTACAACCTCATAGACGCCTGCAGGACAATACCTTTGTGCAGGCTCATCATACATAGGTAAATTTTTTAAAATTGGTATTGATGGATCTTTTAACACAAGATGACATGGCTGATCTTCTTCATGATTAGTATTTGATAAATAAACCGAACTTAATTTATCAAATGAATAAACCCCATCTGGTTTTGGATAATTGATTTTTTTTGCTTTTTCAGCTGGTATTAAAGATTCATGATCAGGAGTAGGATTATCAAGTGTAAAAGGTAAGTTACCTCTAAAAATAAACTGATCAATTACATTAAATGCTGCACCAAGTAATGCTCCAAATTTATGAAAGAATGGTCCAAAGTTTCTAGACTTATATAGCTCATCATGAATCCATGAATTCTTAATCATAGCATCATAACCTAATTCCTCATTTGGACTTTTAAGTTTATTGAATATATATTCACCAGCCAGTAAGCCTGATTTCATTGCAGTATGCGAGCCCTTAATTTTTGAGAAATTCATAGTTCCAGCATTACAACCAACTAGTAGACCTCCAGAGAATTCCATTTTTGGTAAGGATTGCAAACCACCTTTAATTAAAGCTCTAGCTCCATACGTTAGCCTTTCACCATCCTTAAGATAAGCCTTAACTGATGGATGAGTTTTCCATGTTTGAAATTCATCAAATGGACTTAAATATGGATTTTTATAATCAAGAGGCACTACATAACCTAAAAAGACTTCTTCATTTTCACCATGATATAGATATGATCCTGAGGCAGTATCATAACTAGTAGGCCAGCCATTTGTATGTACCACTAAGCCTGGCTCATGTTGGTCTTTAGGAATTTTCCAAACTTCTTTAAAACCAATACCATAATGCTGAGGGTCTTTACCATTATCAAGATTATATTTAGCAATTAATTCTTTTCCTAAATGCCCCCTACAGCCTTCAGCAAAAACTGTATGCTTAGCTCTGATTTCAATACCTGGTTCAAAACCAGCTTTTTCCTTGCCATCCATCGAAATACCCATGTCACCTGTTTGCACACCAACCACTTTTTCATCTTGATAAACAATTTTACTAGCTGGAAATCCAGGAAAAATCTCTACACCTAAGTTTTCTGCTTGGTCACCTAACCATCGACATAAATTACCTAAACTTAGTACGTAGTTTCCATGATTATTCATCGCTGGCACTAGAAATGCTGGAACAGGAAGAGCTGTACTCTTCAAAAGAAATCTTAATTTATCTTTTTTTACGGGTGTATTTAATGGAGCTCCTAATTCTTTCCAATTTGGAATAAGTTCATTTAATGCCGTTGGTTCAAAAACATTACCAGATAAAATATGAGCACCAATCTCTGAGCCTTTTTCTAATAAGCATATAGAGTAATTCGTATTATTCTCTTTATTCAACTGAGCAAAACGAATGGCTGTCGCTAGACCAGCTGGACCACCGCCAACAACAACAACGTCATATTCCATTATTTCTCTATCCATATCTAACTTCCCTTATATATAAGTTAAATGATATCTAATAATATCCCCTAATTATATCTTTAGATAATTTGTAAAAAACATTACAATTATACAGTTTTTTAAATTCATCAATAACACATACCGAGTAAAAAATGAAAATCTTAGTTCCTATAAAAAGAGTGGTTGATTATAACGTAAAAGTTAGGCCGCTTTCTGATCAATCAAATGTTGATCTTAATAATGTAAAAATGTCCGTTAACCCATTTTGTGAAATAGCATTAGAAGAAGCAGTTAGGCTTAAAGAAGCGGGCACTGCATCAGAAGTTATTACAGTTACTGTTGGTAAACAAGACTCCCAAGAACAACTGAGAACAGCTTTAGCATTAGGTGCTGATAGAGCTATTTTAGTTGAATCAGATAATTTAGTTGAGCCTTTAGTTATAGCAAAAGCTCTAGCTAAAGTTTGTGAAGCTGAAAATCCAAATCTAATAATTTTAGGCAAACAAGCTATTGATGGTGATAATAATCAAACTGGACAAATGCTTGCAGCATTGATGGGATATGCTCAAGCGACTAATGCATCTGAGATTAGCATTTCAGGAGATTCAGCAAATGTAACTAGAGAAATTGATGGTGGACTGCAAACTATTCAAGTATCACTGCCAGCAATTGTTACAACTGATTTAAGATTGAATGAACCAAGATATGCTTCGTTACCTAATATTATGAAAGCTAAGAAAAAAGAACTAAATATTCTTAGTCTAGCCGATATGGGATTTGATATTAGCAATAGAACTGAATTACTTTCAGTTGAGCTTCCTGCGGAAAGAGCAGCAGGGGTAATCGTTGAATCTGTTGATCAGCTTATGGATAAACTTAAAAATGAAGCAAAGGTTATATCATGAAAATTTTAGTAGTAGCAGAACACGATAATAATAATTTAAAAGGATCAACCAATTCTACCATTGCAGCAGCAAAAGAAATTGGTTCAGATATAAATGTGCTAGTAGCTGGTATTGCCTGCTCAAATGTTGCTAATGAAGTAGCATCATTGGATGGAGTTGCGACAGTTCTTTTGGCAGATGAAACAGCTTATGAAAACTTTTTAGCTGAAGATATAGCTAAATTAGTAGTATCAATAGCAGATGATTTTGAATACATACTTGCTCCAGCAACAACTTTTGGAAAGAATTTTTTACCAAGAGTCGCAGCTTTGCTGGACTCTCAACAAATATCTGAAATAACGGCTGTTTTAGGCCCTGATACATTTAAAAGACCAATCTATGCAGGAAGTTGTATTGCTACTGTAAAAACTTTAGATGATAAAAAAATTATTTCAGTTAGATCTACTGCATTTGATGGTGTTATTTCTGGATCAGGCAACGCAGAAATTAAAGATGCTGCATCAATAGTATCAGATGGCAAGTCGTCATTTGTAAATGAAGAGCTTGCTGTAAGCGATAGACCAGAACTCACTGCTGCAGATATTGTTATCTCTGGAGGCAGAGGTATGCAATCTGGTGATAATTTTCATTTATTAGATTCTATTGCTGATAAGTTAGGCGCTGCAGTTGGCGCATCAAGAGCTGCAGTTGATGCAGGCTTTGTACCAAACGACTATCAAGTTGGACAAACAGGAAAAATAGTAGCACCAGATTTATATATAGCTGTTGGAATATCTGGAGCAATCCAACATTTAGCTGGTATGAAAGATTCTAAAGTTATTGTGGCTATTAACAAAGATGAAGATGCACCAATTTTTCAAGTTGCAGATTATGGTCTCGTTGCTGATCTATTTGAAGCGCTTCCAGAATTAGATTCAAAATTATAATTTTAGCGCTTAATTAATAAAGCAATTAATTCTAAATGAGGGGTGTTTGAAAATTGATCAAATACCTCAAGTTTTTTTATTCGATAATCTTTTAATTTATCTAGATCTCTTTTGAATGTATCTGGATTACAAGATATATAAATAATGTTTTCAAATTTATTTAAAATTTCTGTAACGTTATGACTTAAACCAGACCTTGGTGGATCAACTAATACATGACTAAAGTTAAAATTCTTAAGATCAATATTCTCTAATCTTCTAAAGATTCTTCCTTTATAGGCATCCATTAACTCAATATCCGACAATCTAGCATAAAAAATATTTTTAATATGATTTTTGTGAATTGATTTCTTAAGATAACTTATTGATTCACGGTTGTTTTCAGTTGCAAACACATTTTTAAAAGAATAACTTAAGGGAATAGTGAAGGTCCCAGATCCACAATATAGCTCTAATAAATCTCTAGGATTTTCTATTAATGAAATAACTAATTTAACCATTTTAGGCATTAAAAAAGCATTAGGTTGATAAAAAGTTTTATCGTTTTGATACAAGTAATATGATGGATTAATATCAATATATTGTTCTAACTCAGTCAAGTGTGTGGCTAAGAGTTGATTTTTTGATCTCCCTAGAACATTTATATCTAACTTAGTTTCTATTATTCGAGCTGATTCAAGCCAGTTTTGGTCTAATTGTTTGTGATAAATAAGTGTCACTAGTACTATTTGATTTACAGCTCTAAAGTTAATTTGAAATAATTTCTTATTTATTAAAGGGTTCGCATTTATTGCTTCAAGTAAAGGTTTCATGATATTTTGAATTGCAGAAACTGGAAGATCAAAATGATCTAATAAAACTTTTTTACCATTTTTTACCATAGTATAAGAACCATTTTTATAACCAAATTCACACCTTGATCTATAACCTGAAGCAGGACTTAGATTAAAAATAATTTCTTTTTTATAGGATGAGGATAATTGATTTTTAAGCTTTTGAAGTTTATTCATTAGAGAAGAATCTTAGTTATTGTTATAATAATAAATATAAATACACTATTAATTAATACAAATAATATTATTACTTTAGATAAAGAAATTTGCCTTAAATCTTTTTCAAGATCTGCTTTTTTTCTA
>QOPI01000020.1:0-13458 GCA_003331645.1 SAR86 cluster bacterium | reverse complement strand
CTGCACTAACAACAGCTATAGCCTTTTTATCATTAACCTTTGCTGATCTAAAGCCTGTAATTGAATTTGGTAAAATGATGGCTGTAGGAATGTCATTTGCCTTATTATTTACCTTTAGTTTCTTACTTGCAGCTTTCGCTCTTTTAGATACCAGAAAAACTCGTGATTTTATTAATATAAGATTAATTTTAAAAAGGATTGCTGAATTCACTAATGCAAATAAAGTTATTTTGTCAGCATCCTATTTAATTGTATTTATTTTATTTTTTATCGGAATGTCTAAATTAATTGTAGAGAACAGATTTATTGATTACTTTGATGAATCCACTGAGATATATCAAGGTATGTTGTTATTAGATGAAGAACTTGGCGGTACTGCAACATTAGATATTATTATTAATGAGCCTGAATATGATTTCAATGACATTATTGCAGATGATGCAGATGATTTATTTGCTGATGATATGTTTGCAGATGAGGATAGCCAGGCATCTGGTTATTGGTGGAATATATATTCATTAGCTAAATTAGAAGAAATTCATGATTATCTTGATGCAATGCCTGAGATTGGCAAAGTTTTAAGCGTTGCAAGTGGTGTTAAATTAGCTCGACAAATTAATAATAATGAGGATTTAAATGATCTTGAATTAGCATTATTAAGATCGGTCTTGCCTGAGGATATAAGAGAAACCTTATTGTATTCATATATCAACAAAGATGATTCTAAAGTCAGAATATCAACCAGAGTAATAGAATCAGCAGAATCATTAAATAGAGATGAATTATTAACGAAAATTGAAATTGATTTGGTTAATAAGTTCAACCTTTCAAAAGATCAATTTGAAATAACTGGACTCGCTGTGCTCTATAACAATATGCTTCAATCTTTATTCACTTCTCAAATTGGCTCATTAACATTAGTATTTTTTGTTATAGCGTTAATGTTACTAATTTTATTTAGATCAATAAAAATTATGTTTATTGGTATCTTGCCAAATATTTTTGTAGCTTCCAGTGTGCTGGGGTTATTAGGCCTTCTAAAAATACCCTTAGATATTATGACTATAACGGTAGCTTCTATAAGTGTAGGAATGGCTGTTGATAATACTATTCATTATTTATATCGATATCGTGCTTATATTAGAGCTGGTCATGAGGCTGAGGAAAGTATGCAACTCTCGCATTTAAGTGTTGGCAGAGCAATCTTTTACACAGCATTTACTATTGCAGTTGGTTTTTCTATTTTAATAATGTCTAATTTTGCACCAACAGCATTGTTTGGCATTTTCACTGCAATAGCACTATTATTAGCATTTATTAGTTCGTTAACTTTGTTACCAATAATGCTAGTAAAGTTTAAGGTCTTTCAATAATTAATTATGGGTCCATTAAAAGGTTTAAAAATATTAGAGTTTTCTGGAATTGGTCCAGGCCCATTTTGTGGCATGTTATTGGCTGATTTAGGTGCTGATGTTATTAGACTTGATAAATCATCTACTCACGGAAATTTTAATAAAGCTGATATTCATAATAGAAATAAAAAATCTATAACTGTAGATTTAAAAAATCCTGAATCAATTCAAGAGGTAAAGAAACTAATATCGCAGATGGATGGCATATTTGAAGGTTTTAGGCCAGGTGTTATGGAGAGGCTAGGTTTAGGTCCTAAGGAATGCCTTGAAATTAATAATTCATTGGTATATGGCAGAATGACTGGCTGGGGTCAGGAAGGCCCTATGGCAAATCAATCTGGTCACGATATTAATTATATTGCTTTATCGGGAGTTTTAGACTCAATGGGTAGAGAAGGTGAAAATCCGCAACCTCCATTAAACTTAGTAGGAGATTTTGGTGGTGGAGGTATGCTCTTAGCTGTTGGGATGCTTGGAGCTTTTATTCATTCACAAAAAACTGGAGAAGGTCAGGTGGTTGACGCAGCAATGATAGATGGAAGCTCATTGCTTATGAGTATGTTTTACTCATTTAAAGAGATGGGTTTTTGGACAGAGAATAAAGAATCAAATCTTTTGGATGGAGCTGCACATTTTTATGATACTTATGAATGTAGTGATAAAAAACATATAGCCATAGGTGCTATAGAGCCCCAATTTTACAAAGAGTTGTTGGAGAAGCTTGAAATTAATGATGAGGATTTTTTAGATCAAATGAATAGATCTATGTGGCCAAAATTAAAACTAAAAATGATAAGTGTAATCAAAACAAAGACAAGAGATGAATGGGCAAAGATATTTAATAATTCTGATGCATGCGTATCACCAGTTTTAAGTCTTTCTGAAACTTCATTACATCCACATCATGTTGCTAGAGAAACCTTTATGCATGTAAATGGTTTTACAGAGCCAGCTCCATCACCAAGATTCTCTAAATCTAGATTAGAACAAAATTCTTATATTGTGGCTTCAGGTGAAGACAATGAAGCCATTTCAAAAGAATATAACTTAGATATAGCTAAGTTAGGCTAAAAAAATCTTTACTATTCTGATAGGTAGATTTACATACTGTTTCAAATGATTCTTCTCTTAAAGCTGCTATTTCTTTGGCTATATGTATAAGATTTTTTGGCTCATTTCTATTTTTCTTTAGCTTTGCAGAAAGATTTCTTGGTATTAAATAAGGTGAATCAGTTTCTATCATTAGTTTATTAAGAGGAATATCTTTAATGGACTCTCTTAAATCTTTGTTTCTTCGCTCATCACAGATCCATCCTGTAAGGCCTATGTAGAAATCATTGTTAAGATAGTCATCAAGTTCTTTTTGAGTTCCAGTAAAACAATGAACAACAGCTTTATTTATATCGTCTTTATATTTATTTATTAGTTTTATAAAAGATTCGTGCGAATCTCTTTGGTGAAGAAATAATGGTTTATTAAATTTTATAGCGAGTTTTATTTGTTCTTCAAAAGCATATAACTGTTCTTCATAACTAGAAATATTTCTAAAGAAGTCTAAACCCATTTCACCAAGAGCGTGGGGATTATATTTATCTACCAGATTATGCATTATTGAAATTGAATCTTTATTAAAGGTTTTAGCATGATGAGGATGCACCCCAGTTGTGAAATAACAACTATTATAATTTTCAGTTATTTTATTTATTAAGGCATAGTCTTTTAATTCAGCAGATACAACAAGAAATTTATTAATTCCTAAATCAATAGCTGAATTTATAACCTCATCTAGATCTTTCTCAAAAGATTCATGAGTAAAGTTACAGGCTATATCAAACAATTGATTCATTTTATTAAGATTCTTCTAGTCTTATGAATTACAATTATCTAACAAAAATAACAATTATGGACAAATTTACACAATTTAAAGATGCAATAAGTATAGAGAAGATTGATGATTTCTCTTACAAAACTGTTCCAAGTGAAAATTTTTTTGTTGGGAATACTCCGCATGGCGGATATTTAATGGCAATAATGCATAAGGCACTTACGACAACATTACCTCATTCATGCGCAATCAGTTCATCAATCCAGTATTTAGACCGTACAGAACCAAGAGAAATAGATATTAAAGTTGATGTTATTAGAATAAGTAAAGGAAGTTCAACTGGCCGAGTTACCATCCTTCAGGACAATAATATTAAATGTATCTATACAGGGTTATGTTCAGACTTTGCACATATGAAAGGCTATGCAGGACTTGCAACCCCAATTCCTGAATTATTTAATACTACTGAAAAGGATTTATTTATTAGCTTAGATTATGAAAATATTAAACCTGGATTTACTCCAGCTTTTGTTAAACAAGTAGACTGTTTTGTACATCCAGATCATGCATGGTGGGATAGAGATATTTCAAATGAAGATGCAGATGCAAGATGCTCGGCTTATATTTCGTTACAAGGAGGAATTCCTGATCAATATGCTTTATCATTTTTTTCAGATATTCTGCCTCCGGTTGTTTTAAATAAATACGGACCACTCGGTTGGGTTCCAACGCTTACATTAACAACTCATATAAGACAAATGCCACAAACTGAAGTTCTTTTGTTGGATTTTATTGCTAGCGATATTCATAATGGATATTTTGAACAAGATTGTAAAATATGGGATCTTAATAAAAATTTAGTTGCTTCAAGCAGACAACTCACTAGAATACTTAAATCAGAAGAAAAAATTACAATATAAAAGGATTTGATTATGCAATTTAAAGGAACCAAGAATTATATTTCTACAGATGATCTTAGTATGGCAGTTAATGCATCTGTAGCATTAGAAAGACCCTTATTAATAAAAGGTGAGCCTGGTACTGGTAAAACATTACTTGCTATAGAAGTTGCAGAAGCTTTAGGGCTTGATTTAATTGAATGGCATATAAAATCTACTACAAAAGCTACGCAAGGACTCTACGAGTATGATGCTGTAACAAGACTTAGAGACTCACAGCTTGGCGATGAAAGAGTTAAGGATATAGCAAACTATATTAAAAAAGGAAAATTGTGGGAGGCTTTTACTTCTGAAAAGCAGGTTGTTTTATTGATAGATGAAATTGATAAAGCTGATATTGAATTTCCAAATGATCTGCTGCAAGAGCTAGATCGAATGGAATTTTTCTGTTACGAAACTGGTGAAACAATTAGCGCAAAACATAGACCTATAATCATAATGACATCTAATAATGAAAAAGAATTACCTGATGCATTTTTACGAAGATGTTTCTTTCACTATATAAATTTTCCTGATAGAGACACCATGAATAAAATTGTTAAAGTGCATTATCCTAAAATTAAGAAAAAATTAGTTAATGATGCATTAGAAATTTTCTTTGATCTTAGGAAAATACCTGGACTAAAGAAAAAACCTTCAACTTCAGAGTTAATAGACTGGTTAAAATTATTATTGTCTGATGACATGCCTGATGAAATTTTAAAAAACGCTGATTCTTCAAAAGCTATTCCACCACTATATGGAGCTCTTCTTAAAAATGAACAAGATGTCCATTTATTAGAAAGATTGGCTTTCATGTCTAGAAGAGAGTCAGCTAATAAATAAGAATTTATGTTAATAAATCTCTTTCAAACTGTTAAGGCTTCTGGTGTTCCATGCTCATTAAGAGAGCTGCTTGATTTATTAGGAGCTCTAGAAAAAAGAGTTGCTTATGCTGATCTTGATGATTTTTATTACCTTTCTCGAGCAATACTTGTTAAAGATGAAAAGCACTATGATAAGTTTGATAAAGCATTTGAAATATACTTTAAAGGCATTGAAAAGCTTGAGGATATTTTTCAAGCTTTAATACCTGATGATTGGTTAAGAAAAGCTTTTGAAAAAGAACTAGATCCAGAAGAATTAAAGAAAATTAAATCTCTTGGCGGTCTTGATAAGTTACTTGAAGAGTTTAAGAAGCGACTTGAAGAGCAAAAAGAGCGGCATGAAGGTGGATCAAAATGGGTAGGTACGAATGGAACATCTCCATTTGGTCATGGAGGTCAAAATCCTGAAGGTATAAGAGTAGGCGGCACTGGAGGACAAAAGAAAGCTGTAAAAGTATGGGAGCAACGTCAATATAGCAACTTAGATGATTCTATAACCATAGGAACAAGAAATATAAAAATGGCTCTTAGGCGTTTGAGAAAGTTTGCGCGTCAAGGAAATGATTTAGAGTTGGATATGGATGGCACTATAAAATCCACAGCAAAGAATGCTGGTTATTTAGATATAAATATGATTCCTGAAAGAGCTAATGCTGTAAAAGTTATTATTATGTTTGATGTTGGTGGTTCTATGGATCCATATGTGAAATTATGTGAAGAATTATTCTCAGCAATCAAAACTGAATTTAAGCATCTTGAATATTTTTATTTTCATAACTGCATTTATGAGTCGGTATGGAAAGATAATAGAAGAAGAAGTCAGGAAAGAATACTTGTTCAAGATATTATTAATAAGTACACATCTGATTACAAATTTATTGTCGTAGGAGATGCGACAATGGCACCTTATGAGATTACAAATCCAGGCGGTAGTATCGAGCATTGGAACGAAGAGCCTGGTTCAACATGGATTAAAAAACTTTCAAGACATTTTGAAAATATGGCATGGTTAAATCCGGTGCCTGATGATCATTGGGACTACACCTCATCAGTATGTATCTTAAAAGACTTATTTGATGATAGGATGTATTCTTTAACATTAAAAGGTTTAGAGGAGGGGATGTCTAATCTATCAAAATGAATACAGCAGCAAAAACTACAACTAGTAAAGGTATAAAGTGGGGACCGTTCACTCTTAGAATACCTTTTATTCATTTAAATTTAAGAGCTGGAGAGTTCTTCCAAGGCATGGTAATTTCAGGTGCTACAGCATTTGCAGCTGTTCCTATTGCTATGGGCCTTGGATTAACTTTTGAAGAGGGTGTTGCATTAAGTTTTATTGCTGGAACCTTAATTGGTGCAGGTCCTATATTTTTTGGAGAGCCAATGGCACCAGGTTGGGTTACACCTGCCGTGCCTATAGTTATAGCTGCATTTGCTGCAAAGGGACAATTTACTGGGGTATATGATCCAGATATCTTTAAGTTTATGGCTGCTATGTGTATAGAATTTACCCTATTACTTTTTGTGATGGGTATCACAGGCTGGGGTAAAAAACTTATTGAGATTATTCCTAATGGTCTAAAGGCTGGAATTATCTTAGGCGCTGCATTAGCAGCATTTTATCAAGTTTTTGTTACTGATCTTGATAAATTAATGGTTCAACCAGTATCTATGGTTCTTGCAATTTCTTTGTGTGTTATTACTACATTTTCTGAGCCATTCAAGAAATTAGCTTTAAAAAATAACTTTTTTAGAATAATTGGATCATTAGGTTTATTACCTGGCTTTGTATTAGCTGCATTAGTTGCATTTTTACTTAATGAAGTTACTTTTGATATTGAATGGGGTTTTAGAATTCCTGATGTAATTTCATTATTTAATAGAACATCACCTCTAGCAATTGGTTTTCCTTCTTTGGATATGTATGTTGAAGCCCTACCTCTAGTAATAATTGGCTATACATTATTGTTTGGTGATTTAATAACAGGTACTGAGGTTTTAAATGACGCTCAAACACAAAGGCCTGATGAGCCTCTTGATGTCGATTTAGATAGATCTCATCTTTCTGTTGCTATGAGAAATTTCTTAGGTCTTTTAGTTAACCCCTTTTTCCCAACTCAAGGTGCTTTATGGACTGGGGTTCATGTTGTTGTGGCTGAACGCTGGAAGAAGGGCCCTAAAGAAATGCCATCAATTTTTGATGGACTTGGATCATATTATCTAATGGGTATTCCATTTTTATATGTAACCTTGCCATTTATCACATTAATGAAGCCATTGATGCAGATGGCTCTTACGCTTACATTAATATTAACTGGTTTTGCATGTGCTTATGTGGCTATGGCTATTCCTAAGAAAAATTCAGAAATGGCATCAGCATTATTAATTGCTGTTTTCATAACTTTTTTTAGTGCATGGATTGGATTAATTATTGGTATCTTATTAAGTATTTTTGTGGTTGGATCTGAAAGAGATAAAGTTTAAAATAGCTCTTCATGAGTTACGCCCTAGAAATATCAAATCTTAAAAAAGTTTACAAAAATGATGTCGTTGCGCTTAAGGGTATAGATCTAAAAGTTAATGAGGGAGATTTCTTTGCATTACTAGGACCAAACGGTGCTGGTAAATCATCTACCATTGGAATCATAGGCTCTCTTGTAAATAAAACGTCTGGCAATGTAAAGATTTTTGATGTTGATATTGATAAAAATTTTCCAGAAGCAAAACGTATGCTTGGTGTTGTTGCTCAAGAAGTTAACTTTGGCGGTTTTGAAAAAGTTTTAGATATAGTAGTCACCCAGGGTGGTTATTATGGTATTCCGCTAAAGGAAGGACTTATTAAAGCTGAATCAGTTATGAGGCGCTTAGGGTTATGGGATAAAAGAAGAGATCAAGCTCGAACATTATCAGGTGGTTATAAAAGACGTTTGATGATAGCTAAAGCATTAATTCATGAGCCAAAACTATTAATTTTAGACGAACCAACTGCTGGAGTAGATATTGAATTAAGGCGTGAAATGTGGGAATTTTTAAAAGAAATTAATGCAAACGGTACAACTATTATTCTAACAACACATTATTTAGAAGAAGCTGAACAACTATGCAAAAATATAGCCATTATTGATAACGGTGAGATTGTCGAAGATACAAGCATGAAGGACTTACTAAGCAGACTTGATGTTCAAGGCTTTGTATTAGATCTAGATAATCCTATAACTGAAGCTCCTATTATTGACGGGTTTCCTATGAGACTTGATGATCCAACAACATTAGTTGCAGCAGTTTCAAAAGATAAGAATATTAATAATTTATTTAAATTACTTAGCGAAAAATCGATTCAAGTAAACTCTATGAGAAATGAATCTAATAGACTTGAAGAGCTATTTATTGAGATGGTAAAAAGATGATTTATAGAAGAAAAGAAATATTAAATTCATTAATAACATTATCGATTAAAGAAATAAGGCGTTATTTAAGAATCTGGGTCCAAACATTAGTCCCACCAGCTGTAACAATGTCTTTATATTTTGTAATTTTTGGATCACTTATTGGCCCCAGAATTGGTTCAATGGATGGTCTTGATTATATACAGTTTATGATTCCTGGTTTAATTATGTTGTCAGTAATAACTAATTCATATGCAAACGTTACTTCATCTTTTTACTCAGTAAAGTTTCAAAGATCAATCGAAGAACTGCTTGTATCGCCAATGCCAAATTGGACAATATTATTAGGTTTTATTATTGGTGGGGTTACAAGAGGTGTTTTGATTGGCTTCATCGTTTATATGGTTAGTTTATTTTTCTATCCGGCATTTGAAGTTGTTAATCCTGGTTTGACTTTGCTTGTACTATTTTTAACAGCAATACTTTTTTCACTTATGGGTTTTATTAATGCAGTTTTTGCTGATAGTTTTGATGATATATCAATAATACCTACTTTTATTTTAACGCCATTAATTTATCTTGGCGGAGTTTTCTATTCAATAAATATTCTTCCTGAATTCTGGAGGAATATCTCTATGGCAAACCCTATGTTGTATGTAGTCAATACATTTAGAGAGGGTATGTTGGGTGTGAGTGATGTCTCAATTCCATTTGCTTTAGGTATGATTTTTTCATTTATTGGTATTTTTACCGGGATATGTCTTTATCTTTTAAATAAAGGTATTGGTATTAGGCAGTGAACAGAAAATATCTTGGTAAAAATGTAAATAATTCTAAGAAAAAAGATATTTTTTTAATCTTAGATCCAATCATAAGAAAAAAAGAACAAGCAAAATATACAAATTTACAAGAGTCTAAATATGGTATTGATATATGGAATGCCTATGAATTTTCATATTTAGACAAACAAAAGTCTCCTCGCCTAGCTATCCTTGAGATTATTATTCCTAGTAAATCAGCAATAACTATTGAATCAAAGTCTATGAAAATTTACTTAAATTCATTCTTTAATAAGGATTTTCTTAACACTAGTGAAGTAATTAAAACAATAAAAAATGATCTTTCCAATATTTGTAAAATTTCAGTAAAAGTTAGAATTAAGAAAACATTTGCTAAGAAACCTAGCTCAATATCATTAATTGATAATAACAATAGAATTACTAAGCCCAATAAAGTTTATAAATTTGAAGCGTTTAGATCATTATGTCCAGTGACTAATCAGCCTGACTGGGCAGTAATATATATTCGCTCTAGCGGCACAATGAATATAGCCTGGTTAACTAAATACTTTCTATCATTCAGAAATACTGGGGAATTTCATGAATTATGTATAGATAAAATTTTTTCTAAAATTGTAAATGAGTACAAACCAGATAAATTCTGTGTATATGGAAGATTTCTAAGAAGAGGAGGGATTGACATTAATCCTATGAGAGCTAATGCAAATGAATATATGTTTCTTAATTTTAGAGAAGATGCTCAATAATAAGATACAAAGCTTTGCTAACGAAAATTTATTGCATCAAGCACTTTTTGATAAATTTATACAATCTAAAAAACAAAATAAAATTAATATTATTTTATCTGGTGGAAAATCTCCTATGGGTTTTTATAAACTTTTAGCAGACCAGGTCCTTGATTGGCATAATTATAATATTACTTTATCAGATGAAAGGGATGTTAATTCAGACCATAAATTAAGCAATGAAGGTATTATTAAATCCGTTATTAATAATGATAAATTTAACGATTCATTTATAAGTTTAAGAGATGTAAATGCTCAACAAAAATTAATAAATATTAATAAATATCATTTTTGCCTTTTAGGCATGGGTATGGATGGACATTTTGCATCTATTTTTCCACAAATGACCAATCTTAATGATGCATACAGCCTATCAGATTCATTAATATCAATACCAAATGGTTATCCTGATGTGCCTAGGATATCTATGACTTTAAAAGAGCTCAATAAATCAGATGAAATTATCTTGTTAATTAAAGATAAAGCTAAAATTGATCTTATATGTTCAAATAGAATAAATAGTGAAGCACTACCAATAGATAAATTAATATCAATGTGCTCAGATAAATTGCATATATTTTCCCTAGGTTAATTCCTAAATTTTTATCATATAATATCAACCGAACTATGGAGAGGTGTCAGAGTGGTCTATTGTGCAACCTTGGAAAGGTTGTGTTCCTTTGCGGAACCCCGAGTTCGAATCTCGGTCTCTCCGCCATTTATGTTTATTTTTCATATATATATTGCTAATATATATATGTTTTATACTTACACTTATTATGAAATCATTTAAAGAAGACTTAATGGAAGCTATTGCATTAGTTTCCAATATTGAGCATCAGCTCAAGATAAATACTCTTAATGGAAATGAGAAAACAGTCTTTTACTCTATCCTTTTAAAGGAAAAAGAAAATACGGAATGTATTATTTCTGACGTTATTAATATTTCAAAATTATCTAGGTCAACTGTTTTTAAGACATTAAAAAAGCTTGAAGATCTTCAATTAATATTATCTAAACAATCTACTTCTGATAAAAGAGAGCTGGTAATATCTGTTAACGTATAAAAACTAAAAAAACTAAACAATGAAATATTATCTTCAAGCTTTTGCATTTACTTTTCTTATGTACTTTGGTTTGTGGATTATGTGGATCCATTTTACTATTGACTTTGGATCTGATAATGATTATCCAGGTAGCTTAGTTTACTTGCCTCATGCAGCAAGAGTTATATGTACATGTCTCTTTGGATGGATTGCTATTCCAGCTATGGTATTTGCTGAATGGATTGGCATATCTTATTTTGTTCATGGTGATGCATTTTTAGTTAATGGCACTTATTCATTAGTTGAATTAACTCAATCTATTTTTGCATCTTCTTCTGTATTACTTGCTTTAATCTTATTAAGAGTTTCTGGTTTCTCTTTTAGTTATAGTCATGGTATGTTGCTTTTAAAAAAATCTAATTTTCGCCATATATTTTTAATAACTGTTATATCTGCTTCTATAAATGGTCTTTTTGGTAATTTTCTTAGACAGGCTATTACGGATCATGATATACATATGTATACCGTCTTAAGATTTACAGTTGGCGATATTATAGGATGTATTACTGTTTTATTAGTAAGTACAATAATGTTATCTGCATATAAAGATTTTATTTATCAATCATCCAAAAAATAAGAATTATATGAAATAATATAACGATGAATCCGTTTCATCTTGCTATACCTGTAAATAATTTAAAAACATCAACTAGCTTTTATCAAGACATTCTTGGATGCACTAAAGGCAGATCATCATCAAAGTGGGTAGATTTTAATTTTTATGGTCATCAGTTAGTTTGTCATCAAACTGATGATGCAAAGACCAAGAGCTTTAATCCTGTTGATGGTGAGGAAGTGCCAGTACCGCATTTTGGGATCATTCTAAACTGGAATGAATTCGATCAACTAAGTAAATCATTAGTAGATAAAAATATTAATTTTATTATTAAACCTACTATACGTTTTGCAGGTAAAACTGGCGAACAAGCAATCATGTTTTTAAAAGACCCCTCAGATAATGCTATTGAGTTTAAAGCCTTTAAGAATAAAGAAGATATATTTAAAAAATAGGAGAATTAAAATGATTAAACCTAGAAGAATTGTTACAGGTAATGATAAAAATGGCGAATCAGAAATTAAAATCAATTCTATAATCGAACCAGATATTATTAATGGCGACAACATATTTTTAGAACTATGGAATACCGATGGCAATGTTATTGATAATACTGACTCTATTGATAGAACGGATGGACCAGTTATATTATCCCCACCAGCTAACGGATCTAAAATCAGATACTTTAGTATAGCTCCTCAAGATCCATCTATATCAACAGAAGAGTTAGAAGAAATGTTTGCATTAGGATTTAAGGCTATAGGCGCTGAACACGAAAGAATTAATACACACAAACACCCTGGAATGCATGTAACAAAATCCATTGATTACATTATCCTTATTAGTGGAAATGCAACTTTGACTTTAGATAACGAAGAAGTTTCACTACAGACAGGCGATATTGTTATTCAAAGGGGTACCAATCATGCCTGGACTGCAAATGGAGATACGCCAGCCTTGTTCATAGCGGTGCTTATAGATTCTAAATTTAATTAAACTTGACTACTGTATATTTATACAGTATATTAACATTCATGAATAATTTAATACACTTAAAACACGCAGATCCTATTATCGACCAGTGGACAAATGCTTTAGATAAAGATGCAGCATATAAGACAATTGCTTTTAAATTTTTTGGTGGTGATTCTGACAAACTAGATATTTATCTTGATAAATTTGGAGAATCACTTACAAATATAAAAGTTAAAGTTAACGATATGGCAAATACTGAGGTAAGAGAATATAGACAATTAGCAATGTTTTAAATAATTGCTTTAATTTCTAAGTATTCTTCTAACCCGTATTTACCGTGTTCTCTTCCATTTCCTGATAGCTTAAATCCACCAAAGGGTGCTGGAACTGAACCTCTGCCTATCTTATTAATTATAGACTGACCTGAATGAATTCTTTTAGCAATATTATATCCATCATCATAGTCTAGACATGTAATATAGTTAGATAAACCATATTTTGAATTGTTTGCAATATCTATAGCATTATCAATACTAGAATAGCTAATAATTGATAAAACTGGCCCAAATATTTCTTCTTGCGCGATAGTTGCTGAATTATCTACATTAATAAAGACAGTTGGCCTTATAAAATAACCACTATTACAATTATCAGGATTTCCAAGTCCTCCAGTTACAATTTCATAACCTTCATCTATGCCACTTTTAATAAATTCTTGAATAGTATTATATTGTTTTTGATTAACCACTGGTCCATGTGTGGTATTTACATCATTTGGATCATTA